>CAKKQA010000064.1 GCA_919901925.1 Omnitrophica bacterium GWA2_41_15 | reverse complement strand
GGTAATTTCGGAGATAATTTTCTTCACCTCTTTTTTTACCGCTTCGAAATCAGTGGATTTCTTCATGGGCCTCCTTTGTTGTTGTAATTTTTATCCTTAACAAAAATAGCTGTCATTGCGAGTAACCTTCGCTTGGCATATAAGTGACGAAGCAATCTCGTCTAAAAAACGTGATTGCTTCGTCGCCAGTACAGACAAAAGCTCCTCGCAATGACGATGAAAAAGTTTTTTCAATTTGTTATAACCGCCGCGCTGTTAAACGCGCCCGGGCCGAAAGAATTCACCAAGGCTAACTTTACTTTCTTTTCTCTGGCGATATTCGGCACACAATCGATATCGCATTCCGGGTCGCTATCCTTATAATTTATTGTCGGGGCAATAAAACCATTTTGCATCGCGCCGATTGCCGAAGCTATCTGCAGGCCTGCCGAAGCAGAGATACTTTCTCCCATCATCGATTTTATCGAACTCATCGGGATATCTTTTAGCCGGTTCGCGAAAACCTTTTTCATTACCTTTACCTCGATCCTATCAAGTTCAACCGTGGAATTAGCGCAACTTGAAATATAATCCACATCAGTTAAGCCTATATCAGCGCTGTTTAAAGCCTTTCTCACTACCTTTTCAAAGCCTTCGCCGTGCTGATGAATTTTCCCGGTCCTGTGCGCGTCAAAAAAACTTTCTACGCTTAAAACCTTGGCTAAGGTTTTTGCCTGCCTTTCCATTGCTGTTTTTTCTTTTTCGATCAAAAATACTGCCGCGGCCTCTCCTAAAACAGGGCCGTTATGCCTCTTATCAAAAGGACAGCTTATAGCCTCGCCCTTAACTCCGGCCATATAACCTAACCTATAAAAACCACCATACAAATAATAACTCAATGCCTCAACACAGCCCACCAATACATGCTTAGCCTTGCCTGTTGCCAAAGCCAGCATTCCGTATCGTAACGCCTCAAGGAAAGATGTATATCCCGAACAAACCGTTGTATTAAAGCCCTGGGCGTTAAAATAAATTGATACGTGAGATGAAGTCGCGTTAAGCACTGTTGAAGGGAAAAGCGCGGGCGAGGCGAAATCCAGCGTCTCCTTGCCCAATTCCTGGAACTTC
>CAKKQA010000063.1 GCA_919901925.1 Omnitrophica bacterium GWA2_41_15 | reverse complement strand
GGCTGGATACATCTGGATATTTATTTTAAGGATGTTAAAGAAACAATGTTAAGGATGAGCCATGAGGCAATCCGGGATAAACCGAAAGGCACTTATGTTAAGTTAATGGCCTATCTAAAGAAAACCGTCGACAGCTTATTGCCTGGATACATCGGCCGGTATTTTTTTCTTTTTGAGCCTAGGCCCCACTTATTTTTAGCGCTGGAAGTAAAAGATATGAAAAAAATAGAGGCAATAAAGAGAAAAATCCTGCGGATCGAGAAGCCGGGTTTTATTGCGTCAGCAAACATTATGTTGAATACCGGTGACGGAGGCCATCCGGAAACGGTGCTGGATTTCTTCTATGCCGGGACAAAATACGCTTTTTTTCGCGCCAGCCCATCTTATAAACCTGGATACAAAAACCACGACGAAACAAAGCTAATCCATTGTTTCTCTAACCAGCTTTTCATTGAGCCGAAGAATGAGATCGCCTTTCATAAAAAATGCCTGAAAATTTGGGATGCCTACTCTGATACGCCGCAATGATAGAATTAAATGAAGAATTCCGCAGGGCATTAGATTTGATTGAGAAAACCGTTAGTAATGTTTTTGTCACCGGTAAGGCGGGGACCGGTAAGTCTACGCTTCTAGAATATTTCCGCAATAATACCCAAAAAAATGTAGTAGTGTTAGCCCCTACCGGCGTAGCGGCGCTGAATGTTAATGGCGAAACCATACATTCGTTCTTTCGGTTTAAGCCCAATATTACTGAGCCTAAGGTTAAAAAAATAAAAGATAAGAAAAACAATATTTATAAGAAGGTCGACGCGATTATCATCGACGAGATATCGATGGTACGCGCGGATTTACTGGATTGCATAGATAAATTCCTGCGTTTAAACGGGAAAAATTCAAAGCTTGCCTTTGGCGGCGCGCAGATGGTTTTTATCGGAGATTTATACCAGCTTCCTCCGGTAGTGCCTTATAAAGAGAAGGAGTTGTTTTGCGAATATTATAAGAGCCCGTATTTTTTCGACGCCAAAGCTTTTGAAGGCTTCCCGATGGAATTCATTGAACTGCAGAAGGTTTACCGCCAGAAAGACGAACAGTTTATAAACTTATTAAATACTATACGCAATAATTCTATAGATGAAGAAGGATTAGGCTTGCTTAACCAAAGGCATGGCGCGGAGTTTAAGAATAAGGGGGGAAGCTGTCATATTTATCTGACTACTACTAATGATATGGCGTCACAAATTAACGATGAATATTTAGCTAAATTGAAATCGCGCCTTTATACTTTTGAAGCGGCAATGGAGGGAGAGTTCGATAAGAAATATATGCCTACCGAGTACGCGTTGAGGTTGAAACCCGGCGCGCAGGTCATGCTTTTGAATAACGATTCCTACGGCAGGTGGGTTAACGGCTCAATCGGCAAGGTTTTGGATATCCGCCGCAATAAGGATAAAGAAGAAGATTTTGTCAGGGTAGAATTATCCGACGGAAATGTTGAAGACGTGTATCCTTATAAATGGGAGATTTTTCATTTCCGCTTTAACGATGAAACCAATCATGTCGAGGCGGAAGGCGTGGGTTATTTTATTCAGTTTCCGCTTAAGCTTTCATGGGCGGTAACTATACATAAAAGCCAAGGCAAGACTTTTGACAGGGTTATTATCGATATCGGAAGAGGCACATTCGCGCACGGCCAGATGTATGTGGCGCTAAGCCGCTGCAGGAGTATGGAGGGAATAATTCTAAAGCGCCCCATAGAGAAGAAGCATATCCTTATGGACAGGCGTGTAGTCCAGTTTGTCACGAAGTATCAGTATCAGCTTTCAGAGCGCGATATGCCGCTTGAAGATAAGTCTGTGATGATAAAAGACGCGATTGACAAAGGAGTTTTGCTGGAAATAATTTATCTTAAGGCAAGCGATGTCAGGAGTAAGCGGGTAGTTAAGCCTATAAGCATCGGCCAGAGAGAATATATGAATAAACAATTTTTAGGAATGGACGCCTTTTGCCTTAAGCGTAAGGAAGAACGGGTATTTAGGGTGGATAGGATCTTAGAAATGAAGCAAAAAGTTGGTGCCGGTTCTGCTACGCTCTTCGATATGCCGATAATGGTAGAGCTTCGCAGGAACTTTTGATAGAGTTTATTGCTTCGAAGCCATACCGTTGTCTGTAAGTTAAATGGCGTAGAAGAATGCCGGGGAAGGGAGTTGAACCCTTATGAGTGTGACCTCGCATGCTTTTGAGGCATGTGCGTCTGCCATTTCGCCACCCCGGCGAAAACTATTGACGGGAACTATTTTATATTCTAAAATAGCAAAGGTCAATAGATAAAATTATGGGGCCGTAGCGAAGTTGGGATCGCGCAACACTGGCAGTGTTGAGACCGAGGGTTCGAATCCCTCCGGCTCCACCATTTTATGTGAGGGAATTCAAACTGTTTATTACTGTTTCGCCGATAGACTGCAGTTCAAATTGTAGGGAAGTATCACAATACGATATGGTGCAAACACCTCTGTAGTCTTTTTTTGCGGTAGGTTTTCCTTTTGTGCGTTTGTCAGGGGTTGTTTTATAAAACCTTTCTAAAGGGATTTTTGTGATATCTGACCAGTAAGACTGTAATTCGTCAATGTTTTGGTCCCACCTGGGCATTATTCTGCAGTGGAGTTTCTCCTCACGAATATTGAAATACCTTCTTAGCAAAATAAGGAATGATTTAATAATTTCGGGATCTGAATTACCAAAGAACATTGCTTTGGAAGAAGGGTACTTAGAGCCTTCACACAGATATAACAACCCACAGATAAGCTTACCTATTTCTGGATTATCCCAAGCCAGCTTTTCATATTTCTCTGTCCTTTTCTTTATGTTTTGCTTCCATTTTTCTATTTTCTCGTGTTGAAGCTTTGCGGCTAACGGCCTGCCTATAGCCGCCGAAGTCAGAATTTTTTCTCCTATTCGTTCTTTTTGTTCTCTAGTGAGTTGGATGTCCTTAATCCATCCGGAAAGGGTATTTTTAGGAATTTTCATTTTCCGGCTGATTTCGCCTAATGACCAGCCTTGGCTTCTCAATCGTCGGACTTTATGTTTTATCTCTTGTGAGTAGAAATTAGACATTTTTCGTCTGCCTTTCTAGTATTTAAGCCCTACAAACATTACCCTCTACTATATAAGACGTAAAAAGGAGGGATTTTCTTTCAAAAATTTTATTTTTTCTTAATAATAGCTTATGCCTTTTTTGTTGTGGCAGGGCGGTTAATATGCTAAAATTGAAAGCGTCAATAGTTTTACTGTAGTGCTTTCATCCCGAGGAGCCTAATCTTAGAAGTCGGCGACGAGGGATCTCATATAGCAATCACTGAATTAAGCAACGATATGGTTTTTAAAAGGTTTAAAATTCCAACATGCGCTTAGGGGTTCATGTATCCATTGCCGGCCATATTTATGAGGCGATAGACCGGGCGGCTGCCTTGGGGTGCGACACCATGCAGATATTCTCCCGGGACCCCCGTCAATGGCGCAGGAGCCGGCTTAAACCGGAAGATATCGACGAGTTTAAAAAGCGGCGCCAGGCTAGCGGGATTTCGCCGGTATTCGTGCATATTCCATATTTGATAAACCTGGCTTCAGCGCATAGTGATCTTTACCGAGCCTCCATAAAAGCGTATATCGATGATATAAAAGAATGCGAGGCCATTGGCGCGGAATATCTGGTTACCCATATGGGCAGCCATAAAGATTCAAGCGAGCAGATGGGGTTAAAGAGAATAACCTCCGCGTTGAATAAAATTTTAGACAGGACGAAGAAATCGCCTGTAATGATATTGTTGGAGAATACCGCAGGCGCTGGTTCGTGGTTAGGTTATAAGTTTGAGCATCAACGTAAGATTATAGACGGCATCGAGCGTAAGGACAGGGTTGGCGTTTGTTTCGATACCTGCCATGCCTATGTTGCCGGATATAATATTGCCTCGCCTAAAGGTTATAAAGATACTATAGGCCAATTGGATAAAATTGTCGGCCTCAAGCGCCTGAAGCTTATTCATCTTAATGACGCCCAAGATAAACTAGGCAGCCATCATGACCGGCACACCCATATAGGGAAAGGCAATATCGGGATTGAGGGGTTTCGCCGGCTGGTTTGTGACAAGCGGCTAAAGGATGTTCCGCTTGTTTTAGAAACTCCGAAGGAAAACGAAGATAGCGACAAGTTAAATTTAAAAACAGTAAGAAATTTGAGAATAACCAACGATAAGTAGAGCGAAAGAGAGGTTTTCTATGGCGTACAAACTGTTAGTTGTTGATGATGAAAAGGATGTTTTAGACATTATGCGATTCCGCCTGGCCAAGGAAGGCTATGAAGTGGTAACCGCAGGCGACGGCCAAGAGGCGCTGGAAAAGGTAAAGACAGATAATCCGGATATTGTTTTATTGGACCTTATGATGCCTAAACTCAATGGTTATCAAGTGCTGGAAGAAATAAGGACTAAGCATAACGATAAGTGGCGGCCGGTGATCATCATCAGCGCCCGGGATGAGCTGGAATCCGTGGAGCGCTGTTACGGCATGGAAGCGGATCATTATTTGACAAAGCCTTGCGATTTTGAGCATATCTCTCAGGGGGTCAGGACGATGATTTCGCTTATGTCGGTGAGAATTAAATAAAATATTACTGTCATTGCGAGGAGCTGTCGTTAGCGCGGGGCGACGAAGCAATCGCGTATTAAAAGCGAGATTGCTTCGTCACTGATATGTCAAGCGAGGGTTCCTCGCAATGACGAGCGAGGGTTCCCCGCGATGACGAGCAGGGGTTCCCCGCGATGACAAGTGAATTTGACAGCAATGATTAATTATGGGCATATACAATTTCAAAGAAATCGAGAACAAGTGGCAGGAATATTGGCAGGATAACGGTATTTTTAAGGCCGCTCCTTCGGATAAGCCGAAGTTTTATTGCCTTGAAATGTTCCCGTATCCTTCGGGGAAGATCCATATGGGCCATGTGCGTAATTACACCATCGGCGACGTTCACAGCCGCTACAAATGGATACAGGGGTATAATGTGCTTCACCCGATGGGCTTCGACGCCTTTGGCCAGCCCGCGGAAAACGCCGCGATAAAAAATAAGAGCAAGCCCGATATCTGGACGTCTAAATGCATTGAGTCGATGAAGTCCGAGTTAAAAAAGATGGGTTTTTCTTATGATTGGGACAGGGAAGTTTCCACCTGTGACGCCGATTATTATAAATGGAATCAATGGATATTCCTGAAGATGTTTGAACGCGGCCTTGCTTATAAGAAAGCATCCGGAGTTAACTGGTGCCCATCTTGTCAAACAACGCTTGCCAATGAAGAAGTCATCGACGAGGGGTGCTGGAGGTGCCACGCAAAAGTAGAGCAGAAAGATTTAGAGCAGTGGTACCTGAAAATTACCGAATATAAAGAGCGGCTTCTGGAGGATTTACAGCAATTAAAGGATTGGCCGAAGCGGGTTGTCGCCATGCAGTCTAATTGGATAGGGAAAAGCCAGGGCGTGGAAATATATTTTCGCCTTAAAGACAGTGATAAAATAATCCCGGTTTTTACCACCCGCGTGGATACGATTTTCGGGGCAACTTATGTGGTTATGGCGCCGGAACATCCGTTGGTAAAAGAGATTATCAAGGGGAAAAAAGAAGAAAAGGAAGTTTTGAAGTTTATCGAAAGGTGCGCGCAAGAAAGCAAGGCAGTCCGTTCTAAAGAAGACGTTAAGAAAGAGGGCGTTTTCACCGGATGTTATTGTATTAATCCGGTAAACGAAGAGGTTATCCCGCTTTGGATCGCTGATTATGTTTTGATGGAATACGGCACAGGCGCGATAATGGCAGTGCCGACGCATGACCAGCGCGATTTCCTCTTTGCCAAAGAACATAGATTATCAATGAGGGTTGTTATAAAGAAACTAGAAACCAGTAACCAGAAACCAGAAGAAACGCAGGAGGCCTACGAGGGTGACGGCGTACAGGTAAACTCTGGTCATTTTGATGGCCTGTCTAACCAAGAAGCGAAAATAAAAATCGCCGAATGGATGGAAACCAAAAGCATTGGAAAGATTCAAACTCATTGGCGCCTGCGCGACTGGCTGATTTCCCGGCAGAGATATTGGGGGACGCCGATTCCGATTGTTTATTGCCGCAAATGCGGGGTAGTCGCGGTTGCGTACGAAGATTTGCCGGTGAGGTTGCCGCAAGAAGCGCCGATTACCGGCGAAGGCGGCAGTCCCCTGAACAAAGTTGAAGAGTTCGTCGAGGTTAGTTGCCCTAAATGTAAGGGGCAGGCTCGCCGGGAAACTGATACGATGGCAACTTTCTTTGATTCATCGTGGTATTTCCTGCGTTTTGCCAGCCCCAAATGTACGAGCAATCCTTTTGATATCAAAGAAGCAAAATATTGGATGCAGGTTGACCAATATATTGGCGGAATCGAACATGCTATCCTGCATCTTTTATATTCCCGGTTTTTTACCAAATTTTTTAAAGACCTCGGAATGGTTGATTACGATGAGCCGTTTAAGCGCCTTTTGACTCAAGGGATGGTTTTGAAAGACGGCGAGGTAATGTCTAAATCAAAAGGAAATATCGTTGACCCGGATTCGATGATTCAGAAATACGGCGCGGATAGTTTACGGCTGTTTATGCTTTTTGCCGCTCCACCGGAGACAGAATTGGAGTGGGATGACAGAGGCCTTGAAGGGGCTTTTAAATTTTTAAACCGCGTCTGGCGCGTACAAGAAAACCTGAAAGAAAAATCCGAAGAAAGATTAATCCGCGCGATGCACAAAGCAATAAAGAAAATAACCGCGGATTTTGAAGAGTTTAAATTTAATACGGCAATCGCCTCGCTTATGGAATTTGTCAACGCGATATACCAATCGCAGGCCGATAGGGAAGTTTTCTCTAACCTATTGATTATGGTCAGCCCGATTGCCCCGCATTTTGCCGAGGAGCTCTGGAGCCTGCTGGGTAATAAAGAGAGCATCTTTAAGGCTGCTTGGCCGAAATGTGACCCGGCATTAATAGTCGAGGAGACTGTTACAGTCGTCGTCCAGGTTAACGGTAAGGTCCGTTCCAGCATTGTCGTCGATGCCGGCATATCGGAAGATGAGCTTAAAGAGCGCTCCCTTGCCGATGAGTCTGTCAAGAAGTGGATTAAGGATTCACCGGTGAAGAAAGTTATTGTAGTGCCGGGAAAGCTCGTCAATATTGTAATATAAAATTGTTTTGTTTACCAGTTAGCCTGTTTGCCGGTTAGCCTGTTAAAAACTGGCCAACCGGGTAACTGGCAAACTGGCTAACAAACAAATCGTCTACGAATCGTGTTAAATCTAACCCATCAGGAAAAACAGGTGTTGTTGTTCCTCGGGCTTGTAGTATTGATAGGCATCACAGTAAACTATCTTGTTAAAAATAGCTCCCGCGTCCAAGAATTTATCAGTTCTCCCTCTATAAGCCATCCGCAAATAATCAATCTCAATAAAGCTGCCCAAGAAGAACTTGAAAAGCTTCCCGGTATAGGCCCGGCGTTAGCCGAGAGGATAATTG
>CAKKQA010000062.1 GCA_919901925.1 Omnitrophica bacterium GWA2_41_15 | reverse complement strand
TTAAGAGATGATTGTTTTATTATCGGCGACGCGGCGATATTTACGTATAAGGGCATGCAATTAAGGATGTCGGTGCAGTTTGCCATTACGCAAGGCGTGGCCGCTGCCAAGAATATGATCAGGTTGATAAGAGGTTTACCTTTGCGTAAATATAAGCCTGCTGATCCCGGTTTTGTCATTCCCATGGCAAATAATAAATCCTGCGGTAAAATCCTGGGCGTAAATTTAAAAGGGTTTTTGCCCACAGTGTTACATTATTTGATGTGTGTTTACCGTATGCCAGGCATAAGAAATAAGTTGGGGATATCGAAGGTGTTGTTTTCCGGGACTAGGAGGTATGATGAGTAGATTATGCGGATTGTTGTTAGTATTTTTATTGGCGGTAAATTTTGCCCAAGCGCAAAACGGACAAGGAGGCGGCTCGATGAAATTAACCAGCCCGGGATTTGAGAATAACAAGTATATGCCGGCTAAATATACCTGCGAAGGCGAAGAGGTTAATCCCGCATTGGTTATTGAGGGAGTGCCGGCGCAAGCAAAAAGTTTAGCTTTGATAGTAGATGACCCCGACGCGCCTATGGGTACATGGGTGCATTGGGTGGTTTATGATATACCTATCGTCGGAAAAATCGAAGAGAATAGTGTGCCGGGAGTGCAGGGTAAAAATGATTCTAACCCGGAAAATTACGGCGGCCCATGCCCGCCTTCGGGAACGCACCGCTATTTTTTCAAAATCTACGCCCTGGATGCAAAACTTAATCAGTCGCAAGGACAGAGCAAGCAGGAATTAGAAAAGGCAATGCAAGGCCATATTTTGGATAAGGCGGAATTGATTGGATTATATAAAAGGAAAAACAGCTAGATAGTCTGCCGCGCTCTTGGAAAACCTAATAATGGTAGAGCTCCGCAGGACTTTTAATAGAGTATGTTCCTGCGAAGCCCTACCAGATTTAAATTATTGAAGGGCGAAGCAGAAAGGAGGGTTCAAATGTTTAATATGGGGATGCCCGAGTTGTTAGTGATTTTGCTGATACTTCTGCTTATTTTCGGGGCAAGTAAATTGCCGGAAATCGGAAGGGCATTAGGCAAAACGGTAAGCGAGTTTAAAAAAGGGATGAACGAAGCCTCAGCGTCAAAGGATGCGGAAAAGAAATAAAAAAGATCGTCATTGCGAGGAACCCTCGCTTGGCATATCTGTGACGAAGCAATCTCGCCCTTTAGAAC
>CAKKQA010000061.1 GCA_919901925.1 Omnitrophica bacterium GWA2_41_15 | reverse complement strand
CGGTTTTTTTGTATGTCATTGTTTGCCCCGTTAGAAAAAATCTAGCAGGTAAAGATGATAGGGATTTCTAACGGGATTTACTGCAAATTCATGAGGAAGGGAGGAAGTCAAACAATGGCAAAAGGTAAAGTTAAATGGTTCTCGAACCAAAAAGGTTATGGATTTATCACACCGGAGTCTGGAAGCGATGTATTTGTGCATCATAGCGCGATCCAAGGTGAAGGATATAAATCTTTAAACGAAGGGCAGGAAGTCGAATTTACGATCGAAAAGGGCCCCAAGGGTGAACAAGCTACTAACGTAGTGAAGTTGTAACCTAAAAAAGAGCAACCAACGGCCCGGTTCAATGTGAGCCGGGCCTTTTTTTTCAAAGGAGGGCGAAATGCCTAATGGTAAAATTAAGAAACTGATCCGTGATAAAGGTTATGGCTTCATCACTGACGCGGAAGGAAAAGAAGTTTTTTTTCATCGTTCAGGTATTACGGACGGAAATTTTGACGGATTGAATGAAGGCCAGGATATAGAGTTTGACATTGAAAAGTCCCCAAAGGGCCCGCGCGCGATCAACGTGCGCATTGTCAAATAATAACCGAAAGATTTTTTCGGCAATAGCCGTCTCGCCTGATAAAGGCGGGGCGGCTATTTTTATAAATTCTTGTATGAAAAATAAAGTTATTTGGTAGAATAATAATAGGACATATTAATAAAAAAGGCATACACATATGAAAATTACGCGCAAGATTTTCTATTTTGCCGGCATAATAATTTTTCTGACCGGCTGTCAGACGGCAAGTGTAAAAGATGATATAGCGGCGCGAGAAAAGATAGCCGCTATGCCTGTTCAGATTTTTACCATACTCGAATATGCCCGCCTTGCCCCTAGCTCCCATAATACCCAGCCCTGGGAAGTAAAAATTATTTCAGAAAATGAAGTTATCATTCAGTCTGATTCATCGAGGCAGCTTTCAAAAGTTGACCCGCTTGCCCGCGAGCTTTTACAATCGATAGGCGCTTTCTGGGAAAGCTTTAGGCTGGCAGCGCTTGCCCAGGGGTTCACATGTGAATCAGAAATACTGGCGAAAAATCCCGAAGATACGGATATAATCAGGATAAAACTTGTCCCTTGTGAAAAATCAAATGAAAATTCATTGTTCTTGATGAAAGAGCGGGCCACTAATAGAAAGCCATACAGTAAGGCAGAGTTAAAACCTGTCGCGTCCAGTTTGCTTAAAGAAATTTCCCCCGGAAATATTTTTTATTTTACGCGTAAAAGCGTCCAAGGCGAATGGCTGGCAAAATGTTTAGTGTCAGCTGCCAGAAAACAGGTGTATGATAATGAAAAACAAGAAGAATTAAGCCGCTGGTTAAGGTTTTCCCGGAAAGAGGCCAAACAAAAACAGGACGGGCTTACTCCGGAGGCGCTGGGTTTATCTGGATTTGATAGTTTTCTTTGGTATCATTTTTTGAATCAGAAAAAAGCAATGACTATTTCTTTCCGTAACCGCGCGGTTTATAATGCCGGCAATCAAGCGGATAATTGCGCGGGGTTTATAATAATTACCGGAAATGATTTTTCAACTTCATCTTTGCTTGAGGCAGGAAGGCAATTATTGCGTTTGGAGTTAAAATGCGCCGAATTAAGGATTGCCTTTCAGCCGATGTCGCAGTTGACAGAGGAGTCTCCTTGGGATGAGGAGTTGCCGGAATATTTAGGCATAGAAAAGCCTGTGCAGTTTATCCTGCGTCTAGGTTATTCTGTCTTTTCGCCGGAGCCGGGCATCCGCAGGAATATAGAGGATTTCGTGTCTATTTCGCAAGTTAAACCGAAGAGTTCCGTAGTTAGTAAGGGTGGGCAGAGTAAGGAGGAATATGATGGGAATCCTTAATAATCTTACGTTGGTTGTCGAAGCGGTTAGTATGGTGCTGGGAATATTGTTAGCAGTGAAAAAGAAAAAAGTTTATGGTTGGTTTATCGCTCTTACCTTCGCGGCTTACGTATTCTACGATATCGCGGAATTAATTCCGCTGCATTTTAAAGTAGATGTTTGGGCGCCGATATACACGATAGCCGCCATAACAATGCTCTACGCGCTGTGGAAGATTTATAAGGAAGTGGGGAAGGGATAATTTTATCTAACGTCAGGAATAAGAAAAATCAAGCCCGTGCTTATTACAGAGCGCGGGCTTTTTTTATCTTTTAAATGGTAATGGTTGAGTTTCAGCGTGTGTTGCTATATAATAAATAAATAGCTTAGAGAGATAGGAGGCATTATGGCGAAAAATAAAGATATACATAACTTTATCCTTTTGTTTCAGTCAGAAGACAGGCCCGGGATTGTCGCGAAGATATCGGATTTCATATTTAGGCATAAGGGAAATATTATCAGCGCAGACCAATATACAACTGACTCTGAAAAAGGGAATTTTTTTATGCGGGTTGAATTTAATATCGATAAAGGCCTTTATAATAAGGACGCGTTATGCAAGGAATTTATTCCTATATCCAGAAGTTTTAACGGCCGCTGGAATATACACGATAAAAAGGATTTTTTGCGGATGGGAATATTTGTTTCGAAGCCTGGCCATTGCCTCAATGATTTGCTTTATCTTTATGCCACAGGCGAATTACGCGCAGTGATTCCTTTTGTGGCAAGCACCTATGAAGAACACCGCAATCTGGTTCAGCAGTATGAACTGCCGTATCATTTTATCGCAGCGAATAAAAAAGACCGCAAAGAACAACAACTGTTGTACCTGGCAAATACCTGCGACTTTTTGGTTTTGGCGCGGTATATGCTGGTCCTGTCTAAAAGCTTCCTGCGTAAATTCAGCAAAGATATTATTAACATCCATCATGGTTTTCTGCCTTCGTTTAAAGGCGCGAATCCTTATCAGCAAGCTCTTGATAAAGGGGTGAAGGTTATCGGCTCAACCGCGCATTTTGTAACCGAGAAGCTCGACGAAGGGCCGATAATCAGCCAGCAGGTAGAGGGTGTTTCGCATAATGATGATCTGGCCGCGCTGGTACAAAAAGGCAAGAATCTGGAAAAACGCGCGCTGGCCGACGCTGTCTTAAAGTATGTTGATTACAGGGTTATCAGGGATAATAACAAGACGATTGTATTTTAACAAACAGGGACAGTCCCCGAAGATTGACAGACAAAGTCGGGGACAGTCCCTATAGTTAGAGATAAGAATAAGACGATTGTGTTTTAGTAAATAGAGGCAAAACAAACGGGCTTGATAAATCAAGCCCCTACAGAAGGCAATCCTGTAGGGGCGCGATTTATCGCGCCCGCAACAATTGACAGCACATCAGTAGGGGCGCCCTGCCGGCAGGCAGGCATTTATGGCGCCCGTAATTAGATTAAAAATGCGAAAACGAGTAGTTATAACCGGTTTAGGGATATTAAGCCC
>CAKKQA010000060.1 GCA_919901925.1 Omnitrophica bacterium GWA2_41_15 | reverse complement strand
CAATCTTTGTAGGGGCGGCACACTGTGCCGCCCCTACAGCCCGCAATGACCGATTACTTATATTTAATTTGCCTTTACTTTTCCTTGTATTATCTTCTCTATATCATCGACGGAACAAAATTTAGTGACTTCTTTAGCGCTAAGTTTCAGGTTAAATGCCTTTTCCAGAGCAATCACAAACTCAACTAATTCAGTTGAATCCGCGCCGATACCATCGCACAGGCGCACATTATCCTGCAGTTCCTGCGGCTTAAGCTTCAACAGGTTAATCAAAACTTCCCTTATTTTTGCCTTTATATCCATTTGGCCTCCATCATAAAGAAACCAGTTACTAACGTCATTGCGAGCCGCCCTCGCGTTGATTTACTGCGGCGAAGCAATCCCGTTTTAAAATACGAGATTGCTTCGTCGCCTATTGCCTAACAAAAGCTCCTCGCAATGACACAATTGTTTATTTGCCTGACTAATTACTATATATGAACTTCGCCCTTCGTCGCGCCTGCCTCCCACTTGTTGATCCCGTTCATAACATCTTGGAAGCAAAGTTTAGCCAAAGGATCAAAGTTGCTCTCCATGATCCGGTTGATCCTCCCGGGCTTAGAGAAGAACTCGCGCATGCACCATGAGCCCAAGCGGCCAAGGTCTTCAATGCTTAAATGATCCGTGGGAATAACCGGATGCAAAAAGTCCCACTGGCTGAAATCTACTTTCTTTGGATCGATCCAGTTTTTCTTTAAGGAAATCTTCCACATCGGTGAATTAGGGGCTGGGGTGACATAACCGACCCAGAGGATGTCCGGGTCAACCTCGTCGGTAAATTCAAAACGCTGCTTTATGATCGCTTCGGTATCATAATCAAACCCCATCATGATATCCGCGACTATGGCAATGTCGTTTTTGCGCAAGATTTCAATCGTCTTCCTTATCTGGTCAATAGTAATACCCTTGGCAATTCTCTTAAGCTCTGACTGGGTAGTTACCTCAATGCCAAAGACCCCCATAAACAAACCTGTTTCCTTCATCAAGGGCAGGATTGATTCGCAATTAACCCAGTCAATAGCACGGCCAAGCGAAACCCATTTAATATCTATCTTTTTTTCTTTCTTTAAGTTACAGAATGTTTTTACACGTTCCGGATCAACATTGAAGTTATCATCCTGTATTACTACTACCTTGACTCCATATTTATTTTGTAATAGTTCCATCTCTTCGATTACCCGCTGTGGGCTTTTGGCGCGCCATTTTAGAAAATCCGAAGGAGACCGCGGGTCAAACTGATCCCACTCATAGCAGAAGGTACAAGCTGAAGGGCAACCCCTCGAGGTGACCATGTCAACGAATGGCTTCCAATAAGTATGCCCGACGTATTTATCCATCGGGAATAAGTCGTATGCCGGCAAAGGCAGCTTATCTAAATCTTCTAAAAGCGGCTTATGCGGGCCCATGACGATTTCTCCGTCGATACGCGAAGTAACGCCGCCTACATCTTTAAGGCTTTTATTTTTATCAATCGCCTCGATCAAGTCGCCGAAAGATTCCTCTTCGCCCATAACTACAAAATCAACCGCGGGATTTTCCTCCAATGTGGGTACAGGCATTGCCGAATACCACAACCCCCCAAGAATAATCTTTGTTTTAGGTAATGCCTTTTTAATCCCGATGGCCGCGTCTTTAAAATGGCGCAAAACTCCATATCCTCCATAACCGTGCAGCTGCTCACCCATTACTACTATATCCGGGTTCCTATCTTTTACTTTTTCAATTAACTCCTCCATAGGAATCTGGTCAGCCTTACCGTCGATAACAGAGACATCTTCATAACCTCTTTCCCGCACATACGCTGCCCAATGAGCATACAACTGATTAGGCGACCTGTGTATCCCGTGCGTTGCCCACGCGCCGACTTTAGGCATAACAAATAATATTTTCATAAAATCCTCCGTTGTCTTTGTGTAGGGGCAGACCTGTGTGTCTGCCCTTTAAGTCATTTTTAGGGCGAACACATAGGCCCGCCCCTACATTCGTATTATGGCCTTTCCAATACCAACGCTGAATTAATCCCGCCCCTACCTCGGGAAATCACTAGCGCCTTGCGGATTTCTTTTTCGCGTGCCTGCTTAATTACATAATCAAGCGAATCTTCCGCGGGGGCATCCAAATTTAGCATCGGCGGAATAAGTTTATGCTCCATTGCCTGAATCGCGATTATCACATCTACCGCGCCTGATGCCCCGAGAAGATTTCCGAAACCTGCCTTGGGGCAGGAAACCGGAATCTTTTTCAGCTTGTCGCCAAAAACCTGCTTTAACGCGGAGGCCTCGCTGGAATCCCAATCATCGCAAGCCAACCCGTCTAAACTTATGTAATCGATTTCCTCCGGATTTGCCTTTGCGTCAGCCAACGCCATCTTTATTGCCCGGGCTAATTCGTTGCCGCTTATATCCGGATTGATCCTGTCTTTTCCGTCGCAGGTTGTCCCGTAACCGCTGATAAGCGCCTGGATATTTACGCCTCTTGCGCGGGCGCGCTCGATATTTTCCAAAACCATAATCCCCGCGCCTTCTCCTATAACAAATCCACTGCGCTTTTTATCAAACGGCCGGTAAGCGGCCTGCGGGCTTGAATTATTCTTCGACAAACAACCGTAAGTATTACAGCATAAAAGGGCGTATGGAGTAACAGGCGCTTCCATTCCGCCGGCAAAAATCATATTAAGCTTATCCTTCCCTAAAGTTTTGCAGGCATAGCCCATTGCCATTAGAGAACTAGCCCGGTCGCTGACTACGGTTTTGCTGAAACCTTTTATTCCGTAGTAAATAGAAACCTGGCCTTGCGGGGCCGCGGGAAACCAAGCCGAGGCCATATACGGAGAAACCCCTTCCCTGCCTTCCAAATATAAATCCCGCAATTCCGTTTCGGCATACAGCCATCCGCCGATTGCGTTGCCTAAAAAAATACCGACGAGGTTAGGGTCCTCTTTTTGAATATCAATCCCGGCGTCTTTTAAGGCCATCTCCGCGGCTATCAAAGCCATATGCGAAAAGGCATCGATTTTTTTCACCAGTCGTTCGGACACATGGGAATAAGCGTCCAGGTCATCAATCTGCCCGGCAATGCGCGACGGATAATCTTGGGCGTCAAAGCGGGTAATCTCTTTGATAAAAGACCTTCCTGCTTTGACATTCGCCCAGAACGGCCGCTTGCCTATGCCGCTTGGGGCGACTATTCCTATGCCGGTAACTGCGATCTTGCGCATAATTATCCTTTTCAACAGTGTCATTGCGAGGAGCTTTCGTTTGTGTGTGGCGACGAAGCAATCTCGTATTAAAGAACGAGATTGCTTCGGTCGCATCAATAAAACAATGGCTCCCTCGCAATGACACGAATCTATTATGTATACCGTCTCATAATCAACGACGAATGTATCCCGGAAAAACCGCTTGAGGTTTTGATGATCATGTTTACTTTTTTCTGTATTGCCTGATTCGGGATATAATACAAATCGCACTGCGGGTCTTTCTCCTCCTGATTTATCGTCGGTGGAAGAATATGGTTTTGAAAAATCATGCAGCAAACCGTCAACTCTATGGCGTTGGCCGCGGCCAAAGGATGGCCGATCATTGATTTAAGCGAACTTATGGGGACTTTATAAGCATAATCCCCAAAAACCGCTTTATAAGCTTGGGTTTCAAATATATCATTCATCCGGGTCGAAGAACCATGCGCGTTTATATAATCAATCTCTGTTGGCTTGACCCCGGAATCTTTAAAAGCAAGGTTCATGCAACTTGCCATAGCCGAGCCATCCGCAGGCAGGTCAGTCATATGAAAGGCATTACAGCTGGTGCCAAAGCCTAAAACCTCGCAATAAATCCGGGCATCGCGTTTTAAGGCGTGCTCCAACTCTTCCAGGACCAATATGCCCGCACCCTCGGATAAAACAAATCCGTCGCGCTTGTTATCAAACGGGCGTGATGCTTTTTCCGGCTCGTCATTACGCGCGGATAAAACATTGACCACATCAAAAGCGCCGAAGGTTATCGGCGTAATCGGCGCCTCGGAGGCGCCGGTAATCATAATATCCGCTTCGCCGTCCTGAATCGTCTCAAGAGAAAACCCGACCGCGTCTGTCCCGGCGGTACAGCCGGTAGAAATGGTATTACAAATTCCTTTAAGCCCATATTTTGCCGAAAGCTCTATCGAAGGGGTATTAAACATTGCCGCGTCATAAAGGTCTTGTCTTACTAATTTTGGATTAATAGGCTTTTTGCCATTATCGGTAACAAGTGAAAATTCCTCTTCCATATATTTGGTCCCGCAGATAGCATTGGCTAAAGATACCCCGGCCCTTTCAAGGTTTTCCTTATTAAAATCAAGGCCGCTATCTTTAATCGCCATATTTCCGGCAACAACTCCAAACTGGACATATCTATCCATGCGCACAGCCTCATCGTGGGTCAATCCTAATTTCATAGGGTCAAAATCCCTGGCTTCAGCGGCGATTTTGGTATTAAAAACCGACACATCAAACCCATCAACCAGCTTAACTCCGGATTTACCGGATATCATCGCTTTATAGACGTTTTCTTTGCCGATACCGTTGGGAGAAACAACTCCGATGCCTGTTATCACCACTCGTCGTTTATTCATATCTGTTATAGTTTGAACTGTATGTGCGCGATTTATCGCGCCCGAATCAACGGGTCGGATAAATCCGACCCCTACAGACGTATTGCAATTGCCTGCATTCTGTAGGGGCGCCATTTATGGCGCCCGCAAAACGGGCTTGATAAATCAAACCCCTACAATCATATCCTGCTCACCTTAAACACAATATTCCCGCCGTCGGGGCAGGTGACCGTATCGATTGAATCAGGATTATCCATAAAGAAAAATTTCGCGCCGAAGTTTAAAGCGAATAACGCCGGAAACGCGCAATGAAATGCCGCCCCGCAAAAATCCGGAATACATTTCAAACCGGTAGTCTCCCATTTATCCCCGAGCTTATAGCCATAAGCACATTTTCCTTTTGCCTGCGCGACCTCAACCAGCATTTTCTTAGGATCCGGGCCATTATTA
The DNA here is from genome assembly GCA_919901925.1 of Omnitrophica bacterium GWA2_41_15. Taxonomy (GTDB): domain Bacteria; phylum Omnitrophota; class Gorgyraeia; order Gygaellales; family UBA12090; genus CAKKQA01. Next base: position 8,380 of record CAKKQA010000060.1, on the reverse strand, counting down.
GGGCGGGGAGACCCCGCCCCTACTTCAATCTTTCCATTCTTATCAAATACCTCTGCTTGGAATTCCAGCTTCCCGCCATCAGGACAGGTAATAAGGAGCGAACGCTGATTATCCCTGAAAGGAAATTTTGCCCCGAAGCTTAAAGCATAGATGACTGGAAACAAAACATGCGCCAATCCTAAGCAAAAATGTTTTGGCGCGTGCGTAAAATCTTCCAGGATTATTTCGTCGCCGGTTTTATATCCGTGATAACAATGGCCATCGACATTGGTTACCGTGAGTTTTAGTTTTGGGAATGGCGAATTAATATTCTCGTCATTGCGAGGAACCCTTTCTTGGCATACAGGTGACGAAGCAATCTCGTTTTTTAAAGCGGGATTGCTTCGTCGCCCCAAGCCAACGGAAGCTCCTCGCAATGACGATTTATCGTCAACATAGGTGGGCGAAGAACATAAAATCTGCAGCAGTTCCTGCGGGTGCAAGAATTTCTTAGACTCTTCTACTTTATGAACTATCCTGACTAATTTTTCATTTAGCGGCGCGCTTAATCCATTCTCTCTTGCTAATGCCACAAGCTCGCCGTTTATAAAATCTATCTCCGAACTGCGGCCTCTTTTTATGCTTTGTAAAATCGAACCATACAACGGCTCTTTGCTTAGGTTCGTCATAATGCCGGAAAAAATATTCGCGGATTCATCTAAGGGCATCGCGGCTGATTTCATCAGGCGCTCAAGCGGAAAATCCGGCAGAGAAACCAATTTTATCCCGCACTTATTTACTACTGACAACCCCTCAAGCCATATCCGCATGCTGACTTTACATAATTCTAAATTAGCGAAGGTTTCCTGCATGCTTTTACCGGTTATCGCCGCAAGGCAGTTATTGGCATTGACAAAAACCTTCAGCCATTTCATTCCTACTATATCATTAGTGGAAACGACTTGAAAAGCCCTTCCTAAAATACTGCTAATTTCGTCTATCTTTTTCCCTAACCCTTTACCCTTACCGCTTAACCCTACACCAAACGGACACCCAATAACCCACTTGCCTTCAAAATTATGCGTGATCTTCCCCGGCTCTAAATAAGTCGAGCCAAACATCACAATGCTAGAAATAATATTTTCTTTAGGAAAATATTTGGCCAGGATTTTATCCGCCTGAACTCCGTTTTGAGTAGTAAGGATTACGGTGTTTTTTAAGAATTCCTTATTTTCGCTGACAACTGTTTCAATATCCTGTGTCTTAACCGCCAGGATCACTAAATCAACTTTCCTGTTTAATTCATCAAGGGCATCTATTTTTATTTTGAAATCTCCTCTAACTCCGGAGATATTCAACCCGTTTTTCTTAATCGCCGCGACAGAATCTTTATGGCCGACTAAAAATACGTCTTCGCCTTTATCTTTTAGATAACCAGCGACCAACCCGCCTATCGCGCCCGCGCCAATAACCGCTATCTTCCTATCTGTGCTCATCTGTGAAAACATCCTTTGATTCGAAATCTGTGCCTATCTGTGTTTTTTTAGGGAATCCGTATTTCTTATAATCAAACCCCTCATTATCGAGAAGCCTAATCATCAAACTATAAAACGGCTTGGGTACTTCGGTGAAAAATGCCTCGACCACATCCTTTTCTTCTACTAAATTCGCGCCGCGCTGTTTGGCATTTTCAACTGCTTTCTTAGCCGTCGCTGCTTCAGCGATGTGGCGGTGAAACATAGGCATTTTGTCGATCATCGTCTTGAATTTTTCCTGCGTCTGCGTTTCCCAATCCATTGTTTCCTCCAAATCAATCTCTCGTGTAGTGGCGCGATTTATCGCGCCCGAAACAAACGGGCCGGATAAATCCGGCCCCTACAGGCGTATTGCAATTGCCGGCATCCTGTAGGGGCGCCATTTATGGCGCCCGCAAAACGGGCTTGATAAATCAAGCCCCTACACTATATTATCTCTTGGGCTTTCAACTTCTCTTTCTGTATTTTACCGCTAGGGGTCTTAGGCAACGAATCTCTGACCTCTATCGAATGCGGAACCTTAAAATGAGCCAGATGCTCCCTGCAAAATGAACGCAATTCCTCAGGCGTCGATTGGACTTCCTTCTTAAAAACCACAAAGGCTTTAACCATCTCTCCGCGCAACCTATCCGGCATTCCCACTACCGCCGCCTCCTGCACCGCGGCGTGCTTAAGAAGGGCGTTTTCCACTTCAAAAGAATAAACTATTTCGCCGGAAACTTTGATCATATCCTTCTTTCTGCCGACTATATACAGGAAGCCCTCTTCGTCAAACCTGCCCAGATCGCCGGTATGAAACCAGCCATCCCTCATCACTTCTTCTGTCAACCGAGGCTCTTTATAATATCCATCCATCACTACCCAACCCTTGATCACTATTTCGCCGACTTCCCCCTGCTGTAATTGGCGATTATCTTCCGCGACAATCCTTACCTGGCAATTTGGCGCCGGAACACCCACGCTTTCGATTTTCTTTGAACCAAGCGGAATAACCGTATTCGGCGGACAGGTCTCAGTCATACCCCAGCCGTTTAAAAGATGCGCGTTAGGGCAATATTGATGGAACCTTCTCAATGAATGCGGGTCGGAAGGCGCGCCGAAAACCACAAGCCAGCGCAAACTTGATAAATCAAAACTTTCAAACTCCTTTAGATGCAAAATGGCGTAATACATCGACGGAACCATATGAAAACAGGTTACTCTGTACTTCTGGATATTCTTCAGGAATTCCAAAGGCTGAAACCTCTCCATCAAAATCAGAGTAATCCCGAATACAATGCAATTCTGGATATAAATAAGCCCGCCGGAATGAGATAAAGGCAAGGGGGAAATCTTTACGTCTTGATCGCTCAAATCCACGAAATGCTTCATCGCCTCCGGCGTCCCGTCAAGATGCCTGTAATTAAGAAGAATGCCTTTAGCTTGCCCGGTTGTTCCGGAAGTATACATAATCAATGCCGGATCTTTATCATCGATTTTAATGTCCGGGGTAATTGCGCTCCCTTTGCTTAAAATCTCTTCAAAACTTCTGGAGCCCCGTAGGGGCGGCGTCCCCATCCTCCATTCATCCACGGGCGTAGCCCGTGAAATTCCGGTAAGGGGATTAAAACCCGGATTACCTGAACCAAGAACAATTATATCGGCTAAACTCGCTACTTTACTTTTAAGGCTGACAAGCGATAAACTTTCTTTTTCTTTAGCGATTAAAGCCTTCCCCTGACAATGGTTTAAACAGTTTGCCAGCTCTTCTTCGGTAAGCATAAAATCAAGCGGCACAACCGTCGCGCCTATCGAAAAGAGCGCGAGATAGCTATAGACATATTCCGGGCAATTAGGAAGGTATACTGCTACTCTATCCGATTTCTTTATACCCAGCTTAAGCAACCCATCGGCAAGCTGAAACACAGTATCCCGCAATCCGGAAAAAGTGATCGGATTATCTCTAAAAACTATTGCCGGTTTAGAAGGATATCTTTGGGCAGTTTGGGTTAAGACTTCTGATACGTTCATAGCTATTTATTGGCAAATATGGTAAATATAGTAAAATTTTACTATTTAACTTTTCACAAGATTATATTACATGAAAAGGCGCCTGTCAATTATTTTTTGTAACAGTTCAGCTCTTGGAAGCCGCCGCCGAGTGTCATTGCGAGCGACCGCAGGGAGCGAAGCAATCTTTAAAGATTGCTTCGTCGCCAGTGTAAACGACAGCTCCTCGCAATGACACGGTTACTTCCAGAAGCTGAACTGTTACTTATTTTTTTAGAAACCTAGGGACGGTTGTCCTTAAATAGAGGAGAGGCGTTCAATAAATTTTATCTCCGCGTCCAGAAGCTGTTGGTTATGGTCGACGATGTCAATAAGGTGGGATGTTTTATTCTCGGTGAGCCCAGCCTTGAACTGGCGCAGGCCCTTGGAAAGCCGTTCTAAAAGTTTTAAGCGGATTTTCAGGTAATGTTGCCTTAAATCTTTGGGAATATGGTTTAAAAAATACAAAGACAAATCAACGCTAAAATAAGGCCGCTGGACTTTTAAGAGATTACTCAAAACAAGCTTACGGAATTCTTCCCTGCCTTTCGGCGTGATTTTATACGTGAGCCTCTGCGGGCGCCTACCCTCTCGCGTCTTGGCCTGAGTCACAAGCTTATCCTTAAGCATTTTTCTAAGCGGGTAATATATCGAATCCGTTTTTAACACCCCAAAGGTGTCAGATATTTCCCGCATCAGCTTTTTCAGCTGATAGCCGTGCTTAGGCCCGTCTTCTAAAAGGCCCAAAAACAATAATTCCTGCTCTTTCATATTTATTGTGCTTGGGTAAAAACGCCGATTTTGCGGAATTTCTGATAGCGCTGCGAGAGGAGCTTGTCTTTCGGTATGTCTTTTAATTCTTTCAGGTGCTTCTTTATTGCTTCCTTTAAATTTCTTCCTGCTTTTTCGGGGTCACGGTGAGCGCCGCCCTGCGGCTCTGAAACAATGTCATCAATAATACCAAAGCTCAGAAGTTCGCCAGCTGTCAATTTCAACGCCTCCGCGGCTATCGGCGCTTTCGCAGAATCTTTCCAAAGTATAGCGGCACATCCTTCGGGAGAAATAACCGAATAGTAAGCATTTTCCATAACGCAGACCCTATCGCCAATCCCCACACCCAGCGCTCCGCCCGAACCGCCTTCTCCGATAACCGTAACCACTATCGGAACAGAAATAGTCACCATTTCACGCAAATTAAGAGCGATTGCCTGTGCCTGGCCTCTTTCCTCCGCGCCTATGCCTGGATATGCCCCGGGAGTATCCACCAAAACCACCACCGGAATATTCACCAATTGAGCAAGCTGCATTAAACGCAAAGCCTTCCTGTATCCTTCGGGATGGGCGCAGCCGAAATTCCTATAAAGATTTTCTTTAGTATCTCTTCCCTTCTGATGGCCAATAACAAGTATTTTCTGGCCATCCAGCTTTGCCAAACCGCTGATCATCGCCTTGTCGTCGCTAAACAAGCGGTCGCCATGCAATTCATAAAAATCAGTCATAAACATTTTTATATAATCCAAGGTATAGGGGCGTTTAGGATGGCGGGCTATCTGAACACGCTGCCAGGAGGTGATATTCTGATAAATCTCAATTTTCTTTTTTTCTAATTCTGCTTCCAGGCGCTTGATCACCTCTTTATCTGATGTAATCTGTTTTAACTCCTGAATCTTGCGCTCTAATTCCAGTATTGGGCGTTCGAAATCTAATCCTGTCATTATTTTCCTTAATCAACTACTGTTACTTCTGTCCCGACTGGGACAATGGTGTAGAGCTCTTCCACCTCAGAATTAAGCATACGCACACAGCCGGCCGTTGCCTGCTTACCGAGGCTGGAGGGAATCGTGGTCCCGTGTATGCCATAGCCCTTTAAATCAAAACCCATCCATCTTGTTCCCAATATGTTTTCCGGGCTTCCGGCAGGGACAACCGCGCTTTCTTTATACCAGACAGGATTCATGAGTTTATTGACAACCTTGAAAGTCCCGACAGGGGTTGAATTGTTTAATCCCGTCGATACGGTATAGGTCTTAACTATTTCGTCATTTGATTTTAAAACCAGTATATTCTGGGATTTATCCACAAAAATACTGAATTTCCCTGCCCATATCCGCAAGCTATCGCCCGGGTTTATTCTATTCGAAGAAAGGCCATTGCTTTTTTTAATAAACTCGACCGTGGTATTGAACTGCCGGGCAATCTTATTAAGATTATCCAGCGGCTGGACCACATATTCTTTCGCGTCGATTGAGATGCCTGAAGTTAAGCCTTCATCCGCGGAATTATTCTTATGAAGCGCTTCTTTATCCAGTTTACTCGCGAGCATAGGAGAAAATAATATTTTGATATTGATATCATCGGATTTTTTTTGCCAGCTGTTTATATCCTTGTTATTGGAAAAATTATTTATAAGCTTCTGATACGCTGACTTCTGCGCCGAGAGGTCGCCCCGGCTTTGCGCGTCCTGCAATTCAACAAAAAGGCCTGATACCGTAAGAGAGCCCTGCGCCGTTAAAACAGCAGGCTTGCCATGAAGCCGCATAGTTAGAAATATCAAAAGGAAAATAAATAAGATTATGCCTATTATCAAAAGTATGCGATTTCTCACAGAACTCCTCCGTATAAAATATATCTATTATGCCAACACCAGCGCGATTATCGCGCCCAATATAGAACCAGCGATAACCTGTATAGGCGTGTGGCCAACTAATTCTTTTAATTTTTGTTCCTGAATCCTGCCCTGCCAGTAGATATCGTCTATTACTTTGTTTAAAATCTCTGCCTGCTTTCCCGCGCAGCGGCGCACGCCTTGAGCGTCAAACATCGTGACCATCGCGAAAACAAAAGCCAAGGCAAATGTCGGAGAGGAAAACCCCAACTCTAAACCCGAGGAGATAGCTAAGGCAGTTGCTCCGGCGGCATGGCTGGAAGGCATACCCCCTGTGCCGATAAACCAGCGGAAATCGAACCTCTTCTGCCTTATCGCTCCTAAGGTCACCTTTATCGTCTGAGCCACAACCCAGGCAACGATAGTAACAGAAAGGATGTGATTCTCCATAAAAAATCTGGACACTACTTTAACAATCATTGAACTGGCCTCACTTCTATCTTAACTTTTTCGGAATTAGTCGCCATGCCGTCTTTGATTATAAACCCCTTATTTTCGCTCTCTTTGCCCCCTTCATCCTGACGCTTGAGCTCGCCGCTGATAATTGTTTTACGTGCCCCGATTGTTAACTGCCGGATCATCTTTTTTAATTCCGGGATCGATCGCGCTTTTTCTTCAAGGCGCTTTTTCTCTTCGGTTATCCGGGATAACTGCGCCTCAATTTCCGCCATTCGCTTATCAAATGATTCTCTCTCCCTTTTTAGGCCATCCATTTGTTTTACCAACAACAGGATCTCTTCCTGCCGGCCGACAGATTCCATAGTTAAAGCCGTAATCTTCCCCTCGGCGTCTCTCAAATAACCCTGAAACTGTTCTTTTTGTTTTTTATAATTCTGGCGTTCTGTTTTCAGGAGGCTTTCGATATCGCCTACTTGTTTTATAGCCTGCTTGAAATCATTCTCTGTCTTAATCCTGACAATGACCGCCTGTATATAGCGGAAACTCACAAGGAGCGCCACGCAAGAGACAAACGTAAACAATAATATAGCGAAATGCTTGCTTTTAATCACATGCTTCTAACCTCTTGACCCTTTTTTACGATTAATTTTAAACCCAAACAGACGAAAAATAAGATCCTTCGTCGTCCCGCCGCTGGCGGGACTCCTCAGGATCAAGAAAAATCAGCCGGTATATACAAAAGCTGATTTCCCTTGACGCCTCCAACCTGACATGTTATCTTAAATTATAACCTTAAACAGGGTGGTTTGCAAGGAAAAAACATGCTCTCTAAAGTACTAAGTTACGGCCTGCTGGGTATCGAGGCATTTCCTGTGGAAATAGAAATCGATGTCCGGCGAGGCTTGCCGTCGATAAACTTTGTCGGTTTGCCTGACCAGGCAACCAAAGAAAGCAAAGACCGCATCAAATGCGCCATAAACAACTGCGGCTTCCATTTCCCCCCTGATAGAATAACCATAAACCTTGCCCCTGCCGACATCCATAAAAGCGGCCCCGGCTTTGATTTGGCAATCGCCCTGGGGATCCTCGCCAGTTCCGCGCAAATCAGCAAAGAATCGCTGAAGGATTTTGTTTTTTTAGGCGAGCTTTCTTTAGACGGGGCTTTAAGGCCGATCAAAGGAATCCTACCGATAGTAATGGCATTACGCGCTCAAGCCGGCTTTCCTAAACAGATTATCCTTCCCAAAAGTAATTCTTATGAAGCAGCAGTGATCGAGGAAATTGACGCCTTTGGGTTTACGGATTTAAAACAGGTAATTAATTTTCTTTACGAACGCGATGCCTCTGTCCCTGCCACAAAGTTAAATATGCAAGAAACAATTGAAGATGCTCCTTATCCTTTTGATTTCCAAGAAGTTAAAGGCCAGAATTTAGCAAAGAGAGCGCTGGAAATAGCCGCGGGCGGCGCTCACAACATCATTATGATCGGCCCTCCGGGAAGCGGTAAGAGTATGTTAGCCAAGAGGCTGCCCGGAATAATCCCTAATATGACGCTGGAAGAATCTTTAGAAACAACCCGCATCCATTCCAGCTTAGGGGCAGTGCCGGGAAAAGCAGGGCTAATCAAGAAACGCCCATTTTACGCGCCGCATCACACCATCTCTGACGTGGCGCTGGTAGGAGGCAGCCAAATCCCCCAGCCCGGCGAGATAAGCCTGGCGCATAACGGCGTGTTATTCCTCGACGAACTGCCGGAATTCAGGCGCAATGTGTT
>CAKKQA010000059.1 GCA_919901925.1 Omnitrophica bacterium GWA2_41_15 | reverse complement strand
ACGAATTAATCCAACTGGCTGCCCAGATATCCGACGAACCTCCGGAACGCGAAATGGATATGCTTTTGTCGACGGGAGAGCAGATATCGGTCGCGCTCCTGGCAATGGCAATACACAAATTAGGCTTTCAAGCCATATCTTTTACCGGCCCCCAAGTAGGCATTATAACCGACACTTCCCACACAAAAGCCAGGATAGTCAAGATTTCCGCTGATAAAATACGCCAGGAACTTAAAAAAGGCAAAATCGTAATTGTTGCCGGCTTTCAAGGCATGACTCCCGAACAGGATATCACAACTTTAGGCCGCGGAGGGTCTGACCTAACAGCGGTTGCCTTGGCAAAGACTCTGGAAGCGGATGAGTGCGAAATCTACACAGACGTAGAAGGCGTATACACCACTGACCCGCGCATAGAACAGAAAGCAAAAAAATTATCCGAAATAACTTATGACGAGATGCTTGAAATGGCTTCACTGGGAGCGCAAGTCATGCAGGCCCGTTCAATCGAAGTAGCGAAAAAATATGATGTTCCCATACATGTGCGTTCTTCATTCTCAAATAACCCGGGAACGATGATTATTAAGGAGGTAAAAAAGATGGAAGAAGTAGTCGTGAATGGAATAACCTTAAATAAAAACGAATCCAAAATTACTATATGTAACGTTCCTGATAAACCCGGAATTGCCGCAAGAATATTTAACGAATTGTCAAAAGGCGGAATTAACGTCGATATGATAGTACAGAATGTCTCCCATACACGCCAGACCGATATCTCTTTTACCGTTACAAAAACCGATTCCGCTAAAGCAATAAAGCTCACAAAAAAGCTGGCAAAAGAAATTGGCGGCTTGGAAGTTATCGAAGACGATGATATAGCGCGCGTATCCATTGTCGGGGTAGGCATGAAAACGCATTCGGGCGTTGCCGCGTCAATGTTTAAGACATTAGCGGACAATCATATCAACATAGAGATGATTTCTACTTCTGAAATAAGCATATCCTGCATCATTAAAAAGAAATTCGGCGAAACAGCTGTAAAAGCGTTACATAGTGAATTTGGATTAGATAAAAGATAACTAAAAGAGCCTTCAAAAAATTGAGGTAAACATGCCAAAAATTGAATTGTATGACACAACCCTGCGTGACGGCGCGCAGAGCGAAGGGATTTCGTATTCCGTAAACGATAAAATTCTGATAGCCCGCAAGCTAGACGAGTTCGGGATTAATTTTATCGAAGCCGGCTGGCCGGCAAACCCCAAAGATCAGGAAGTTTTTAAGATTCTCAAGAAAAAACCGCTTAAATTCGCCTCGCTGACTGCTTTTGGCTCGACCTGCAGGGCGGATAAAAAACCAAATAATGACCCGAGCATAAAAAGCCTGCTTGAGGCGGAAACAAAAGTAATCACAATTTTCGGAAAAACCTGGGATTTGCATGTAAAAGACGTCCTACGCATACCGTTAGATGATAATTTAAAACTAATCCATAACACGGTCTCCTATTTAGCATCAAAAGGCAAAACAGTCATCTATGACTGTGAGCATTTCTTTGACGCTTACAAAAGCAACCCCGAATACGCCTTAAAAACTATTCTCGCAGCCTGCGAAGCCGGGGCATCAAGAGTGGTTTTTTGTGATACCAACGGCGGAACGCTTACTTCGGAAATCATTCACATAATTCACAAGATAGCCTGCGAAATCAAAACACCGATAGGCATGCACGCCCATAACGATTTGGGACTAGCAGTAGCCAATTCAATCGCGGCAATAGAAAACGGCATTACGCAGGTCCAGGGGACTTTTAATGGTTACGGCGAACGCTGCGGCAACGCGGATTTATCCACAGTTATAGGCATATTAAAAACAAAGCTGTCCATTGACTGTATTTCCGACGATAAACTCAAGGAAATGACCAAGGTTTCGCATTTTATAAGCGAAGTTTCCAATATGCGCCAGCAGACAAATCAGCCTTTTGCGGGAACATCAGCTTTTGTGCATAAAGGCGGGGTGCATATTGATGCTATGCTTAAAAACCCAAAGACATATGAGCATATAGATCCTGCCTTGGTAGGCAATCATCGAAGGATACTTGCTTCCGAACTCTCCGGCAAGATGCCTATAATTTTAAAAGCCAAAGCATTAGAACTGGATTTAGAGAAAAAATCTCCCAAAACGCAAAAAATATTAAAGCTCTTACAGGACCTGGAACACAAGGGCTACCAATTCGAAGCCGCTGACGCGTCTTTTGAGCTTTTAATCAAACGCGAATTAAAACAATACAAAAGTTTTTTCGACCTGGAAAGCTTCCGCGTGGTAATCGAGAAAAAGCCGGACGGCAAGATTAATTCTGAAGCAATTATCAAGATTAAAGTGAAAGGCGTCCAGGAACATACGGCCGCCGACGGAGACGGGCCCATAAATGCTTTGGACAACGCTCTTCGCAAAGCCTTAAAATCATTTTATCCGGCATTAGCCAAAATGCACCTCTCGGATTTTAAAGTCCGCGTGTTGGAGGAAAAAGCCGGGACTGCCGCCAAGGTGCGCGTTTTAATCCAATCCCAAGACGCGAATGATTCCTGGGGCACAGTGGGCGTGTCGGAAAACATCATCGAGGCCTCATGGCAGGCATTAGTTGACAGCGTGGAATATAAATTATTAAAAGATGATAAAAATGCTTGATTATGCAGGGATATTTAAAAAATTAAACAAAAGAAAGATAAAATATATTGTTGTGGGAGGCATGGCTGTTAATTTACACGGAATTCCCCGCATGACTTATGATATTGATTTAATTCTTTATCTGGAAGAAACAAATATAAAAAAGTTCTTAAACTTAATGAAGGCATGGGGATTTAGGCCGAAAGCCCCTGTTGATATTATGGATTTTGCCAAACAAGAAAAAAGAGATG
>CAKKQA010000058.1 GCA_919901925.1 Omnitrophica bacterium GWA2_41_15 | reverse complement strand
AGTAATAAAAATTTATATTTTCTAAAATCCATAATTATGACACAGTCTGATTGCGGGGAACCCTCTTCCATATGAGGTGACGAAGCAATCTCGCATTTATACATGCGTTATTGAAAACGTGATTGCTTCGTCGCATCATACCAACGATAGCTCCTCGTAATGACGCTAAAAAAAATACAACCTACGAAAACCCATTAAACATTATAGGTATTCTAATTTATTTTTAAGCCCATATCTCTTATCATCTGCAGATCATACTGCGGCAGGTTGCCCTTTGTGGTAAGATAGTCACCGATAATTATAGAATTGGCTCCGGCAAGAAATAAAAGCGGCTGTAAGCTCCTTAAATTTGCCTCCCTGCCGCCGCAGGCCTTGATCTCCTGCCTCGGGAAAAGAAACCTAGCCACAGCGATAATCTTCAAGAATTCAAGCGGCGCAAGCGGTTTTCTATTCTGGAACTTTGTCCCTTGGATAGGGTTCAGGAAGTTTATCGGGATACAATGCGGCGAGAGATCACGCAACGCAAAAAGCAACTCCAGCCTCTGGCGCGCCGATTCGCCCATTCCGAATATTCCGCCGCTGCAAAGTTCCAGGCCTGCTTTTTTTATATTTTCTATTGTTTTTAATCTGTCTGAATAAGTATGCGTAGTGCAGACTTTTGAATAAAGGCTTTGTGCGGTTTCTAAATTATGGTTATACCTGAGAAGCCCCGCGTTTTTAAGCGCTTTTGCCTGCTTGAGAGTAAGTTCACCGAGAGACGCGTCAACATTAATCTTAAGTTTAGACCGGATTTTGGAAATCGCCTTTAGGATCTCTTGAAAATCTTTTCCCTCTTTTATCTTTTTACCACTGGTAACGATACAAAAATATCCCGCGCCGATTTCTCTTGCCCGCTTTGCTCTTTTAAAAATCTCATCGGCCTTCAAAAGAGGATATACGGGAATTTTTGCTTTATGGAAACTTGATTGGGCGCAATAAGCGCAATTTTCCGTGCAGGCACCGCTTCTGGCATTGGCAATAGCGCAAAGCTCTACATTCTTGCCTAAAAATTTGCGCCGGATTTCATAGGCAGAGACAAAAAGAAAAGGAGTTTCTACATCCGTAACTTCTAAAAGACATTTCGCCTCTTCTAATTTTACGCGTGCGCCTGATAAAACTTTCTCTTTTAAAAAAGTAATCTTTTCTGACATAAATATTTTAACTGGCAAACCAGCTAACCGACTAACCGGCAAACTGGCTAAGTAGTTTTTCTATCGTCGTACAAGGGCGACATCTTGCGCAGTTTATCCACAATGGGAGGAAGGGTTTCAAGCACGTAATCAATATCACTTTTCTTCGTCCACCTTCCCATACTAAACCGCAATGAGCCGTGGGCAATTTCATGCGTGCGGCCGATTGCCAAAAGCACATGCGATGGCTCTAAACTGCTTGAGGTACAGGCAGAACCGGTTGAGGCGGCAATACCCATCATATCCAAATTAAGCAGGATTGACTCGCCTTCGATATATTCGAAAGAAATATTAACGTTATTTGGAAGCCGTTGCGTAGGATGGCCGTTTAAATATGACCTCGGGATCTTAGCCAAAAGCCCTTTGATCAGCGCGTCGCGAAGCTGGATTTGCGCGGCTGATTCTTGCTCTATCTTTTCTTTGCATAATTCTATGGCCTTGCCTAAACCGATTATCCCTGAAACATTACTTGTAGAAGCCCGTCTGCCTCTTTCCTGGTCGCCGCCGTGAAGAAAGTTATGGACGCGGGTGCCTTTACGGATATAAAGCGCGCCAACCCCTTTTGGCCCGTAAAATTTGTGCGCGGCTAAACTCAATAAATCAACATCGAGTTCATTAACATTAACCGGTATATGCCCGACAGCCTGAACCGCGTCAGTATGAAAAGTTATCTCTTTTTCTCTGGCAATTTTTCCGATTTCCGCGATTGGCTGAACCGTCCCGATTTCATTATTAGCGTGCATTATACTTATAAGAATCGTTTTATCGGTTATTGCCTTTTTTACCTCTTGCGCGTCAACTAACCCTTCATTGTTAACCTTTATATAGGTAACTTGATACCCTCTTTTCTCAAGAAGCTTGCAAGGCTCAAGGACAGCGTGATGCTCGATGACGCTTGCAATGATATGATTGCCTTTTTTTTGCAAGGCGCCGGCAACACCGAATATAGCGTGGTTATCCGCCTCACTGCCGCCGGAGTTAAACACTATCTCCTCGGGCTTTGCCCCGATAAAATCCGCCAAAGCGCCGCGGGCGTCCTCCATCCCTTTTTTGGCTTCTTGGCCAAAAGAATGGATGCTTGAAGCATTACCGAACTTCTCGGTAAAATAAGGCTTCATCGCCTCCAAGACTTCCAGGTCACAGCCTGTTGTTGCCGCGTAATCTAAATATATTCTTTCCATAATATTACCTCCGCCTTAATGCTTCATTCATACTACCGGTGCGATACCCTTCTAAATCCAAGGTGACGTAATCATACCCCAATTTCTTTATACAATCTGCAATCTGAAACCTACAATCTGAAATCTTATTTATATCCTTCTTCCCTACTTCTATCCTCGCTAAAAGCGATCCGTCGGACAAGCGATAATGACGAAGGCGCGCCATTTTTATGCCGCGCTTTCGGATATATTCCTCGCCTTTTTCAATGCGCGCTAAATCCTGCACCGTTATATTCTGGCCGTAAGCGAATCTCGAAGCAAGGCAGCTGGCCGCGGGAGCGTCCCAAGCCTTAAGCCCGAACTTTTTAGAAAGCTTTCGTATCTCTTCCTTAGTCAGGCCTGCCTCGGCTAAAGGCGAACGCACCCCGAATTCTTCTTTAGCCTTTGCGCCCGGACGGTAATCCTTCAGGTCATCGAGGTTAGAGCCGTCGAGAATAAAGCTGATATGCTCTTTTATGGCAAGCGCTTTTAATTTAGAAAAAAGTTCTTTTTTACAGTGGTAACAGCGGTCTGGAGGATTAGAGCTAAACTGCGGATTGCCGACTTCGGCGGTATGGATGATTTTACAAGCTACTCCCAAATCCCGGGCGGTTTGCTTCGCTGCCCTTAATTCCTTGTTTGTATAGGTAGGGCTGACGGCTGTAACAGCCAAAACAGCCCTCCCTAAATACATTGAGCAGCATTTTAGTAAAAAAGAAGAATCGACGCCGCCGGAATAAGCAACCAGGACCTTCTTATAGGACTGAAGTGCCTTCTTTAGCTTATTTAGCTTTTGTTTCAGGAGAAGAGCCGCCACAACAGCAACCGCCTTTTTTCTTCTTAATTACGATGAACACAACTATTAAAACCACGACTAAGAGAGCAATAATTTTTCCCATTTTTTTAACCCGCCTTTCTTAAAAATAGATTGATAATATTGCCTGCCATCAGGCCTGAAATCAAAAAATCATACCGGCTAAAGAAAACCAAAGAAGCTAACGCAAGGCCCGCGGTAAGGGCGCCGTAAACCACCTGGCCTTTGACATAAAACGGCGATGTCTTTGGCTCTACCAGCATAAACAGGATAAAGAAGAAATTTATCAAACTGATATTTGACAACGCCGGCTGATGATTAATCAGGCTGTAAACCACCGAAAGAACAAACATCGCGCAAAAAAAACTTAAAGCCAGGCCTAATTTCCGGACCTTATACGCCAAGACCAGCCC
>CAKKQA010000057.1 GCA_919901925.1 Omnitrophica bacterium GWA2_41_15 | reverse complement strand
CAATTACCGGTTTTTCTTCAAACAGATATACCGCATTGAGAAATTTTATTTCTCCAAGGCCCCAATTAATCACCTCTGTTGCCACTAAATATTCTTTCGCTCTTACTCCAACTCGCGCTAAATTCCAGGTTACATCTTTGCCTGCCTCATTATAAATCCCGCCGCCTACACTAGAGACGTATTTTGTTTCAAATGGCAGTTCATTTATTACTTCAACATCATTTGCTTCCTTCAATCCGTTATTTCTTATTTCTATTATACTGGATATTGTCTGCCCGGGGCTGGCTGCTCTTGGCCCCCAAACAGTAACCTTTAAATCCGTCGCAGGGGGCTTGCCAAAATCCAGCCGTTCAATAGTGCCCGATAAAGTTTTAGGCGATTTTGTTTCATCAAGGATGGTCTCGCTTAACCTGCCTAAAAGCGGACTTTCAAAGAGGCCATTAA
Source organism: Omnitrophica bacterium GWA2_41_15 (assembly GCA_919901925.1). GTDB lineage: Bacteria > Omnitrophota > Gorgyraeia > Gygaellales > UBA12090 > CAKKQA01. The sequence continues at coordinate 1,692 of CAKKQA010000057.1, read as the reverse complement.
ATTCTACTATGCCTTCCGAAATAACTTTGTTGTAGCTAAAAGCTTCTCCTTGTCCAAGGAGGCTATAATAGGAAAGAACGGAAAAACCCATACCCTTGTATTCATTTTCTCCGGTTAAGCGCAAGTGCGTCAGGACCGCGCTTAAAGGGCCTGTATATGAAGCAAAGGCCCATCCTTCCTTATTGGCTTGATAGATATATATATCCGAGTTAAAAGAGTAAGAGGGTTGATAAAAAAGAGCCCCATCTAATTTTATAGACGCAGAAACAGTATCTGCGTCAACGCGATTTAAGCTCCAGGCCGCCTGATATTTGTCATAAACGCCGGAATTGGGGACTGTTTCAGTAAGCCATCCTTCGCAAGTCCCGCTAATCCCACCTTCAATTTCACCTTTGAGGTAAATTTTCCTTTCTGATGGAACGAAATAAGTCATTCCTTTCCAAGTTCCGTTATAGGAAACACCTTCAAGGATAGTTGTAAATTTTCCACTTGAAAAGCCTTTATTACTAAAAGCGCCTGTGGCAATAGTTACAAATTCTAAATTAGCAAAATTGACTGTTCCGTTTAAATCTCCTGCCGCAGCAGCGTTGTCTAAATGAGCACCTTGAACTGAGAACGTTTCAGATAAAACAGAGGTAGTAGAAGCTTTTTCAAAGAGAGTAAAAAAGGTAAATGGAAGATTTTGTGAAGGTCCCTGCAATATAACTGTTCCATCTTCTCCGTTCCATTGTGGCTTAGCGCCTATACCGCCTTTTGCCTCTGCCCTGCCTGCAAAAGCAGAGGATTGGTAATATACTGCAATCCTTCCTCCGCCACCGGCAGAAGTGCCCTTGCCTCCGTTAGCGCTTACAATTCCTGAACCAATCAGATTCTTCGCTACCACATAAATACTCCCGCCGCTTCCGCCGCCGCCAACCACCCAATCAGAGTTTAACCCATTGCCGCCGTTTGCGCTAATAGCGCCATTTAAAGTTAAACTATTCTGAATATTCAATATGATTGCGCCGCCGCCTGAACCGCCTCCAGCATGGAGGTATTCTGAACCTCTAGAATATCCTCCTCCGCTTCCTAAATCAACCGGCTTTAAGGCTGAACCATAAGTTGCACCTGCGGCAACATAACTTGGGCCGCCTTTACCGCCATATCCAGCGCCAGAGCCATAATAACCGATAAGCCCTCCGCCAGGACCCTGCCCCGCAGCGCCATATCCGCCTAAATAACCTTTGGCATCGGCAAAAATAGAAGATGTGGAATCAATAGTCAGATTTTGGGCGTTTAAGACAACCTTGCCTTGAGGGATATGCGTAACGGTAGAATTATTAGTCAAAATAAGGTCATTAAGAAATATGCCCTCTTTTCCTGAAAGGATTAGAGCGGATTTTGTATTAAGAGTCAAGGATGGAATGTTTAAAGATTGGGTTCCAGTGAAATTTATTAAGGAACTATCAATAGTAGAAGGATTGGCGGCGGTAATATTTGAAGAGCCTTCCAAGATTAAAGTTGAGCCATTTTGCAGAAGGAAATTCTTAACCTTAACCGCGCCAGAACCTCCTAATGTAAAATTAGAAATACCTGTTATGACTAACTGATCAGCAGTCAGGCTGATGTTGCCCTCGGTAGCTGCTTTTGAGTTATTTACGATAACATTGGCAAAATTAAAAGGTGAGTCGTTTTCCTGAAATCTAAAGTAAT
>CAKKQA010000056.1 GCA_919901925.1 Omnitrophica bacterium GWA2_41_15 | reverse complement strand
TTAGGTGTTAGGTGTTAGGTGTTAGGTGTTAGGTGTTAGGTGTTAGAAAAAATTTTTGCTTTTTCTTTCACCTATCACCTATAACCTTACACCAAACTTTTATTTTGCCAATCTATTTTTTACTAACTCGCTTACCAACTTGTTATCTGCACCTGCGGCGAGCTTTGGCATGAGCTCTTTCATTACCTTGCCCATATCCTGCGGGCCTTTGGCGCCGCTGGCTGAGACTGCTTCTTCGATGAATGTTTTTATCTTATCTTCGGATAACTGCTCAGGAAGATAGGCCTTTAAAATATCCAGCTCTTTCTGCTCCTTATCCACAAGGTCAAGCCTATTGCCAGCCTTAAACTGTTCAATTGAATCCTGATGTTGTTTAATTTGCTTCTTTATAACCGTCAAAACATCCGCATCCTCAAGTTTGTCTTTTCTTTTGTCAATCGCTACGTTTTTTAACTCCGAGCGCAAAAAACTTATCGCGGATACCGCAAGCGGATTTTTATCCTTCATCGCTTTCTTGTAATCTTCCATTATCTGTTGTTCTAACATTACGTTCCTCTCTATAAAAATTAAAATATTGAAAAATACTTTTAACCGTCATTGTGGGCGCCATAAATGGCGCCCCTACAGGCATGCTACGGTATATCTGTAGGGGTCGGATTTATCCGACCCGTTCGCCTATCAAACCCATTCAGATTACAGGCACTTTACTCATATTGAATACCGTCAAGATAAAACACCACGCCGTCGGGATTCACGTCAATATTCGTTGCCCAGGCAAAACCGCCGATCATATGAGATAAATCCTTGCCGGACAAATCTATCGTCCACTGCTTCCATTCGTTAGTCAACGTGATAGGGCCTATTGACGCGGCATCTGAATCCGGATACTCGCCTGATATGCCGCCAAACTTAAACTCTTGGATCTGTTCCCCGCCTTTTTCTCCACGCACCCAGAAAGTAAGTTTCTTAGCGCCCTTCAAATTATATGACTGCTCTTTGTTCCCCCAGTTATTTTGCGGGTATTGCCAATATATACCGGCCCAGCGGGCGCCGTTTGTAGCCTTATTCGAATACTCTATCTTTATACAAGTCGCGCCGCTCTGGGGATTCTCCGGCCAGCCGTCATTGAATTTTATATCGGAATAATCGCCCATCCAACCTGAAGGGATAAAATGGTTGTCTCTCGCATTCTTATCGCTATAGACCACGAATGTCTTAAACTCGCCTGTTTGCGGCGCGCTCTGCGCCGCAGGCGCCTGTTTTTGAGTAACTGCTGTTTCTGCTTTAGTTGCTGCCTTTTCAGGCTGTTTGGGATTAGAGCAGCCGGCGATAAAAACTAATCCTACAATAAATATCAATACCTTTTTCATTTCCCCCCCTTTTTTTAGAAAAATATTTAACTATATTACTCTTATTATAAGCCCTTATCGGGAATTTGCAACAAAAAAACAGGGGCGGTTTAATAAACCGCCCCCTTGTATTTCTTGCCCCCAGCCCACCGGCAGGATTACCCTACTTATCTTTTTTCCCGTCTTCTGACAAGTTTTGCGCGAAATGTTCTTCACAATATATTACAGGCTTCTTTCGGGTGAAAATACAGCTATCGTTATTCGCGCAGTTAAGGCATAATCCTTTATTCTCCATGCCCCACCTCCATTTTTATTTCAGTATAGCCTCTGCTTCCTTGCGATAAGCATCCATTACATACGGGATGCCGGAAACTTTGGCCGCCTCTTCAGTCAACGACATCAGGTCTTTTCTTGAGATTGCCGGCAATGAAAAATTCCTGGATCCCGCCATAAGCTGCTGCAGGCCAACCTTTATCCTCTGGGAAAAGGTATAAATCCCTATCGCGCCCAAAGGTATATTCTTCATATCTTTACAGTATTTCTCCTTCAGTTCCTCATAACAGACAAATATCTCTTCCGGTTTTACCCCAATTTCGGAAACTGTCTGCGGAAGGTTATTATTGGCAATCCATTCGCCTATATTCTTACCGACAAATCCCGGGATCATTAACGCCCTTCCCATGCATACAGCCTTTACATATGGCGCGCCCATAGCGATCGCT
>CAKKQA010000055.1 GCA_919901925.1 Omnitrophica bacterium GWA2_41_15 | reverse complement strand
CGTATGGCCAGCCGCGGCGGAAAAGGCGTTATCAACATCAAAGTTACCGATAAAAACGGCGAGGCTGTGGGAATGAAGCCGGTTACGGATAAAGACGAATTGATGGTTATTACGCAGAACGGAATATTCCTGCGCTGTTCCGTAAAAGATATCCGCTCTACCGGCAGAGCGGCGCAAGGGGTGCGCTTGATAAAATTGCAGGATAAGGATAAGGTTTCCTGCGTGGCGCCCATGATCGCTGAGGAAGATGTTGAGGAAGATTCTGCCTCTGTGCCGAACGTGGAATGAAATAAATCTTTTCGACCCTATCGTCTAGCCTGGTCTAGGACACCCCGCCATCGGCGGGGCGACACCGGTATTCAAAATAAATGTACTGTGCAAGATAAGAATTAGAAAGAACGAGATAAAATAATATAAAGGTCATAATCGTTTTAAAAACTTTTAGATAATTTACCGACCCTATCGTCTAGCCTGGTCTAGGACAAGAGCTTTTCAAGCTCTCGACACCGGTTCGAATCCGGTTAGGGTCATAAACATTTGTAGGACACCCCGCCATCGGCGGGGCGACAGCGGTTCTCCCGCCGCAATTGGCAAATAGGATGAGGCGGGATCCCGCCAAATAGCAGACGATATGAGCGCGGGAAAATCCGGTTAGGGTCACTATTTTTATATGCGCTATAAAATGTTTTTCGCGGGCGCAATTTTTTTCGCGGCCGCCGCGATAACCGCTGCCCAGTTTTCCGCGCCTACCATTTTCGACGCCGACGGATACCTGCATATCCGGATGTCCGATTTTATCAGGCATTACGGCCTAAGATATGATTTTCATTGGGCGCGCTACTCTCTTTTTGCCCAGCATTTCGCAGACAAGGATTTTCTCTACCACGTAATAACCATTCCTTTTACTTATTTTTCCAATATATATTTTGGCGCGAAAATCGCGGCCGTGCTTTTTAGCTTTTTTCTGTTATTTGTTTTTACCCGGACATTAAAACGCTACTGCCTTAAGTGGCTGGTGCCGGTATACCTTTTGGCGCTTCTATTGGCAGGGCCGTTTTTTCAATTGCTCTGCAGGGTGAGGCCGATGGTTTTTATGATCGCCCTTACCATACTGTTTATCCATTTCTTAATTGTTAAAAACCGCTGGGGGCTGTTTTTTACCACGCTGGTTTATGCTTTAAGCCATGTCTCCAGCCCTCTTTTGCTGGTGTTCGTTTTAATAACCGAGACAGTCCGGTATGTAAACGAGAAAGAGTTTTCCCGGAAAAACTTATTGATTGTGTCAGGCGCTCTGTGTTTGGGTTTTTTAATCCATCCTAATTTTCCTAACAACCTTGCTGTTTTTTATTACAACGGGATATGGGTGCCTATATATGCTATGAAGTGGGGGCTGGAATTAGGGGCGGAATTTTTCCCTATCGATACGAGAGATTTTATAATAAAATATCCTCTTGTTGTCTCCGCTGTGGTTCTTTTCGCTATTGCCGCGGCGAGCTCCGGCAACAGAATCAAGGTTTCGACAAAAATGTGGCTGGCCAACGCGGGTTTTTTCTTTGTTCTTTCTTATTTTTCCCGGCGCTACATAGATCACCTTTATCCTCTGTTGTTAATTGCCTCGGGCGCTTATTTGACGGATTGGTGGAATTCACATCCTGACTATGCCGGCAAGTGGGCGCTCATGAAGAAAACGCGCGTGGTATTGTTTTCCGCGCTTGCCGTATTCTTTATCTTTTTGGGCAGCAATGTTTATAAGGGCTTTAAAACTTTCGCGCAAGCGGAATATGTCTGGGCGCGCCATTATGAAAATGTGGCAAAATGGATGCGGCTTAACGTCCCCGCGGGGCAGACGATTTTTCATACCAACTGGTCGGATTCGCAATACCTTATCGGGCTTAACCCAAACAATGATTACTTTGTGACTTTTGACCCTATTTATATGTTTAAATGGAATCCTAAGAAATATGCCTTATATCGTGAAATCTCTTTTGGAAACTCAAAGGACCCATATACATCAATGAAGGAAGAATTTGATGTGACGTATGGCTACGCCGGGAAAAATTATTTCGCCGCGCTAATCGAACAGATCAGGAATGATTCCCGTTTTCAGGTAATGGCGGAAGATAATCTGGGGCTAATATTCAGATTGCGATAAATGAAAAAACTGGCAGTGATCATCCCCGCGCACAACGAAGAGAATACGATCGCAGAGGTTATAAATAAAGTTAAAGGCGTTGATTTAGAAAAATTAGGCATAGAAAAGGAAATAATCGTCGTAGACGACGGCTCGACGGACTCTACCGCGGAAATAATCAGGAGTAAGTTTCCTTTTGTAGTATTATTAAGCAATGAAGCGAAAGAGGGCAAGGGCAGCGCGGTAAAAAAGGCGATAGCATATTCAGATAGCGATTTTTATGTTATTCAGGACGCGGATCTTGAGTATGACCCTAAAGAATATCCGCGCCTGTTACAGCCTTTGGTCGAAAACAACGCGGAAATAGTTTACGGGTCGCGTTTTTTGGGCCGCGGTTATCCGTCGGAGATGCTTTTCCCTAATTATATCGGTAATCTGCTTGGGACATTTATTGCCAACGCCCTTTATGGCGGCAGTTTGACAGATTTAATGACCGGCTACAAAGTGTTTTCTCGCGCGGCGATTAAGGGCATAACCATAACGCGCAAGGGGTTTGATATCTGCCCGGAGCTGACTGCGAAGTTATTAAAGAAAGGCAAAAGGATTTACGAAATCCCGATTGATTATCATGGGCGGGGCAAGAAACAAGGGAAGAAAATCAAGTTGATTGATAGCCTATTTATATTGGTTACTTTGTGTAGGTTTCGATTTTGGGATTAAGGTTTAGGGCGCGATAAATCGCGCCCCTACAGATATGCTGCTGTATGCCTGTAGGGGCTTGATTTATCAAGCCCGCTAAATATTATGTGCGGAATAATCGGATATGTAGGAGACAGGAATACGCAGGAGATATTGCTTGGAGGGCTTAAGCGCCTAGAGTACCGCGGATACGATTCAAGCGGCATGGCGCTTATCCTGCAGGATAAGCAGGCTCTGTCTGTGCGCAAGGCCGAGGGAAAGCTCGAGGAGCTTGAGCATTTGGTGCGCAAAAAAGAGCTGAAAGGGAAAGTCGGCATTGCCCATACCCGCTGGGCAACGCACGGAGCGCCAAACCGTGATAATGCCCATCCGCATACTGATTGCGAAGACGAAATAGCGATTGTCCATAATGGCATAATTGAAAATTACGAGCCGCTAAAAAAGCGGTTGATTGAAGAGGGCCATGATTTTGAAAGTGACACCGATACCGAAGTGATTGTGCATTTGATTGAGAAGTTTTATAAAGGCATATCTTTGGAAGAGGCTGTCCGAAAAACACTAAAACTTCTCGAAGGCTCTTTCGCGATAGGGGTGATTTCCGAAAAAGAGCCGGATAAAGTTATCGGCGCGCGCCAAGGTAGCCCATTGATTGTGGGATTAGGCAAAAATGAAAATTTTATCGCCTCAGACGTATCCGCGGTACTGGAGCATACTAAGGACGTGATTTTCCTTGATGATAACGAGATGGTTGTTTTGACTAAGGATAAGGTGAAAATTACCGACTTAAACGGCGAAGAGATTACAAGGAAGCCGGTCAGGATAAGCTGGGACATCGCGCAGGCAGAGCGGCAGGGGTATAAGCACTTTATGCTTAAAGAAATAAACGAACAGCCGCGGATTATCGAGAATCTTCTTTCCAGGAGAATACAAAAAGAAACTAATAAAATATTTTTTGAAGAACAGCATATTTCCGAAGAAAAACTAAAAAGCATAAAAAATATTTCTATCGTTGCCTGCGGCACGGCATACCACGCGGGACTAGTGGGTAAATATATTTTAGAGGCGCTGTGTTCTATTCCTGTTATGGTAGATGTCTCAAGCGAGTTTCGATATCGCAGCCTTCTTATTGACGAAGATACATTAGTTATAGCAGTCAGCCAGTCAGGCGAGACCGCGGACACCTTAGCAGGCGTCCGGGAGGCAAGGAAGCATAAGTCGTCCATACTTTCGATTTGTAATGTTTTAGGTTCTACGCTGACGAGAGAGTCCGACGGGATAATCTACACTCATGCCGGCCCGGAGATAGGCGTTGCCTCCACCAAGGCATACACGGCGCAATTGACGGCATTTTATCTGTTCGCTTTTTATTTGGCAGGGATAAGAAATACTTTGCCCGATGAGAAACTTAACAAATACGTTGAATGCCTGACGAAAATACCTAAGTATCAGGAAATGGTATTAAAGGAACAGGATGGTATAGGTAAGCTTGCTCGGCGCCATTCGCATTTTGGTTCGTTCTTGTACCTGGGCAGGAATATAAATTATCCCTCGGCGCTGGAGGGGGCGCTTAAGCTGAAAGAGATTTCATACATTCCCGCCGAAGGGTATGCCGCCGGAGAAATGAAGCATGGGCCGATTGCTTTAATCGACGAGTATCGCACGGTTGTTTGTATCGCGCCGGTGTCTAAGGTTTATGAGAAGATGATTTCCAATATACAGGAGATTCTTTCGCGCGAAGGAAGGATTGTTGCTATTGTTTCACAAGGCGACACAAAGATTAAAGAGTTGACCAAAGAAGTTATCTATGTGCCAAAGACCGATGAGTTTTTCTCTCCTTTGATCGTCGTGCTTCCTCTGCAACTGCTGGCTTATCATATCGCGGTAAAGCGCGGATGTGACGTCGACCAGCCAAGAAATTTGGCAAAATCGGTAACGGTTGAATAAGGCTTGGAGACAAAGTAGCCTTTTATCCTCGTCATTGCGAGGAGCTGTTATTGACACGAGGCGACGAAGCAATCTCGTATTTTAAAACGAGATTGCTTCGTCACTTATATGCCAATACAGGATTCCCCGCAATGACGCTAATAATATGCTTTATATCGTAGCCACCCCCATAGGCAATCTCAAGGACATCACTATCCGCGCGATTGAAACTTTGAAATCCGTGGATATGATTGCCTGCGAGGATACCCGCCATACCAAGATCCTTCTTGATGCATTTTCGATTTCCACGCCCGCCACAAGTTATTTTCAACACAACAAACTCGCCAAGGGGCAGTTTTTGATCGGACTGCTTAAGGAAGGAAAAAATATTGCTTTAGTTTCAGACGCCGGAATGCCGGGCATCCTTGATCCGGGGTATCATCTAATTAATCTGGCGATAAAAAATAAAATCGATATCACCGCGATTCCGGGCGCGACCGCTTTTGTCAACGCGCTTGTCTTGTCCGGGAAACCGGCGCATGAATTTATCTTTGCCGGATTTTTACCCAACCGCACAATTGCCCGCAAAAATCGCCTTAAAGAATTTGCCAAGGCAAAGCTCACCATAATTTTCTATGAATCCTGCCATAGGATTTTGGCAACATTGGAAGATATTCATACGGTGTTCGGAAATAAGGAAATCGTTGTTGCCAGAGAGCTCACCAAGAAATTCGAAGAAGTCAAGCACGGCCCAGCCAGCCATTTAGCCCAATATTACAGCAAATCCGCTCCCCGCGGTGAATTTGTGGTCATAATATAGACGGTTGTTTTGCGCCTGTCCCCAAATTTGGGCATTGTCCTGAAACCTCCGGGGTTGGGCGTTGTCTTACTCTCTGAAACCTCGGCAGACTGGGTCAAATCAAAGAGTTAAACAAACATATTTCTCGACGAGATAAGAT
>CAKKQA010000054.1:1623-4694 GCA_919901925.1 Omnitrophica bacterium GWA2_41_15 | reverse complement strand
GGCGCGATTTATCGCGCCCGCAAATGAATACGAGCGGCAACCGATGAAAAAATATATTTTAGCTATAGACCAGGGAACCACCGGAAGCCGGGCAGTGGCGTATGATAAAAATGGAAATAAAATCGCCTCAAGTTATCAGGAGTTTCCCCAAATCTTCCCGAAACCCGGATGGGTTGAGCATAATCCTAAAGATTTATGGTCGAGCGTCAATTCCTCCATCCAAAAAGTTTTAAAATTCCTCCCGAAAGATTCAATCGCGGCTATCGGTATCACCAATCAACGTGAGACCACAGTTATCTGGGATAAAGATACAGGAAAGCCGGTTTATAACGCTATCGTCTGGCAATGCCGCAGGACTGCCAGCCGCTGTGATGAATTAAAAAAACGCAAAGGTGCGTCAGAATTTTTCCGCAAGGTTACCGGTTTGCCTATTGACGCGTATTTCTCAGCGACAAAAATCGAGTGGATCCTCAAAAATGTTCCCGGAGCTTTGAAAAAGGCCAGAGAAGGAGGATTGTGCTTTGGCACTGCCGATTCCTGGATTTTGTGGCATTTGACTAAAGGTAAAGCGCACGCCACAGATTACACCAATGCCTCGCGGACAATGTTGTTTAATATCAAAAAATTAAAATGGGATGAAACTATATTGCGGAAATTTAACATACCGCGGGAAATTTTACCGCAGGTCCAAAAATCTTCCGGCATTTTTGGCAGGACTGTCCAAATCGGAAATCTTCCGGCAGGCATTCCTATATCAGGAATTGCCGGTGACCAGCAAGCCGCGCTTTTTGGCCAAGCCTGTTTTAAGCCGGGTGAGATGAAAAATACTTACGGCACAGGCGCCTTTATTTTGCTGAATGCCGGCAAAATTCAACCTTATTCAAAACATGGATTGATTACTACATTAGGCTGTGGAGCGTCGGGTGAGCCGGTTTATGTTTTGGAAGGGGCAGTATTTATTTCAGGAGCGGCAATCCAATGGCTGCGTGACCAGTTGAAGATTTTGCCTTCGGCAGGCGAATCTGAAAAGATGGCCCTTTCGGTGAAAGATAACGGCGGAGTTTATTTTGTCCCGGCGCTGTCCGGGTTGGGCGCGCCTTACTGGGACCAAAATGCTCGAGGAAGCATTTTCGGGATTACCCGCGGAGCGAATAAAAATCATTTAGTCCGCGCCGCGCTTGAAGCGGCTTGCTATCAAACTAAAGATGTTATAGAAGCAATGCGCAAGGACACCGGCTTAAAAATAAAAAGCCTCAAAGTCGACGGCGGGCAGGCGGCGAATAATTTTCTCTGTCAGTTTCAGGCGGATATGCTGGGAGTTAGTGTGATCAGGCCGAAGGTGATTGAAATTACATCTTTGGGCGCGGCGTATTTGGCTGGGTTGTCTGTGGGGTATTGGAAAAATACGGATGTAATAAAGAAATTCTGGAAAAAAGACAGAGTATTCCTTCCGAAAATGCCTCGTAAGCCGGCAGAGAAATTTTACCAAGGCTGGCTTCAGGCCGTCAAAAGAACATTATAATTGTTGTAGTGGGCGAGATTTATCGGCCAACGAAACGGGTTTGATAAATCAAACCCCTACAGAGAGGCCACTCTGCAGGGGCGCGATTTATCGCGCCCGAAACACGAATCATCTAAAACATGCATACGTACGATGTGATAATTATCGGCGGTGGAGTTGTGGGCGCGTCAGTTGCCCGCGAACTTTCTCGTTATAAATTAAACGTAGCCATTCTTGAAAAAGAAGAAGAACTTGCTTTTGGCGTTTCCAAGTCTAATAGTGGCATAATCCATCCCGGAACCCAAAATTCTCCTAATTCATTAAAAGGCAAGCTTTGCGTTCAGGGAAATTTTCTTATGCGCAGGCTAGCCCGGGAATTGGGAGTTGATTTTAAAGAAGCCGGAGAGTTGATCGTTGCTTTTAGCGAGCAGGAAACCTTACAGCTTCTTCAATTAAAAAAAGATGCCGAGCGTTTAGCTATTCCCGGGATAAGGATGGTCAATAGAAACTGGCTAGAGAAAAACGAGCCGAACCTAAACAGGAAAGTTAATGCCGCTTTATATGCTCCCACCGCGGGAATTATCAGCCCATATCGTTTGGTTTATGACTTAAGTGAAAACGCGCGCAAAAACGGTGTGGAAATTCACACGCAGGCAAAAGTTGAGGGTATCTCCCGATTGTCAGAAAATAACCCGCGTTTTAAAATAGCAACATCTTGCGGAGAATTCAATGCGCGATACGTTATTAATTGCGCGGGGCTATACGCTGACGAAGTGGCTAAGATGGTTGGGGTTAATGATTTTAAAATCAGCCCGCGTAAAGGCGAAGAGTTTCTCCTCGATAAGAAACGCAAAGGCATAACTCGTCACCTGATTTTTCCCGTGCCTTCGAAAAATACCAAGGGCGTGTTGATAATCAGGTCCGCAGACGGTAACCCGATGATCGGGCCGACTGCCGAAGATATAGAGGATAAGCAAGACCTATCCACTTCGGATGCGGGCTTGCAGAAGGTGGTGTCGGCGGCCCAGAAACTTGTCCCTTCGATAGACCCGCATGATATTATCGCTTATTTCGCCGGGCTTCGGCCAACTGCCGGAGATGATTTTATCATTCGCGCGGAAAAAAGTGTTCCCGGATTTGTTACAGTGGCGGGGATACAGTCTCCGGGCCTGACTGCCGCGCCGGCGATAGCGCTTATGGTTTTGGATATATTAAAAAAGAACGGCTTGATATTAAAAAAGAAATTGATATTTCACCATCATCGCAAAAGGTCAGTTCATCTGTTTGAAATACCGCTTGGAAAAACTAAAAGGTTGATCAAGAAATACAGTGGATATGGCGATATCGTCTGCAGGTGTGAGATGGTTTCGGCAAAGGAAATCGAAGACGCGATAGCCCGGGGAGCGCGCACGCTTGACGGGATAAAGTTCCGCACCCGCGCCCAGGCCGGCCGCTGTCACGGAAGTTTTTGCGCGGCCAGGCTGATGAAAATACTTTCCGAAAAGACAAATACGCCCGTAACACAGGTTACCAAAAGGGGCGTGGGTTCAGAAATTGTTAAGAGTGGAAG
>CAKKQA010000054.1:0-1523 GCA_919901925.1 Omnitrophica bacterium GWA2_41_15 | reverse complement strand
GGCGGCGGGCCGGCGGGGATGTCTGCTGCTGTAAGCGCCTATGATAATGGCGCGCGCGATATTTTGCTTCTTGAGAGGGATCAGTTTTTGGGCGGGATTCTCAATCAGTGCGTGCATACAGGTTTTGGATTGAGTTATTTTAAAGAGGTCCTGACCGGCCCGGAATACGCGGGGCGTTTTATTAAAAAAATAAAAGATATCCCGCGGATAGAAATCAGTCTGAAATCTTTTGCCGTGAATTTAAGCGGGAACAAAATTATTACCTATATAAAGCCCGGAGTGCTGGAAAGGATAAAAGCCAAGGCAATTATTATGGCTACCGGCTGCCGGGAAAAAACCCGCGAGATGGTCCATATCGCCGGGACGCGTCCGTCAGGAATATTTTCCGCGGGGCTAGCCCAAAAACTTATAAATGTTGAAGGGCTGCTCCCGGGAAATGAAGTTGTCATTGTCGGTTCCGGCGACATAGGCTTGATAATGGCCCGCAGGTTTATCCTTGAGGGCGCGAAGGTTAAAGCCGTGATTGAAATTCAGAAACAATCAAGAGGGCTTATCCGTAATGTCGTGCAGTGCGTTGAAGATTTTGAGATCCCGCTTTATTTCCAACATAAAATTTGCCGGATTTATGGTAAAGATAGAGTGGAGATGGTTGAGGTTGCTAAGGTCGACGATAATTTTAACGAGGTGAGCGGCTCTAAATTCCAGATTACCTGCGATACGTTATTGATTTCTGTCGGCTTGATTCCGGAAAATGAGCTTATTGAAATGGCAGGAGTGGAAATCGATAAAAAAACTAATTCGCCTGTTTCCGCGCAAGTAAACAATACTTCGATTCCGGGATTGTTTGTCTGCGGTAATTCTTTTAAAGTTTATGATTTAGCTGATTCGGTCACAGTTGACAGCGAGCTTGCCGGGCGTATGGCCGCGGAATATTTGAGGGCCGCCAAATGATTAAAAAAATGATTTGCACGGAATGCCCAAAAGGCTGCGCTTTAAGCGTGGATATTGAGAATTGCCAAGTGGTCAAGGTCCTCGGTAACCAATGCCCTAAGGGCGAGAAATTCGCTGTCAGCGAGGTTGTAAATCCCAAGCGCATATTGACTTCGGCGGTGATGGGTATAGGGTTAGACTTAAAGATGATTCCGGTAAGGACAGATCACCCGATCCCTAAGGCAAAATTACAAGAGGCAATGGCAGAAGTGAAAAAAATAAAAATAGATAAATCAGTCCGAATCGGAGATATTATTACAAGCGATTTCTTGGGATTGGGGGTCAATCTTGTCGCGACCAGGGATTGTTTCGCAGCCGATATCCCGGGACAGTCCCCTTCGGAGACAGTCCTTACAATTTAGCAAAAAAAACGTAAATAGTTGTTGACAAACAGGATAAAAGAAGGTATACTTTTAGCTCGTAGTAAATAAAGATTAGAAATCGAGAGCCGAAGGGTTTTTTTAACACTTAAGCCTTACGGTTTTTTTGTATGTCATTGTTTGCCCCGTTAGAAAAAATCTAGCAGGTAAAGA
>CAKKQA010000053.1 GCA_919901925.1 Omnitrophica bacterium GWA2_41_15 | reverse complement strand
AGCAATGTAGCTGCGCTTATCGCAACGAAAGACCTTTTCTTTGGGAATAATACGAACAAAAGGTAGGCTAAAACAAAAAGGATAAGCGAAATAACACTTCTATCCATTACTATTTGTTGACCCTATCTGACGGTTGAGTCTCCTTCTCCTCTTTTTTGCCTTGATTGCCTTTAATAATCACATAAATAAAGAAAAATACTACCACACCTAAAAGCACATACACTGGCCAATCCTGCCATAAGTTACCGGTCATGCTAGACTCCTCATTTGCCAAAGCAAAAACACCTAACTGTTGAAGTATGTTGATAGACAAAATGCCCTCCTATTTTTTAAGCCGCTTTAATGCTTTGGAATCTTCTCCGCTAAGCCTCATTTAATCTCCTGTCTACAAATAAACGACATCTTCTCCATGATACAGTGAAAGAAACAGAAGCATATAATCCCTTAGGTGTCTGGTAAGCAGAAAATTGCTTCTAATATGCTCCCGGCCATTTTCCCCTAATTTTTTGGCGTATTCCGGGCTATTAAGAAGTTGTTTTATGGCAAACGCAGCTCCGTCAACCGAATGGCAAAGCAGCCCCGAATATTTATGTTTGACCTGCAGGGGAATTCCACCGACATTGGAAGCAACAACCGGTTTTGCTTTCCACAGCGCTTCGGAAACCGTCAGGCCGAATCCCTCTTTGAGAGATTTCTGGATTATAATGGTTGCTACCCGCTGAAGAGCATTTACTTCAATATCATTTTGAGGTAATAACAGAATATGGATATCCCGGTCATTTTTTGCCTTTTCTTTAACTTCTTCAAGAACCCTTAAACCCTCGGGGTCGTCGCTTGCAGCGCCTCCGGCTAAAATCAACTGACAATCAATATGGCGCTTTACCTGTTGATAGGCTTCGATAACTCCGAGAGGGTCCTTTAGCCGGTCAAAGCGCGAAATTTGCGTCAATATAGGTTTATCCTTAGTTATGCCGTATTTTTGCAAGACTTCGTCAATTGTTTCCTGAGGCAACTCTTTGTTTTTATCGCTTAAGGGGTCGATTGAAGGAGAAATCAAAAACTGCCTTATTGGCAAATGTTGCGAGAAGCTAGGGGCTGAAAATACTGCAGAATCATATTGATCAATAAAACCCCTGAGGAATTTCCAGACTTTCTGGTTAGGGTTTGATACATCGATATGGCAACGCCAAATCCATTTATTTCCGGATTTCTTTTTTACTAACCCAATCGGCTGCGGGTCATGGACGAAAACAATATTACCGGATATATCTACTTCTTCAATGTTCTTTTGGGTAGTTTCCATAAAGGCATCGAAGTCATGCTGATTTATTATCTCTGGCCTGCCGTGTAAGGCATTATGAAACTTTTTAGTTATCTCAAAGAACTGCTCACCGCCTTTAATCACATCCCATCGCGTATCAACACCTAGCTCTTTCAAAAGAGGCACCATGCGGTTTAATATCTCAGCTACCCCTCCGCCCACAGCCGTAGAATTAATATGTTGGATTGTTTTGCCTTGCAGTTTATCGGCGATAAGCTGCAAGTCGTCAACAATGGACCGCCCTACAATGGGGATATATTCTTTTATGTGCGCCATTGCGTGCCCATCCTCTTTTCAAGAATTCTTATGAGTGCATTCCTGAGATTTTCCAGTGTCTGCGTATAAGGATCAAGATTCGAGATTTCATCTGCTAATCCTTTGTCCCCTAATGAATCCTCAATCCAATTCGAAAAATCATTCCCCCCACGCTCAAGCCTTAAGCGTGCCTCAAAAATATGGAAATATATGGAATCGATGGTAATTTTGCGCAAGGCTTCAGTAAATTCTTTCAAATCCACCGCACTGTACCCCGTAGGCAGAACAAAGCTTACTGATTTCATAAAGTAAAATTCCTCTTGGCTTCTGGCGAACCTTAATTTTGCAAGTACGTTATTTTTAAGATGCCCTTCAATAGTGGACACGATTTTTTCTCTTAAGGCTCGTATTGTAGAATATTGAATGGTGTCTATACTGGCTAACTTCTCCCCTAACTCATCTTCGCCCAGGATTTCCGTTACCCAATAGGCAAAATCGTTCGGCGGCTCAGGTGATAAATATTGATGTTGTTGCAAAAACCGATGAGTATGATGATATATGCTTGAGCCAGGAACCTTCTTGATGAGGCCTGCCAGTTGCCCTAACGTAGTTGCCCTTAGGCCGGTCAGCTCTGACAAATGCAGCCTTGTATAAAACTTAAATGGCTCTTTAGCTTTTATTTGCTCTGGCATATATTTTCCCTTTGCATTATAATAATCCTTTTTAAAAATTCTTTAACTTCATTGGTATCTTCAAGATAATATTGAGCATGAGAAGGCTTAGGGTTACCTACAAAGATAGTGATCCCAATATGTTTAAGCGCTTTAAAGGCATCCTCGTCAGTTGAATCATCGCCTATATAAATAGGAAAAACTTCGCAGCCGGATCTGATAAATTTCTGTCTGGCTAAAAGCCACAAAACAACTTTGCCTTTATCCCATTCTAAAATCGGCCTGACTTCAAGTATTTTTTTGCCTGCCCTAATCTTTATTTTATTCTTCACTAAGTGCAGAATTACTGTTTCGTGAAAAGCGGTTTTCACCAAATGGACAAATTTGGACTTTACGAGGCGAAAGTGAAGCGCCAACGAAAACCCTTTATCTTCTATAAAAGCCCCTTTAAAGGGAGATATTTTTTTATTTAAATCTTTCATTATTTGTTCGAGAGTCTTTTTATAGCTTTCGGAAATCTGTGTCACAAATCGAATCTGCGGTCCCTGTATTTCCAGGCCGTGATTACCGGAATAGATAATATTGTTTAGGCCAAGTTTTTTCTTTATATCCTCTAGCGACCTGCCGCTGATAACGGCTATTTTACAACACGGATTCTCTGATAGTTCAAAAAGTAGAAGTTTAGTTTCTTTAGAGATAGTGGCCACCTCCGGCGTTTTAACTATAGGCGCAAGCGTACCGTCGTAATCTAAAAAAAGAAATAGAAATTTCCCTTTTAGCTTACCTTTTATGGCACTCCAGTCTTGATAGAAATAGCGCATTGTTTAATCCTTGTCTTAAGTTTTCTTCAAAGCAGTCAGTTCCGTAATGATATTCCCTGCCCACTTGTAGATATTATTTTCAGAGACTATCTTACGCATGTTTTCCATGCGCCTTCTTTTTTCATCTTCGGGCATTTCGACGGTAAACTTTATCGCGTCTGCAAATTCTTCTATAGAGTAAGGGTTAATCAATACGGCGTCGGTTAATTCCCTGGATGCCCCCGTAAATTTGCTCAAGATCAACGCCCCGCTACAGTCGCCCCTGGAAGCTACGTATTCTTTTGCTACCAGATTCATTCCGTCATGTAGCGAACTAACTATACAGAAATCAGCCAGGGCATAGTAAGGCCTGATTTCCTCGGGTGAAAAGTGGCGTTTTAGATAAATAATCGGTTTCCAGTCCCAATCTGAATATTTCCAATTTTTCTTCTCTACTAATTCGTCGATCTCGCCAATTAGTTCATGATAACGTTTAATGTGAGTCCGGCTGGGTGCGGCTAACTGTATAAACACGAATTTATTTTTATATTCGGGGTTTTTCTCCAGGAATCTATCGATTGCCAGAATACGCTCAACTATCCCTTTGGTGTAATCAATCCTCTCCACGCCCACGCCGACTATTTTATCTTTCAGCTTAAATTCGTCCCGAACTTTATTCATCTGTTCCTTGTCGGTATCTTTTAATTTCCCGGAAATATAGCCGTTCACGCTAATGGGAAAAGCCCTGATTAACGTCTCTTTATTCGCCCTGACTACGCTAAATTTCTCCGTATCCACGCGACATTCGACCAGCCTGTTTGCGGTATCGATAAAATTATTACAGTGATACTGGACATGGAAACCGATTAAGTCGCAGGCAAGCATGCCATCCAGAATTTCCTGCTGATAAGGACAGATTGCAAGAACTTCCGGGTTAGGCCAGGGGATATGCCAGAAAAGCGCAATCCTCGCATCCGGCCGCTTATCTTTAAGCATTTTTGGCAGAAGAGTAAAATGGTAATCCTGAATAAATACGAAGGGGTCCTTTGCCGGCAGTTCCTCTAAAATACTGTCGGCGAATCTCTGGTTTACTTTTTTATACATCTGCCAGTCAGCCTCGCGAAAGATAGGCCGCGTATGGGTAACATGACAAAGCGGCCATAATCCCTCATTGGCAAAACCGTAGTAATATCCTTCTTCCTCCTCTTTTGTCAGCCAAACTCTTTTTAATATATACCGGATGTCTTCCGGAGGAACGCCGAGCTTATCTTTAGAATTAACAAATTTTCTATCGGCTTCAGTGCTGCCGTGGGCAATCCAGGTCCCGCCACAAGCACGTAATATGGGGTCTATGGCAGTAACTACTCCGCTGGCAGGCCGGATACATTTAATGCTGCCGGACGTTTCATCCATAACGTGCATATAAGGCTCTCTGTTTGATACAACGAACAGGGCGTTATCTCCTAACTTGGCATGTATTAAATCCTTGAGTTTGGCCTGCGTCCATACGTCTTCTTTCTGGAAACGCACATGCGCTTCTTCGCTTACTACCTTTCGTGCCACCCTTAAGCCCAGGGCGATCTGCTCAATTTCACTGACCAGCTTTCCGAATTCACCTTTTTCTTTAAAGGGGCGTAATTTGTCGGTATCGCCCCTCTGAAAATGAGCAAACCATTCGGTCAACCTGCGCACAGGCATAATAAATATTTGTCTCTGGATGAGGAACGCAACGAGAGTTATCATCGATATAAGGATAATCAAGGTAATGCTTATTTTTCTCCACAGCTCGGTTAAAGTTGTAAATAGATATGAAGTATCATAGATAACTTCTAGCAACCCCAGCACGTTGTTCTCATCATCCAAAACAGGTAAGACGTAGCTATATACAGAATAATCACCAAACTTTTCTATCGCTCCGCGGGAATTTTTTGTAGCCAGGGCATCCTTTAGATAAGGCTTTTCTTTCAGTTTCCATTCGGTAATACGCTCGGTTATGGCTAAAATCTGGCCGTCCTTATCGTAAATAGCACAGCCCTGCAGCCTCTCTCTTTTCTGAAAGCTCTCCACCAGGCGGCGGGCAGACCTTAAATCATTATTTATAAGGATATACCGGGCTGACACTTCCATGCTTTCATCCACGGTTTTAGCCTTTCTCTTAAGGTCGTCCATCAGCTTTTCTTCTGTAAAGCGAACCTGGATTATGCCAAATATTGTGAATCCAATAGCCACAATAATTAAAATCGGCAAGATAAACAAAAGGGTTCTTTTCATTATTCTTCCTTCCTTTATTTCAATTTTATTGCCAAATCTAATAATGTCATTACCAAAAATGACTTCAAAAACATAATTGCCAAAAAAGCAACTATGGGCGATATGTCAATACCAAACCTTAAACCCAGAGGAAGAATCTTCCTTATAGGATAAAGCATGGGTTCGGTTGTTTTATATAAAAATTGCACTATTGGATTATGGGGATCCGGGTTTACCCAGCTAATTAATGCCCGAATTAATATAAGCCAATAAAGCATGGTAAGAATAACATCTAAAATGCGGGCTATAGCAATCAAAAGATTAGATAGAACAAACATTTTAACCTGACTTCTCCTGTTCGTAGTTTATAGCTCTGATCGGACAAGTTATTACTATCCCTTCTTTAGCGTAACGCTCATGGAGCCTTTTGATAAATTCATGCTTAATTAAATATTGGTCCACAAATTCCTTTGCCCTTAACGGTGAAATTAATGCTAGAATCTCCGAAGGTATGATACCGGATAAACGGTTCAAACTCCGGCACGCCCCCCGGTACTTTTTCCATTACTTCCTTAGCTACATCAGGGGTGATTTTTTCTACCTTTTTTAAGTCGCTATTATAGTGAACTCCTAAATTAACTAAAACTGCAAACTCTTTGTCCGGAAGATAGTAATTTGTAATAATGGCCTTGGTCAATTTTTCATTAGGCACTAAAACCACATTATTAGTCAGCATTCTAATCTTGGTGGTGCGCCAATTTATATCTACGACATAACCTTCCTCGCCAGAATCCAATTTCACATAATCACCGATTCTCTTGATAGCTTCTTCAACTGACAAGGAATGCCGCGATTCTTTAATAATATCTGCTATCTTAATGGCCATAGCTTTCCGCCTTTAAATATTTTTCCGTAAATTTTATGATATTGTTCATCATACCAACTGTCTCAACCGGGTATCTCCCCACTGCTGATTCTGCAGAAAGCATAACAAAATCAGTCCCGTCAATTATAGCGTTAGCTACGTCCGTTACCTCCGCGCGGGTAGGACGAAGATTTTCAGTCATACTCTCCAGCATCTGTGTAGAGGTAATAACCAA
>CAKKQA010000052.1 GCA_919901925.1 Omnitrophica bacterium GWA2_41_15 | reverse complement strand
CATTACTTGGGGACACTTCTCAACCGCGTTTTGGACCTGGTCCCTACCGTGTTTTGGACCTGACCCCTAAGATTGGGGTTTGTGGTTTAGGGCTTTTAGGCCTTCGAACCATAACAGGCTCATGAAACCGCTGACCAAAGTAATGCTCACGTCATCAATTGTTAAAAAAGTGAAATGAAAAAGGCTGCGCAGAAACGGCACGTAAAGCACCGCCCCCAGCGCTATCAATGTCATTGCCAACATACACCATAAAGCATTGTTTTTTTTCTTTAAAATTTCAAACAGATTTTCCGACCAGGAAATGTTTGTGATAATCAATATTATATTCGCGAACACTAAAGTAGTAAAGGCCAATGTCCTTGCCTCGGGTTCGCCTTTCTTCGTATATAGCGCCCAGGCATACACCAGAAAAACCACAGCCAATATGCTTATACCCTGCAAGAGGCTTAAAACAACTGCTTTCCTGTCAAACAGCGGATGGCGCAGGTTTCTCGGCGGCTTATTCATAATATTCTTGTCTTCGGGCACGGACTCAAATACCGTCGAACACGCCGGGTCGATAATCAACTCGAGGAAAGCGATATGCGCCGGCAAAAGCACTATCGGAAGTTGTAATAACACCGGCAAAAAAGACATTCCCGCGATAGGCACATGCACGGAAAGAATATAAGCGATAGCTTTTTTGAGGTTATCAAAAATCCTCCTGCCTAAACGCACCGCGTGCACGATAGAAGAAAAATCGTCGTTCAGCAAAACCAACGCCGATGACTCGCGGGCAACGTCTGTGCCCCTTTCCCCCATCGCTATGCCTATATGCGCCGCCTTAAGCGCCGGGGCGTCATTAACGCCGTCGCCGGTCATCGCCACAATTTCTCCATTGGCTTTAAGGGCGTTGACAATCGCCAGTTTTTGTTCGGGGACGACCCGCGCGAACACATTGATTGTTTTTATCCTTTCCCGAAGCTGTAAATGACCCATTTTCTCTAATTCAGCGCCGGTGATACATTGCTCCGCGTTTTTCAGCCCTATCTGCTTTGCAACATTCACAGCTGTGCCGGGATAATCGCCGGTAATCATGATTACCCTCAAACCCGCATTATGCGCTTCCTTAATAGCGCCCACAGCCGTAGGCCGCAAGGGATCGACAAAACCAAGCAGGCCGACAAATTCAAAAACAAAATCATGCTGGATATCCGGCAAAGAAACCTTTTTAAAAAGCGCCTTGGCAACCCCTAAAATCCGCAGGCCTTTCGCGGCCATCTCCTCTATTGATTTCATCAACTCCTGATTCTGCTTAGGGGTAAAATGACAGAGATCGGCGATAGCCTCGGGCGAACCCTTGGCCGCGATAACATAATGCTGTTTATCCGGCGATTCCCAGACGTGCGAAAGAGCGAGTAATTGTTTTGAAAGATTATATTCCTTGATCAACGCCCAGTTTTTATGAATATGCTCGGTGGCGGAAAGATAATGTTCGCCAATGCGCTTCATTTCCTTTTCAATCGGGTCAAAAGGATCCTGCTGGCTGGCTAAAATCCCGTATTCTATCAATCCATGCACAGCCTCGGGCAATGACTCTGATATTTGCGAATTAACGTCATAATACCTGCCCGCGCAATCAAGCCCTGCCAGGCGCATTGTGTTTAAAGTAAGAGTTCCAGTTTTATCCGCGCACAAAACCGTGGCCGCGCCCAGTGTCTCAATCGCGCTTGCCCGACGGGTAAGAACCTTGCTTTTGGAAATGCGCCAGGCTCCCAGGGTCAGAAATATAATCAAGACAACCGGAAATTCCTCCGGCAGCATTGCCATGCCTAAGGTCAGGCCGGAAAGGATACCGCTTAACCAATTGCCTTTGGTCACCCCGTATATAACCACAACCAAAAGGCACAAGATGATGCCGGCAACCGAGAAACTACGCACTATCTTTGCCGTTTCTTTTTTTAGTAAGGTATCCTCTTCCTGGATTTTCTCCAGCGCCACGCCAATCTTGCCCATTTCCGTATGACTGCCGACAGAAGAAACTTTTGCCACCCCTCGCCCCGCGACCACCAGCGTCCCTGAATAAACAAACGGCAGGTCGTCTCCGCCGGGATGTTTTGCCGCGGCACTTCCGTTCCATTCGGATTTACGCACTGCCAAAGATTCGCCGGTCAGCAAAGACTCATCAACGGATAAATTACTGCAGGATAAAACCACCGCGTCCGCCGGCACGCGGTCGCCTTCCCTTAAAATCAAAATATCGTCCCTGGCCACTTCTCTTCCGGCGATCCTTATCTGCTTTCCGCCGCGGATAACCAATGCCCTTGGGCTGGAAAGATTGCGCAATGCCTCAAGCGCCCGCTCGGTTTTACGCTCCTGATAAAAGGTGATGCCGATAACCACGAAGACAAAAGAAAGCAGCATCATCGCGTCTTTCGGCTCCCCGAGCGCCAGATAAACCAGGCCGCTGCCGATAAGTAAAAGCAGCATCGGTTCGCGCACAACATTAAAAATTATAAGGAATATGTTTTTTTTCTTTTGGGAGGGAAGTTCGTTATATCCTTCTTTTTTCAGCCTCAAGGCGGCTTCATTTTCAGAAAGGCCGGTTATATTCCCCGGGTCAAATGCGTGGTTCATATTTTAGGCGGAGTCTTACTCATAGCCATATTTTTTAATAAACCAGGCCTTAACAAAATGCACTAAAAATAAGTAGGCGGTAACAATCAGAAAAAGCGCGGCGAAAAATCCCGCCGGCGGCTGGACAAAACCAAAATAACTCCCCAAGGGAGTAAATGGTATAAACAACGCTACGGTAACTATATATATGGAAGTAAACAACAAGAACTGGCTAGGCTTGCTTTCGATAAAGGGGACCTTTCCGGTGCGGATAACATGGATGACCAGCGTCTGGGTGCAGAGGGATTCCAAAAACCAGCAGGTATTAAACAGCGCCTGGGGAGCGTGAAAGACCCAGATCAACACGCCGAAGGTTATAAAATCAAATAAAGAGCTGATTGGCCCGATAAAAATAATAAACTTTTTGATATATCCTATATTCCAAGGCCTTTCTTTTAGAACATATTCTTTATCCACCTCATCCGAAGGAATCGCGGTTTGCGAGACATCGTAAAGAAAGTTATTTAAAAGTATCTGTATGGGAAGCATCGGCAAAAACGGAAGCAAAATGCTGGCTCCGGTCATGCTGAACATATTTCCGAAGTTGGAGCTGGCGCCCATCTTGATATATTTCAGGATATTGCCGAATGTCTTTCTTCCTTCTAACACGCCGTCTTCAAGCACCAGCAAACTTTTCTTCAAAAGGATTATATCCGCGGATTCCTTGGCAATATCTACCGCGTTATTCACGGAAATCCCGACATCCGCCGCTTTTAAAGAGGGCGCGTCGTTTATGCCGTCCCCTAAATAACCCACGGTATGGCCATTCTTACGTAAGGCGTGGATCACCCTTTCTTTCTGCAAAGGAGAAAGCCGGGCAAAAACAGAAACTGTTTTTACCAATTCCTTAAGCTCATCATCGTTTGCTTTTTCCACGACATCGCCGGTTATCAACCCTTTTACGTCTATGCCGACATCGGAGCATATTTTCTTGGTCACCAATTCGTTGTCGCCGGTTAAGACCTTAAATTCTATTCCCAGATTCTTCAACGTTTCAATCGCTTTTTTAGTCGTCGGTTTAGGCGGGTCAAGAAAGGCGATATAACCTTTTAAAATCAACCCTTCCTCATCGTCTTTGGAGTA
>CAKKQA010000051.1 GCA_919901925.1 Omnitrophica bacterium GWA2_41_15 | reverse complement strand
TTTATGCTTTAGGAATATCTCCTGGAGATGAAGTGATTTTGCCGCCATATACTATGTCTGCTACGGCAGGGGCGGTCCTTGCCTGTTCAGGGGTTCCGGTTTTTGTAGACGTGGATATTAATAACTTCTGCCTTGATGCCGATAAAATAGAGCCATTAATAACCCGCAAAACCAAAGCCATAATTGTAGTCCATCTTTTTGGCAATCCTGCGGAAATGAATAAGATCATGCGTATAGCCGGAAAATACAAACTTCGAGTCCTTGAAGATTGTGCTCAATCCCCTGGAGCGGCTTATCAAGGAAAGCCTGTGGGTGGATTCGGCGATATCGGCGTATTCAGTTTAAACAGGCATAAAGTCATTCAATGCGGCGAAGGCGGGGTAGCCATAACCAATGATTCTAAACTTGTTTTAAAATTACGCCTTATCAGAAATCACGCAGAGGCTGTGATTGATGAGATGGATAATCCGGATAAGATTAATCTTCTTGGTTGGAATTATAAGATGACCGAAGTTGAAGCAGCTATCAGCGCTGCGCAAATTAATAAGTTGGATGGTTTAAATGCCATAAGGATTCGAAATGCGCGATACCTGACTTCGAGGCTTAAAGGATTTGATTGGCTTATCCCATATAAACCGCTAAAAACAATTAAAACGGTCTATTATCGTTTTCCTTTTAGGTATAAAATTGAGAATTTAGGGATCAAACGTTCTACTGTAGCTAAAGCTATGGCGGCAGAGGGCTTTTTGTTAAATGAAGGTTATGTAAAGCCGATTTATCTTCAATCAATCTACAGGAATACAGATTTAGGGAAAGACCCGTATTTATCCGTAATGCATAGATCCGGCTATAAATATCAAGAAGGGTTGTGTCCGATTTCCGAGAGGCTATATAATAAAGAGCTTTTGCTTTCAGGAATTACACATACTGCGCGTAACAGAAAAGATATTGATTTATTTATTAAGGCCTTAAGGAAAATCAAGGATAATATTAAAGAGCTTATAGCTTATGAGAAAAAACCTTAAAATAATTGCTGCCTGTCAAGATGTTGGCGGATGTAACGCTATTTATCCGGTTGTTTGCAGCCTGCGCGCTAGCGGTTATAAAGTAAATCTCTATGCGTCTAGTTATAGCGCAAAGATGCTAAAAAAGAAAAATGCCGGCTTTCGTGAAATAGAAAAGAAAGATTTCGATAATGTACATGCTATCTTTGACGGGGTGAGGCCGGATATTGTCCTATTAGGCACAAGCCTGGGTTTTTCCCTTGAGGATGCCCTGGTGGAAGAGAGCCGCAAGAGGAGGATAAAAACCATAGCCGTATTTGATTCTTGGTTTAATTATTCCCTGCGTTTTACCGATACTGTAAATCGAAAAAACCTGCGCTATTTGCCAGATTATATCTGCGTTTCTGATGATTTCGTTCAGGCGCAAATGCAAAAGGAGAATATTCCTGAAGAGAGGATTGTAGTTACCGGGAATCCTTATTTTGATGATTTAGGCAGGGAGGCAAAAAAATATACGCGCCAGGATAAATCTAAATTATTGGCGCGTTACGGAGTCAGCGCGGATACGGTAGTTGTAAGCTTCTTTTCGCAGGCTATTGATAAATCGTTTGGCACAGACTCCAGAAGTAAAAGCTTCCTGGGCTACACACAATTTGAGGCATTGAAGATTTTGCTTTCTGCTTTAAAGAAATTTAATAACGAGAGTAAGATTTTGTTAATTATCCGGCCGCACCCAAAAGAGGCAATATCAGCTTATGCCGAGTTTAGCCAGGATAACGGGTATCTGCGGGTGGCGGTTTCCAACAGGGAAGAGCCCAGAAAGATTATAGCTTTGTCTGATATTGTTTGCGGAATGTTTTCTCTTATGCTTGTTGAGGCATATCTGATGAAAAGAAATATCCTGAGTATACAGCCAAATTTAAAGGTTGAAAACCCGCTGATTTTATCCCGGTTAGGGTTAATTAAATCTCTTGAAAATAGCAGGGAAGTCTTGAGAAAACTTAAGCTATTTATGAAAAATAAAAGAAGCGTTAAGATAAGGAACTTCCTAAAGACAGGCAAAAGTACGCGGAATGTTGTTGATTTAATCTCCGGGGTTATTCAAAATCAATGAAAAACAACATCGATAAAAAAAGCTTAGCCTTAGCCTTAGCATATTTAAAGAAGCATAGGGTGTTGGTGGCGGCGAACATCTTTGCTTTATTAGTAGCTTCAGCCTTAGAAGGGCTGGGCGTAGGTATGATTATTCCGCTTATGAATTCGTTGGAAAAGGGCTCATCTTCCGGTATTTTTATGAAATATGCCATGGGTTTGTGTAATTTGCTGCATGTGCAAGCCAGTTTTCAGAGTTTACTGCTTATATTCGGCGCGATTATGATCCTGGGGTTTTTAGTAATAGGATTACAGCAATATTTGACTAATCTTTTAGAGTTGAAGGTAACCTATGAATTGCGCAAAGATGTATTTCGTAACCTTATGGATGTGCCGCTAAAATATTATTATAATAAGAAAATCGGCGACCTTATCTCAACTGTACATATTTCAACATTAGATGCAGCCGCGGCTCTTTATTATGGTATTCAGTTTATTGTTAGCGTGGCCTTTTGTTTAGTGTACATATATATCAATTCGCTGTTATCTTGGGTATTGATGTTTTCTGCTTGTATTTTATCGGCATTGTCCTATTTTTTTATTGTGCCGCGTTTCAGGCTTGCCTTTTCTCATGGTAAAGAATCAAAAGAAATAGCCGACAGGTTTATATCTTTTTTGGCAGATAAATTAGGCGGTATTAAGACTATAAAATCATTTAATGCGGAAGAAATTCATCAGCGGCAGTTTGAGGCATTGTGCTTGGATTCCAACAAAATGCTTTCCAATATCCAAACCAATATCATAAAGGCAAACTTATACACGGAACCATTTTTGTTGGCCTTAACCGTTATTCTTACTCTTATTGCGGTCGGGTTTTTTCATATCAATATTGCGGGGCTGGTAGCATTCTTCTATATTTTTAGCCGTTTGATATCCAAGATAAAGGCGGCTAATAGTAATTATATGCAGTTTGTGGGGTTACTTCCTCATTTTACTAAAGCAGGGGAGCTTATCCGCCGGGAAGATAAAATATACCTGAAAGACGGGCAACTTGAGTGCAGTAGCATTACTAATGGAATAGTTTTTGAGGATGTATGGTTTAGATATAATGCGCAAGACGATTATGTGCTTAAGGGCTGTTCTTTTGGAATAGAAAAAGGCAAAACTACGGCAATTTTAGGCGGTTCGGGTGTTGGGAAAACCACCTTAATCGGGCTTTTGATGCGTTATTACGATCCGGATAAAGGGCGAATTGCAGTCGATAGCATGGATTTGCGGGATACTAGGCGCAGGGATTGGCATAAACTAATATGCATTGTTGAGCAGGATGCTTATTTATTTCATGATACAGTATATAACAATATTCTTTACGGCAAGCCCGATGCCCTGAAGGAAGAAGTTATAAAGGCAGCGCGACTCGCTTATGCCGATGAGTTTATTATGGGCCTTTCGGATAAATACGAAACCGTAGTCGGAGAACGGGGGATGAGGCTTTCCGGTGGGCAAAAACAGAGGATTGCCTTGGCGCGGGCTTTGATCCGTGATCCGCAGATACTAATTCTTGATGAAGCCACCAGCGCCCTTGACAGTGAATCCGAACAGCTTATCCAAAAGTCAATACAAGAGCTTGGAGGGCGAAAGACAATTATTGTTATTGCGCACAGGTTTTCCACGGTTAGCATTGCCGATAAATTAGTGGTTATTGAGGCGGGCAGGGTGGTTGAAGAGGGCACGCACAGGGATTTGATAGATAAAAAAGGCATATACGAAAAGTATTATCACATTCAATATCAGGACAATCTCAAGAAAGAGATATAAAAAATGAGTAAAGTGATCGCTCTTCTAATAGGCAGAGAAGGCAGTGTGGGTTTTCCTAATAAGAATATTTTTCCGGTATTAGGCAAGCCGATGATGGTTTATCCGCTTTTAGCTGCCCTTAAAGCAAAAAATATAAATGAGGTATACTTATCTACGGATTCAAAAAAGATGAAAGAGATTGCCGCGGATTACAAAGTAAAAATTATTGATCGCCCGGCTGAATTATGCACTAAAGAAGCCTTGGGCGAAGATGTCTTTGTGCACGGTTACAAACATATTAAAGATATTTTGAAGATCGATGTGGAATTAATGGTTTTATTATTCTGCAATGCGCCCACAATCCTTGCCCAGACGCTCGATAGCGGCATTGAGGCGTTGAGAAATAATCCGGATTTCGACTCCTGTGTTACGGTATCAAAATATAATATGTGGAGCCCTTTGCGGGCGCGCAGGATAGCTCAAGACGGCCTGCTTAAGCCTTTTGTCCCGTTTGAGGCCTTTGGCGACCCGGCCAGCCTTAATTGCGACAGGGATTCTCAGGGCGATGTTTGGTTCGCGGATATGAGCGCGTCTATTGTGCGGCCGCGTTGTCTGGAAAATATTTCTAACGGCCTTTTGCCGCAAAAATGGATGGGCAGGAAGATCTTTCCTTTAAAACAATGGGGAGGCTGCGATGTGGACTACGAATGGCAGGTTCCTTTGGTTGAATACTGGATAAGGAAGAATTTATGAGAAAAAAACAGCGCGTTATAGTTACCGGCGGGGCAGGCTTTATCGGTTCTCACATTGCGCGGCGCCTGTTAGCGCAAGGCTATAAAGTAGCCGTTATCGATAATTTATCTACAGGCAAAGAAGAAAATATCCCTAAGGAAGCGGAGTTTATAAAATTAGACTTGGGTAAAAACTCTTCCTATGAAGCTATTAACGGCATTTCCTGTGATGCTATTTTTCATCTTGCCGGGCAATCATCCGGCGAAGCTTCTTTTAAAGACCCGTATTATGATTTTTGCAGCCATGCCTTGAGCACTTTTCGCCTATTAGAATATGCTAAGAGAAAAAAGGTGGCGCGTTTCATGTATGCCAGTTCGATGAGCGTATACGGAGATCCCTGTTATCTCCCCGTAAATGAGGCGCATCCTTTAAATCCTAGAAGTTTTTACGCCGCGGCAAAAATCTCTGCCGAGGGGTATATTAAGCTTTATCAGTCTTTGGGCATGAATACCACAATTTTTCGGATGTTTAGCGTTTATGGCCCGGGGCAGAATTTGGAAAATAAGATGCAGGGGATGTTAAGTATTTATCTTTCCTACTTTTTAGAAAAAACTCCGGTAGTCATAAAGGGATCAGAAGAAAGATTCCGGGATTTTGTTTATATTGATGACGTAGTAGAGGCGTGGTTTAAATCTCTTGAAGAACCTATTTCTTACGGGAAAATCTACAATCTTGCAAGTGGAGAGAAGACAAAAGTTAAATATCTAATCAGCAGCCTTAAGAAGTACTTCAAAACGGCAGATTATACGGTTAAGCATGAAGAAGGTACGCCCGGAGATCAATTCGGAGTTGTCGCGGATATTTCGCTGATTAAAAAAGAATTGGCTTGGGAGCCAAAAATCGGCCTTAAGGCTGGGATCAGGAAAACAATCGATTTCCAACTGGAGAAGATCGGAAAGTAGCAAAAGATGGCAGATGCTCATTGTGTCGATGTTTTATTCGTATATACAAACGTGAATGGCTTTCACGTTGATACATATAGTTTTGGCATAGGCTATCTCTCCAGCGTCCTTAAAAGTAATGGCTTTTCCGCGAAATTAGAAGTCGTCAATACAATTAAGGATTATAGAAACGTTATAAGGGCCGTATTGAGATACCGGCCAAAGGTCGTAGCTTTTACCGCGGTATCTTCTCAATTTGTCTTCGTCTGCGACTTAGCAAAGGCGATAAGAAAGGTGTATGGCGGCCTCATTGTATGCGGAGGAGTCCACCCTACTATATTTCCTGATTGCCTTTATTCTGCTATGTATTTTGACGGCATCTTTATAGGTGAAAGCGAATTTTCATTTGCGGATTTTGTTTCAGCTGTTGTGAATAAAGGCTCTTATAAGGATACGGATAATTTCTGCTACATCTATAACGGCAAGCTTGTGCGGAATAAACTAAGGCCGAGAGTTAAAAACCTAGAGGAGCTGCCTTTTCCCGATAGGGAGATTTACCGCTATCAATCCATAATAGACGAGTGCGACGGCACTGCTACGGTGATGACCAGCCGAGGCTGCCCTTTTCTTTGCAGTTATTGCGCTAATCACGCGATTGCCCGCGTATATAATGAGGATAGAAATCTTATAAGATATAATAGTGTAGATAGGAGCATTGAAGAAATAAGCAGGTTAAAATCTTGGTATAAGTTCAGCCGGCTTTATTTTATCGATGATTTATTCATATTAAATAACCTGTGGCTGGATGAGTTTTTATCCAAGTATAAACAGAGGTTTGATATCCCGTTTATGTGCCATATAAGGCCGGATGTCTGTACGCGTGATACCCTTTTTAAATTAAAAGGTGCCGGCTGTTATAGCATTCTTTTATCGGTAGAATCTGCCAACGACCATATACGGAATGTGGTAATGCGGCGCAACATTACTAAAGAGCAGTTAACGAATGCGTTTAACTGGGCGCGTGAGGCAGGGATTGATACTCTTTCGGTGAGCATTATAGGCGTTCCCGGGGATACCGAAAACACGATTTTAGAGACTATAGATTTTAATAAAAAAATGAATCCGGCAGTCATCGGGCTTAATATCTATAGCCCTTATGAGGGGACGGAATTAGGCGATTATTGCCGTGAAAAAGGTTTCCTGCGAGCTGTGGATTCCCGCCGTTTCTTTGATAGGGCGCAATCAAGGCTTGTTTTGCCTACGATAAGTAATTCCGCGCTTATGAAATTGTATAACAATTTTCATTATTTGGTTTATAAGGATAGCGCTCCGCTTAAGTTAAAGAATATCATTTGGGGGAGGCGTTATAAGTTGTTGGAAGATAATATTTTATTCGGTTTTCTATTCAGAAAATTCCGGAAAATGAAAGCGACAAGGATAATTGGCAGAAAGATAAAGCAGGCATTGGCCAAGGTCGGAGGATAAATGGCAAAAATTTTTATTGCGGCCACTTCTTTTGGAAAAGATACTCGAAGCTTGCTAGAAAATTCAGGCAGAAACGAAGTTTTATTTAATACGTTAGGAAGAAAGCTTGCCTCTCTTGAGATAATTAAATTTGCTTCCGATTCCGCAGGCATTATTGCGGGAACCGAAGAATATAGCAGGGAGGTATTACAGAAGTTTAGCAATTTGAAGGCCATATCCCGCTGCGGAGCAGGCGTGGATAATATTGATTTAGCGGCCGCTAAAGAGATGGGGATTAAAGTATTTAATACTCCCGACGCGCCTACTTTGGCAGTGGCAGAATTGGCAGTCGGCCTTATGCTAAATTTATTACGCGGGGTAAGCTTGACAGATAGGCAAGTGCGAAACGGTATTTGGCTTAAATATACGGGCAACCTGCTTAAAGGAAAAAACATCGGGATTGTCGGATTCGGCAGGATTGGCAGGAAGGTAGCTGAATTATTATGCCCTTTTGCCGTCCATATCGCATATTACGATATCAACATTAAGGATGCAAATTCCGCTTATACCTTTAAGCCAATGTGGGATTTGCTGGCTTGGGCGGATATAATAACCCTTCATTGCCCGCCGGAGAAAGCAGGGAAAAGATTCCTAGCAGAAAAAGAGTTGGCTCGGATGAAAAGCGGGTCTTATTTAATCAATACATCCCGTGGTGGGTTAATAGATGAAAGCGCTCTTTATAATTCTATAAAAGAAGGCCATTTGTCCGCGGCAGCTCTGGATGTTTTTCAAGATGAGCCGTATAAAGGCAAGCTTGCTGAATTAAACAATGTTATCTTGACTCCTCATATTGGCTCTTATGCCCAGGAAGCCAGGATAGAAATGGAAAGGCAGGCTGTAGTGAATATTTTGAAAGGACTGGAGGGGGTTTAATGAAAACAATGGTTTTTGGCGGTTCTGGTTTCATCGGCAGCCACGTAGCCGACACATTAAGCGAGGCAGGCCATGATGTTGTTATTTATGACTTGAAGCCGTCAGATTATCTGCGAAAATCTCAAAAGATGATTGTCGGCGACATATTAGATAAAAAGCTAGTAGTGTCCAGTATAAAAGGCTGTGATTACGTGTATAATTTTGCGGGTATCTCCCGGCTTGACGACAATAAAACCAATCCTCAACATACCGTTGAAATGAATGTAATCGGCAATATGAATATTATGGATGGGGCAATAAAAGCAAAGGCCAAGCGCTTTATTTACGCGAGTTCTATTTATGTTTACAGCCAGAAAGGCGGATTTTACCGTTGCAGCAAACAGGCGGCAGAAATATATATCGAAGAATACCAGCGCCGCTTCGGCTTAGATTTTACCGTTATGCGCTACGGAACATTGTATGGCGCTAGGTCTGGCTCCGGAAACAGCATTTACCGCTATTTAAAGCAGGCCTTGGAAACAGGCAGGATAACTTGTACGGGCAGCGCGGA
Source organism: Omnitrophica bacterium GWA2_41_15 (assembly GCA_919901925.1). GTDB lineage: Bacteria > Omnitrophota > Gorgyraeia > Gygaellales > UBA12090 > CAKKQA01. The sequence continues at coordinate 19,627 of CAKKQA010000051.1, read as the reverse complement.
AGGAGTGCGGGAATATATAAATGTCAATGACGCCGCGCGCCTAAGCGTAGATATTTTATCCGGAGAGTACCGCAATCAGCATGTAATTATTACGGGCCATCATGCCATGAGGTTTAAGGAATTAGTAGCAATGGTTGAGGAAATGCTGGGTAAAAAAATTGAAATCGAAATTGCTAAAGAAAAAGACCCCGATCATTACGACTATATACCGTATTCTTTTGCCCCTAAAATCGGCAAGAAGCTTGTTAATCACTACTATTTAGATATGGGCCAGGGGTTGTTAGAATGTTTACATCAGATACATGCGGAAGCAAAAAAAAGCAATTCTAGATATGATTAAGGCATTTATTTTTGATTTTGACGGCGTGATTGTAGATTCGGTTGATATTAAAACAAAGGCTTTTGCCAGGTTGTTTGAGGATGAAGGTAAAGAAATCGTCGACAAAGTTACTAGTTACCATTTGAATAACGCAGGTATTTCTAGGTATGAAAAGTTAAAGCATATTTATAAAGAAATAATAAATAAGCCGCTCTCCCGCGAAACCTTCCGGGAATTATGCCGCCGATTTGAAAGTATGGTTGTGGAGAATGTCATAAATGCCCCTTTTATAAAAGGGGCGGATGAATTTCTTAAAGGCAACGCAACAAGGTTTAAGTTTTTCTTAGTATCAGCTACTCCGCAGGAAGAAATTCAAGTGATAACGCGGAGGAAAAATATCCGCGTTTTTTTTAAACGCATTTATGGCGCCCCAATCCAAAAAGCTGAAGCCGTAAAAGATATACTTCTAAAAGAAAAATTACGTTCTTGCGATGTTATATATGTTGGCGATGCCCTAAGCGACTATGAGGCTGCAAAGGATAATTCTTTAAGATTTATTGCAGTTACATCTTCGGCAGATTCGGTATTTGCAGGGATAGGCTGTGTAAAAATAAAGGATTTTACGCAGTTAAAACAAGTTATCAGCAGAGAAAAATGACAATTACCGCAGAGTCCAACTCAATATTGATATTCGATAACGCCGTTTTTTCTTTTAGTTGTTTTAAAAAAGGATACAAACATATTGATTTATTCCCATTGACAGCAAGCTACAAGGACGTTCTTCTTGTTAAAGAAAGCCTGGATGCGCAAGGCAGGCCGGCTAATATTTTGGATTCAGCCGGATTAATTGAACAGCAAACACTTGCCTATCGGGAAAAATTCATTGATTGGGCAGGCGCTATAGGAAATTTTAATATCGGTTCAATCCCTGTGTATAAGTGGATGCTATTATCGGATAAGGGCGTATCGGCTTGGTGGTTTGGCTTATTATCTGATAAGGATACGGCAAAAAGCCAGCCATTTTTTAAAATTGCGCGCACTGCCGCGATATTGACTCAAATTGAAGACACAAGCTGCAAAATTGTTTTTCTGGCATTAAAAGATACCGCTTTTCAAAAACAGCTTGAGGAAATTTTAAATAAACACGGCGTAAATTGTACGATTATCAGAACAAGGTTATCCGGGAAAGGACTTACAACGCGTTTTAGGAAGTTTTTAAGAAGCATAAATTCCCTAAGGATGGCCCAGACGCTATGTAAAATATTCCTAATGGTTGGTTATTTAAGGCTTATTATGCCGCCCTTAAAGAAAAGAAGGATGGCATTTAATGATGCGCTTTTGTTTTTCACCTATTTTCCTTCTTTAATTGAGCAAGAAGGGCAACCTGTCAAATTCAGAAACAAATTTGCCGGCCCGCTGCAGGGGCTTTGTGAGGCTTGCGATAAAGATATCGTTTGGGCCTTGAACTATGCCGAATTTGACAATTACACATTTAAAAAAGCAGTAAAACTCGCGAAGAAGTTTATAGAAAATAACGAACAGATGTTTTTTTGGCAGGAGTTCATCCGTCTTAAAGCTGTTTTTATTGCAGTGTTTGAGTATGCGCGTTTGATTTCGATATGGCGGTATTTAAAGAAAAGGCTGAACGAGGGAATAATTGACGGCATAACCGGCAATAATTTTGCCGGGATATTTTTTATTGAAGCTTTGGAAGAATCAATGCGCGGAAGTTATTACCTTAACGGGATACTTCAGTACGTGACTTTTAAAGATATGCTTAGCCGGATATCGGGATTTTCACGCGCCGTTTATAGCTGTGAGATGATGGGCTGGGAATATGCTTTTATTGCCGGATCCAGGGCGGCAGGCAATAATTTCCCAATTATAGGTTTTCAAGACTTTGCTTTTTCCCTCTTTCATTTGCAGATGTTTCATTCTAAAGGCGAAATTAAGCTTAAAGGTGAACTTGGAGGAATTCCCCTGCCCGAATCTATCGCGGCCTGCGGAAAAATACCGCAATCTATGCTTGAAAAATATTATGACAATACCTCTAACTTGGAAACCTTGAGGTTTTCATATATGCAAAAACAGTTATCCATAGAAGATACTGCCCGGGGCTATAAAAAAGATAAGTTTGTTTTATTAGTTTGTACCAACATAGATTTAAATGAATCAAAAGCAATATTTAATTTGGTAAGGGATGCTTATCCAAGAATTGAGGAAGGTTTGGAAATATGGCTTAAAAGCCACCATTCTTTGACAGCGGAAGATATATTCAAAGAGGCTGGCGGGTATTTTGACAAAAGCCTTTATTTGATTAAGCAGGGGCATATTTCCGATTTTTTAGCTAAAAGTGATGCGGTCTTGGTAGGAAGCAGTTCCGCAGCGATAGAGGCATTCGCCTTTAGCCCGCAGGTTTTAGTATATCTAAATCCTGAAAATTTAAACCTATCTCCGCTTACGGCTATTAACGATAATTACCGCAAAATTTATCATCCTGCTTCATTGAGGAAGGCCGTAGACGATATGCGTTATCACAAGCAGCCGGAATTTAGCAAGGAGAGGAAAGATTTTATTAGGAGTTATTGGAACTTGGAACCATCATTAAGTGAGTGGAAAAACGTATTAAATCTAAATGAATAATTTGCCAGGCGCAAGCCAGCAGGAAAAATTAAACTTTATCAAGTTTGTTTGTAAAAATATTGACGCGTCTCTGTCCGTCTTTATTTTTGTTTTTAAGAAAATCTTCAGGAAACTAAAGCAAAATTTAAAGTTTGGCTGTTATCCGGGTTATGCACTCGAGACGCTTAAGGATAAAGGCGGGGAAAGCGTCATTGTAAGGTGGCCTTTAAATTACAAAAGAACAGTACCTGGAAATAAGGGCGGCACAGATAATAATGATATTGAGCTTCTGTATTCAAATCTCGACTTCAATAATATAAATGATTATTTTTCTTTCCCTTTCGATGAGGAGGAGCTTTCTGTTTTTTGCCGCTTCAATTGGCTTTTAACAAAATTGAGCGGTTCGCCAGGTTTAAGCCAAGAGTGGGGCCTGGAAAAAGTCAGAAAATGCTTGGAATTAGAAAAGGAGTTAGCAGGCAAAAATAAATTTCATTTAAGCGCATACGATGCCAGCGAAAGAATTGTTAACTCGTTGATTTTTTTTCTGCTTGCTTCAGGTAGAGAAGAATCAGAATTACCCGATTGGCTGAAAGGCTTTATAAGTGATTCGGCCGAGCAAATAAGCAACAAACTCGAGTTTTATCCTGAAGGAAGAGTGAATAATCATATTATTAATGATGCCCGCGGACTTTATTTTGCCGGTGCTTTTCTCGGCAAGGAAAACTATTCTAACGCCGCGATTTCAATTTTTAGGAATGAGCTTTCTAAGGTTATAACGGAAGATGGTTTTTTAAGGGAGGGCTCTTCACACTATCATTTCTTGATTACAAGATGGCTGTTAGAAGTAATATTCCTGGCGGATTTGATTGATGATAGCAGTGTAAAAAGTATTATTCGCCCATTTGCCGCCAAATGCGTAAAAGTATGTTGGTTTTTTTTAGTGCGGGAAATAAAAACAGGGCGCTGGGGTATTCCGTTAATAGGAGATGTTTCTCCGGATTTTCCCCCAAAGTGGCTGTTAGGGCTGCCATGGAGTGAGCCGGCCATTTCTGTATACAGGCCGCTGGAATTACCACGCAATAATTTTTTGGAAGGCTGGGGTTCTTTATTCGGCTTTAGCAATGAGTTGCTTGATCAATCGCTTGCTAAGGAGAAATGTTTCCAGCCTTATAACAGCGGATGGTACAGGCTGGATTTTTACCGCTTTACTATTTTTTGGCATGTTGATTTAAACGGGCCGTCGCTGAACACAACACACGGCCACTCGGATACAGGCAGTTTTTGTTTCTATGTTGACGGTATGCCGGTTTTAGCAGATATCGGCAGGTACAACTATACCAACTCATCAATTGGTAAATACGGGATTTCCGCGGCCAGCCATAATGCTATAATGATCGACGGTTTAGAGCCGTTTGGCCCCGCGAACTACCCGGATTATTATATTTCTAGCTCCGCAAACGTCAATTATAAGGAAGAGGGAGAAAGATTTATATTTAAAATTTCGCACAATGGCTTTAACCGGATTTCCGGCGATAAGATAAATATTCAAAGGGAATATATCATTGAAAAAAACCTGATTCAGGTAATAGATAATTTAGACGGCAAAAAACAGCACAACATAGAGCAATCTTTTCATTTTTATCCCGGCATGGAAATAGTGAAAGAAAGTAAGCGGGATGATATATATTGCTTGAGGTTTAAAGGTATTCGCTTAAATTTTAAAGTTGATGATTTTAAGATCCGTGATGGCTTTATAAAATATGGCCTGGAGCGGTACTTTCCGGCTTACGGCAGGCAGGCCGCTTCTTCCGTAATAAGGGTATCCGGAAAACAAAAGCTTCCCTTTAGCCAAAAGTTTACATTTGAGGTGTTATAGATATGAATGGGCCATTGGTTTCTGTAGTTATCCCGGCATATAACAGCGGAAATTTTATCCAAAACAGCTTAGCATCAGTAATTCAGCAAAGCTATAAGAATTTTGAGATTATTGTCTCTGATGACGGTTCAACAGATAAAACAACAGCGATTGTAGAAAGTGTTTTACTGTTAAATAAAGGCATAAAAACAAAATTACTTAAGAATCAGCATCAGGGCCCCGGGTTTGCCAGGAACCAGGGTATTTTGAATTCTTCCGGCTCGTGGATAGCATTTCTTGATTCCGACGATTTATGGTATAAGTATAAATTGTCGCGGGTAGCTGAATATATCCAAAGAAATCCGGAAATTGAACTTTGGTGCCACAGCGAACTTGTTAAGTCAAAAAACAGTCAAGTGGCTTGCGAACATTACAAAAGATTTGACTGTAGGGCCACCCCATTTTTATCTATGTATAGAAATAACTCTTTATCAACTTCAGCGGTGACAGTAAAAAAGGACGCATTATTCAGGGCGGGATTGTTTGATGAGGAATTGCCGAACGCGCAGGATTATGATTTGTGGATCCGTTTAGCTGATACGGCAAAAATCGGCTTTATAAAGGATGTCTTAGGGGTATATGTTTCCCGGGATGACAGTATCACTTCTTATAATAAACGCAGGTTAAGATGCCTTTTGAGAATTGCGGAAAAATACCGCGCGGCCTTAAAACAAAAAACCAGGTTTTATTTTATTGAAGAGGCTAAATTTAAAGGGCGGGCCTATATAGACGCGGGATTAGGCTTGATTTCGAAAGGCAGAAAAGCGCAAGGTTTAATATTGCTGTGCCGAGGAATTATTCGCTGGCCATTTCGTAAATTCAACATAAAAAACAATGTTAAGAAAATCATTCAATAAAAATACCAGTTGTCTGGGCGGCCAATGAAACTTAAGAGATTTATTAAGGATTTGGTTTCTGATGTCCTGTTCAGCTGTAACAGAGGCAAATGGGAAAGGCTGAATAAAGGGGATTTCCGCATACTTTTGTACCATTCAGTAGAAAAGCGCGATACATCTGTTGATACGATGGGGCTGGCAATATCCCCGGAGCTATTCTACGCGCAAATGAAATATTTAAAGGAAAAAGGCGCTAATATTTTAAGCTTGCCCGATTTAATCGCCGGGATTATAAATGGATTGCCAATACCCGATAAGGCGGTAGCGATTACTTTCGATGATGGCTATAAGAGCGTTTTTACAGGCGCGTTGCCGATATTAAAAGAATTTGGCTTTACGGCTGCGGTATTTATAAACATATATTTTGTGGAAAATAAAATCGCGAATAGCCTATATTATCATGATTGGAGCGCGCTTAGCTGGAAAGAGGTGAAGCAGCTTTACGGCGCGGGGCTTTCAATCGGGTCGCATGCCCTTACCCATGGAAAACTGGCAAAACTTAGCGATCAGGAAATAAATTATGAAGTTAAGCAGTCAAAAATACTAATAGAAGATAATACAGGTATTAAAATAAATACCTTTAGCTATCCGCATGGCTCTTTTAACCGGAGAATAAAAAATATAGTCAGGGATAGCGGTTTTATTTGTTCATGTTCAAGCATAGAGGGCATAAATAATACCAAGGCTGATTTCTACGCTTTAAAAAGGACGGAAATAAGCGCTTTTGATAACAGCCTCGCCAGATTTGAAAAGAAGGTATCGGGAAGCTATGATTGGCTGGGTTATATATGAGAAGCCGGTGGATAACGGATATAGAAGAATTTAACGGCCTTGCCGGAGAATGGGACCGCCTTCTTATTAACAGCGGCGAAGATAACCCTTTTTTATTATCGAAGTTTTTATTGACATGGTGGAAATATTATTCGCCCGCTTTGGTATTACGGATTTTTACGGTATTTGATGAGAATGGCCGTTTGATCGGCGGTTTGCCTTTATGCGGGACCAAAAAAGGAAATTTAAGCTATATGGGAGGCTGGGCCGCCAATTACACGGAATTTTTATCATCAGGAAAAGACGGCTCTGTTTTATTGCTTTGGAAAGCTTTTTTTGAATCGCTTCAAGTTACGCGAGATTGGCAATCCCTGCGCCTAAAGCGGTATAGAAAAAATAAGTTAAACATAGATGCCTTGAAAATTCTGGCGTCTGAAAGGCATAATAACCTGCTATTTGATTTTCATAAGAACGGCTGGGGCTACTTAATAAAGATTCCGGAAGATTTTTCTAATTATATAGGGCATATCCCCAAGAAATTAAGATATTATGTCAAGCGCGCGGAAAAGGAGCTTTCCAAAATCGGCAGGGTCAGCTTGTCTTCTGTCGGGGATTGCGGACAAGTAAGCAGGATAGCCGATGATTATGTCAGGTTTTCTCAGGATTCATTCAGGGCCAGGGGCAAAAAAAGCGTATATGAAAATCCGCGATACCGCATGTTTCTTAAGGAGTTAATAAACAAATTCTGCTCCGCGAGATATTTAGACACGAATGTCTTAAAATTAGATGACAGGATTATCGCGATCCACTTCGGCTACTCGACGGGGAATAATTTAAACTACGTTTTTACCAGCTTTGATATGGATTTCGCTGAATTTAGCCCGGGGCATCTATTAATTTATAAGTTAATCGAGCTTGGGGCAAAGAGAAGAAACGAGTTTCTTGATTTTTATTCCGGATGGAATCTTTACAAAGATAAATGGTGTAATTTAAAGGATGAAATAATAACCATCGAGATAAGGCGCAATTCTGTTGGAAACAAAATCAAAAGATCCTTAAACTTGAGGGCGCGTAATCTGCCGTTTTTAAGCAAGGCAAAAGATGTTATTCGCTGTTCGCCGTTTTTTGCCTGGGTTCATAAGAATAACTAATACGAGGGGATTGATGAAAATTGATTTGATAAAAGAAAAACTAGCCTGTCCGGTTTGTAAAAACAAGCTGGTTATTGAGGAGAGTATCATAGTATGCGCATCCTGCGGCAGAAAATATCCGCAAGATACGCGCGGCTGCATTAATTTACTGCCTGTGGATATTTTGCGGGGTAAAAATTCAGATATCTGGCATAAAAGGCAGAAGGTATACAGGGATTGGTTTACTAACATTTGGAATGAGCGGCTGGCTTTGATAACTAAAAGCCTTTATGACGAATATTCTGAATATGTGGGCGAGGTTATGGGTTTGACTTTGGATATCGGCTGTGGCAGCGGGCACTTTAAGTCTTATTTAAAAAGAGCGGATTATATAGGGATAGAACCGCTTGAAAAATTTACGGATTTAAACTATAATATACAATTTATGGATAAATTATTCCCCCATTGTAAAGAGGAGTGTGTTTTTATCAATTCCGTCGGTGAATTTCTGCCCTTTGAGAATGGATCATTCGGCCATATATTTATCAATAATGTGTTAGACCATGTAAGTTCGCCGCGAAAAGTCTTAGATGAGGCCTGCCGGGTGCTTAAGCCTAACGGCAGGCTTTTTATGATATGCGAAAGCCAGGCGATGCTGAGAAAGATATTGGGTAGGCCATTAAAAGATATTTTTTATTCCATTGTTAATAGGATATCGACTTTACTTGTTTGCCGCAGCCTGACCGCGCCGCATTTAAAGATTAACAATAAGGAATTAATACAATGGTTGAAAGAGGGATTCGCGGTTAATTCCATGCTTTCGGCAAAAAAAACGCATATTTTTATCCGCGCTATTAAACAACATAATGCTTAAAAAAGAAAATATAATTTGTATCTCCAGTATTGACTGGGATTTTATCTGGCAGGGCCACCAAGAGATAATGTCAAGCTTTGCCGGCGCAGGCAATAAAGTTTTGTTTATAGAGAATACCGGCGCGCGCGCTCCTGGGATTAAGGATATTTCGCGAATTAAAGATAGAATAAAAAATTGGTTCAAGGGAGCAAGGGGCATAAGGCAGGTGAACGATAATCTATATGTTTTTTCTCCGTTAGTCCTGCCTTTCCCGTATTTAAAGCCCGCGGCTTGGATAAACAGCCGTTTAATTTTACGCGTGTTGGAAAAGTGGTTTAAGGTTATGAATTTTTCTAATCCCGTCGTGTGGGTATTCCTGCCTACTCCTTTATCTCTAAACCTGATTAATAATTTTAATTGCAAGGCCGTTATCTATTACTGCATAGACAATTTTAAAGTAAGCTCTGTTTCAGCGCGAAAGATTAAAAAATCAGAAATAAAATTATTAAAATCAGCGGATCTGGTGTTTGTGACCTCAAGGGAACTTTATGCTTATTGCCGCGATTACAATGATAAGGTATCTTTTTTTCCTTTCGCCGTAAATTTTAATAAATTCCAGGAAGCAAGATTAAGCGATCAGCCGCCTCCACAAGAATTAGCGGATATAAAGAAGCCGATAGTAGGTTATATAGGCGGCGTGCATAAGTGGCTAAATTTGAGCTTGATAAAAGAAATAGCCTCAAAGCTTAATAACTATTCGTTTGTTTTTGTGGGGCCTGCGCAGACAGATATATCCGTATTGTCAGGCTTGAAGAACGTTTATTTTTTAGCCAAAAAAGAACATAAGGTTATACCTTATTTTATAAAGAATTTTGATGTGTGTATTATCCCGTATTTAAATACCGACTATACTAAAAATGTCTACCCTACAAAGCTGAATGAATATCACGCGATGGGTAAGCCTGTGGTCTCAACGGATTTGCCCGAAATAGCTTATTATAACAGCGAAAATGAAAAGCTGGTTTTTGTCGGCAAAACCAGCGAAGAGTTTATCCGCTGTATTTCAGATGCCCTTTTATCGGCAGATAATAACGGGTTAATTGAACAAAGGATTGCGGCTGCCCAAAAGAATAGTTGGCCAAACAGGATTGAAGAAATGAGCTGTCTTACCGAAGAAGTAATTGATGCTAAATCCAGGGTTACTTTTAACTGGAAGAGCTCTTTTTTGAGATTGTACGCAATAACCCGCGGCAGGTTTTTAAAGACCCTAATAGCCATCTTAAGCCTGTGTTTTTTGATATTCTATACGCCTTTAGTGTGGTTTTTAGCCAGTCCTTTAAAAATCTCACAGCCGCCTCATAAAGCAGACTGTATCGTTGTTTTTGCCGGGGGTGCGGGGGAGTCCGGCATGGCTGGCCAAGGATACGAGGAAAGGGTGGAATATGCCGTGGAATTATATAAGCAAGGATATGCCAAGCATATTATTTTTTCCTCGGGATACATGTATGTTTTCAAAGAGCCTTTATTAATGAAGGTTTTGGCAGTATCATTAGGCGTGCCTGCGGATGCGATAATTTTGGAAGATAAAGCTTCCGGTACTTGTCAAAATGTAAAATTTACTGATGAGATTTTAAAGGCTAACGGCTGGAATGAAATTTTGTTAGTCAGTTCGCCTTATCATATGAGAAGAGTGGCGTTAGTTTTTGACCAAATTGATAAACTCATGAAAGTAACGTATGCGCCTATCAATAATAGCATATTTTATGCCCATCCTCAGAGAGATGAAAACGGGAGAATAATCTGGAAGCGGATAACTCTGAGGCAGATTGAAGGGATACTTCATGAATACGCGGGGATTTTATATTATTGGGCAAAAGGCTGCAAATAGCCTTTTCTATGAGGTTTAAAAATGTTAGAAAGCGGTAGTTTGAGAAAGAGAGAGGACAGTATATGGCAGTCATAGATGAAAAAGGAAGGTTGTTTGGCAAGATTAATTTAATTGATTTATCGGTAGTTATATTTGTCCTGTTAATTATGCCGATGTTTTATTTTGGGTATAAGCTATATGTTAAGGGTTCTATCGCTAACCCGGTAGAGGGGGAAATTGAAGAATTTATAGATATAGAAATTCCGTGTAATATAGTAAAAGTTAATTCAGATATTTTAAAGCTGATAAAAATCGGCGATAAGGAATTAGACAAAAATGGCAATATAATAGGCGAGATATTGTGGTTGGGAGATTATAGGCCTTATCAGTACTCTTTGGATTTAAACCCAAGTCAAACATATAAGAAAGACAGCCCCCTGTTTACGAATATTCCCGCGTTAATTAGAATTAAAACATCCGTTAAAGATGATAAACTATATTATAAAGGAAAGTTAATCGCGATAGAATCGTTTTTTAATTTTGTCACGGATAAATATTCGGTGTTCGTGACACCGAGTAAGTATCCAACGGGCGCGGAAAAGGAAGAAATGAAATTAGACCTATTCATTACTTTTAAGAATTTAACAGAAGATATTGCAAAACAGATTTCTCCCGGGGACCGCGAATTGGATAGTAAAGGCAACGTAATCGCTCAGGTTTTGGATGTGGGCAAAATTGAAGATAATATTCAGCAGATTAATTTGGGTAACGGCTATTTTGTTTTTGGGAAAGATACCTCCAGGAAACAAATAAATACCAAAATGAGGCTGAAGGTGGTATTAAAAGATAATGAGCAGCTATATTTTAAGGAGCGGACAGTCGATAGCAATTCGTTTGTTGATTTTAATACAAGCAGATATAAAATAAAGGGAAGATTATCCCCGTTTTTATCTAAAGAAGTGCCCGTGAGCGTAATGGTGAAGTTCACAAGCACTATTCCCGAATTAGTTAAGTTGATAAAAAAAGATGATACAGTAAAAGACACAAGCGGCAGGGTAATAGGCAGGATAAAATCAATTTTGAGCGATACGCCTTCGGAAGTTCAAATGCTTGCTCTTCAGGAAAATAAGTTCATAAGCGTGCCTAATCCGACGTCAAGGGATATGATTGTATCCATAGATTTGTTGTGCGAGGAAAAAGACGGCAGCCTATTTTTTAAGGATTATCCGGTAAAAGTCGCGAATATGTTAACTTTCACAACAAGCGTTTATAGTGTCACGGGGACAGTAATAGGCTTTGAAAATAAATGACTTACGATACTTTGATCGAGACAAGCAACCTGGTTTTAATCGCTAAAAAGATATGCCAGCCATGCAGTTTTATTGGAAAATTTTTCTTTGAGGTGCAAGCTGATAGCCGGATTTACAAATGTGTTTATGGATTTCGCAAAATCAGCCAAAACATTTCAAGATATAGCATTATAAGGCAAACTGTAGAAAGAATAGGGAAAAATTCCGAAACTATTTTTGAAGACAGTATCTTCTTGAGTCGCTTGTGGGCTGCAGTAAAAGTCTTTGAGCATAAACTGTACATATCTTTCAGCAATAGCTTTTTGAAAAGTTTTTATATCGCACCGGTTCAGGCAATAAGTTTTGGTGTAATAATCGCTTGTTTAACGAATTTATCGCTTTCTTTAATAGCTAAGAATGAAATTGGATTTTTAGGATGGGTTATCACAATGCTGATTCTTTTTGCGGGTTTAATTGGTTTGTATGCAAGGGTTAACTGGGATGAGTTAAAAGAAACCAGCTGTTTGTTGAGATGGCTTAAATGGTAAGGGCTAAAGAATAAAGGAAAAATAAAATGAATGCATTAATTACTGGCGGAGCAGGGTTTATAGGTTCTTTTTTAGCAGAAACATTATTGAGTTGTAATCATTCGGTGACAGTTTTGGATGACCTTTCAACAGGAAGGCTTGAAAATGTCAGGCATCTTGAAGGCAGGCCCGGTTTCGAATTAGTTATCGGGACTATACTTAATGAGCACCTTGTTGATAAGTTGGTCGAAAGGTGCGATATTATTTTTCACTTGGCCGCAGCAGTCGGGGTAGAGTTGATAGTTAAAAAACCCGTGGAATCTTTGACTACTAATATAAAGGGCAGTGAAATTGTTTTAGATATGGCGTACCGTTACCGCAAGAAAATCCTTATAACTTCAACATCTGAAATTTACGGAAAGAATGTTAACGGGCCGTTAAAAGAAGATAATGACAGGATTTTAGGCTCACCTTTAAAAACCAGATGGAGTTATTCAACCGCGAAAGCTGTGGATGAGATGCTGGCGTATGTCTATTGGAAAGAAAAAGGCGTGCCTTCGGTTATTGTGCGCCTTTTTAATACCGTAGGCCCAAGGCAGACCGGCGCATATGGGATGGTTATGCCGCGTTTTATATCACAGGCAATAGATAATAAGCCGATTACTGTTTACGGCTCTGGCAAACAATCGCGTTGTTTTATTCATGTAAAAGATGTGGTTGATACATTAATAAGGCTTGTTGACGAGCCGAAAGCAGTAGGAGAAGTTTTTAATATCGGCAGCCAGGAGGAAATTACTATCGAACAGCTGGCAAAAGAAATTATTAAAATTACCAAAAGCAGCTCAAAGATAGAATATATACCATATCATACCGCATATGAAGAAGGTTTCGAGGATATGCAAAGAAGAGTTCCGGATACAACCAAGATAAACAAGCTAATAGGTTTTAAGGCGAAATATACCTTAGCTGAAATAATCAAAGACATTATAAATTATACAAAAAGCGAAAAATAAATACAGCGCTCTGTATAAAAATAACTGATATTTGCTTTAAGGGAGGGGACGAACATATGTTCGTCCCCTGTATGTTTAGATGAAAAAAATAAAAATTGTCCGAATTATTGCCAGGCTTAATATCGGAGGCCCGGCAATCCATGCGGTTCTGCTTACTGAAGGATTGGATAAAAATAAATTCGAATCCCTGCTTGTTTGCGGCTGCATAGATAAAAAAGAGGGTGATATGTCGTATTATGCCGTTAATAAGGACGTGATTCCTATTTATGTCAGGCAACTGCGGCGGGAAGTCAATGTTTTTAATGATTTCGCCGCTTTTTTGAAGATATGCGCGATTATAAACAAGGAAAAGCCGGATATCATTCATACGCATACCGCAAAAGCCGGGGCGATTGGCCGGCTGGCAGTGATTGCCTGTAATCTTTTTAATCCGTATTTCTGGAAAAAAAGCATTAAACTGGCGCATACTTTTCATGGGCATGTATTCAGCGGATATTTTAACAAGATAGAGACAGCTTTTTTTCTCGTGATAGAAAAAATTTTGGCTGTTTTTACTGCCAGGATTATAACAGTCAGCGAATCAGTGAAAAGCGAGCTGGTTTATTTTGGCATAGCGAACACAAAAAAGATTGAAGTTATTTACCTGGGTTTTGAGTTAGATAAATTTCTTGCTGTCACACCGCGTAATTCGAATGTTATTAATATAGGAATTATCGGAAGGCTAGTTCCGATTAAAAACCATCGTTTATTTTTAGAGGCAGCGGCAGAGGCCTTGCGGCGTGTAGATACGCATGGTATAAGGTTTAAAATAATAGGTGATGGCGAGCTGGCCGGAGAATTGAAAGAATATTCCGAAAAGCTGAATATAGCGCCTTATGTGGATTTCTTAGGCTGGAAAAAAGATATAGCCGATGTTTATTCTGAGCTTGATATAGTTGCTCTGACTTCCCTAAACGAGGGAACACCAGTATCGTTAATCGAAGCTATGGCTAGCGCCAGAGTAGTTATCGCTACTAATGTCGGAGGAGTAAGGGATTTGATGGGTGATGTTTTTGTTCCGCGGGCAGATGATTCTACGAAAAATTTTAAGGTTTTAGAGAGAGGGATTTTAGTTGAAAGTGGGCATTCGGACAGCTTTGCGGCGGCTTTAATTTTCGCTTTGAAAAATCCCGAGATAATGCTCCGGATGGCTAATAGGAGCAGGGATTATGTCAGCCATAGATTTACGAAAGTCAGGTTAGTCTCGGATATCGAAATATTATACGATAGCATATTGGCAAATAAGTAGCTTTAGAGTAACTGGTCAGTTAACGGGGGTAATCAGTAGGATGTGTCATTGCGAGCCCCGTTAGAAACTACGTTTCTAACGGGGCGAGGAGCGTAGCGACGAAGCAATCCCGACGAGATTGCTTCGCTCACTTCGTTCGCTCGCAATGACACGCTCGGGATTTCCCCTGCTGACTAACGCATTACGCTTTAGATAGAAATTGGCTTGAAGGTAGATGGAAAAGTAGTATAATATATGGTCATGCAGTATATAATTTATTTTATCGTTCCGTTTGTTTTAAGCTTGATATTGACGCCTGTTGTGCGTTATTTTGCGCTTCGAAACGGCTTGGTCGCCTTTCCGCGCCCTGACCGCTGGCACCGCGAACCTACGGCTATCTTAGGCGGCATAGGCATATACTTCGCTTTTATCGCTACGGTTGTTTTTATCTTTCCAGGGCATTTTCAAAATAAAATAGGCTTCTTTTGCGGCGCTACATTTTTATTTCTGGTAGGGCTGGCCGATGATAAGTTTCATTTTAAGCCCTACACAAAGTTGTTTACCCAGATTTTAGCCGGGTGCATTGCTATTTATTTCGGGATTATCCTGAAATTGCCCTTTGATAATTTTATTCTTATCCCGCTGACATTGTTGTGGATAGTAGGCGTGACTAATTCTTTCAACCTTCTTGATAATATAGACGGCCTTGCCGCCGGCATAGCCGGTATATCCAGCCTTATGTTATTTTTTTCTTCGCAGCTTTTTTCTAATAACCCTTTAGGCTTATTCGCTCTTGCGCTCTCCGGAGCAGCTTTTGGATTCCTGCCTTATAATTTTAATCCTGCCAAGATTTTTATGGGCGACTCCGGCAGTATGTTTTTGGGGTTTTCTCTGGCGGTGATTTCCATAAGCGGGACACCCCGGCATCTTTCAAACTTACTCACAGCGATTTTTGTGCCGGTGTTGATTTTGTGCGTCCCGATTTTTGATACGTTGTTCGTGATGATTTTAAGGACTATAAACGGAAAGAAAATCTATGAAGGCGGTAAAGACCATACTTCTCATCATCTGGTAACTTTAGGATTAACTCCCAGAAAGACCGTGTTTTTATTGTATGCCATCAGTATTTCTTTCAGTTTAATAGCTATTTCTTATTCAAGGCTTAATATGTTTATTATTTCCATAATCGCGTTTCTGGCTATCGTAATATTGTTATTTCTCGGGATTTTTCTATCAGATTCCGCTTCCGCCTCAAGTAAGAATAAATACGACAAAAATTTCCATAATTTTAATAATACATTATTAAACGCTGTGATTTTGCATAAACGCAGGGCTGTGGAAGTATTGCTGGATTTAGGGCTTATTTGTATTTCTTATTCCTCGGCTTATTTTTTGCGTTTTGACGGCACTTCGCTGGCGGTAAACCTGTCTTTGACCAGAGAGTCGCTGGTTTGGATAATTATTATAAAAATGTCTGTTTTTTTCGCGTTCGGCCTTTACCGCGGGGTATGGAGGTATATTAGTATATCCGATTTGTTTACGATTTTTAAGGTGGTAAGCCTGGCGTCAGTAGCGTCGGTGCTTTTTCTTACTTTCGCGTTTCGTTTCGCGGATTATTCAAGGGCAGTGTTTTTCTTGGACTGGATATTGCTTCTTTTTCTTGTTTGCGCTTCGCGTATTTCTTTTAGGGCGTTGGGAGAGTTTTTTAGCCGCGCAAGAGTTAAAGGGATGAACGTATTGATTTATGGGGCAGGGGATACAGGGGAAATGGTTATACGGGAGATAAAGAGAAATAAGGCTTTGAATTATAACCCTGTGGGTTTTATCGATGATGACCCTGTTAAATCCGGTAACCGGATTCAAGGGATAACAGTTTTAGGTTCACGCGAAGAAATGAAATTCTTAGTATCCGCAAACGATGTGAAAGAACTGCTTGTGGCAGTGCCTTCAATGGATGTCGCGTCTTTTTCGGAAATAGTCAAACTTTGCAGAGAATGCGGCATATCTTATAGAAGAGTTAAGGGGATACTTGATTATGATGTTGATGAGAAGTTCGCCCAGGGATAAAATAGCCGATATATGCGATAAGGTATCGCTTTCATGCATATGTTTGACTGCCTTTTTTCTCCCCATATCAAAGGGCATAATTGAAAGCCTTAGTATCTTAGCTATAGTTTCTTATGTTATAAGAAAAATAGCCCAAAAATCTTGGCCGCTTAAATCTTTTTTAAACCCGCCGATTGTCATATACATATTAATCTGCGTATTTTCTATTTTTACCAGCAGTAACATAAGAATAAGTTTTCGCACATTCATCGGAAAGACAATGCAGTATGTTGCTTTTTTCTGGGTCGTTGCGGAGACAATGTCGTCAAAGAGCAGGGTAAAGGCTTTCCTTTATATATTATTTACGTCTTCGCTGGTATTAGGGATTGACGGCTTATATCAGTATTTTACCCGCCACGATTTTATCCGCAACCGGCCGATAATATTCACTGACCGCATTTACGCTTCTTTCCCGACGCCAAACTCTTTCGGCTGTTATCTGGCGGCGGTCATACCGTTTTTGCTTTCCTTTTTCTTCATGAAAATGCGTTTTAGGCTTTCCAAAATAATTTATATGTCTTTATTTTTGTTGTTGTTTACCTGCCTTTTGTTGACAATCTCAAGAGGAGCATGGCTGGCTTTTTTATCATCAGCGTTATTTATGAGCCTCTGGGTTAATCCATTGGGGATTTTTTTGCTGATATTGAGTATTTTCATCATTGCCACAGGGCCTTTTTATAATCCTTTTTTAAAGGAGCGTTTAAGCAATTTCTTTAATGTTTTTAGCGGCGTAAGCGATGTCGATAGGAGGTATATTTGGCAGGCCGGTTGGAGGATGTTTGCTTCCCGTCCTTTGATAGGAGTGGGGATCGGGACTTTTATGTTTAATTTTAAGAATTTTGTCAATCAGGATTACCGCTATAGCGCTGCCTATGCCCATAATTGTTACCTGCAAACCGCTTCGGAAATCGGGATTATAGGCCTGATTTCATTTTTGTCTATTCTGGTTTTATTTTTTTATTACGGCATTAAGGCTTTAAATACACAGGTGAGAGATTTTTACTGGCATGTCCTGCTTGCCTGTCTGGCCACGATGCTGGGATATTGCGTGCAAATGGGCGTAGATACTACGCTGTATGGCTTGGATTTGGGGTTATTATTCTGGCTGATGCTGGGTCTGGGAGTGGCATCAATCAAAAATATTACCGCGCAGAAAATCCGCATTTAAAAATCTTTCAAATTATATCTCCGAGCAGTATTATTTCTTAAAAAAATATGGAAACATACGCGAAAATAGCTTTGGGCTTGCCTATAGATGAATTATTTGATTATATCGTGCCTGGACGGCTTGTTGCCTCTTGCAAAGCGGGCAGCCGGGTGTGGGTGCCTTTTGGAGGGCGTAATTTGTTGGGGTATGTAGCCGGTTTGAGTAATAAAACAAAGATTAAGAAACTAAAAGAAATAAGCAGCGTTGTCGATGTGAATCCGATATTAAATAACAGGTTTCTTCAGCTAACTAAAGATGTTTCGGACTATTACTGCAGTTCATGGGGACAGGCGATAGAATCAGCTTTACCTGTTGGAATAAGAAAAGGAGTGGCTGTCCGGGCGGCTTGCGAAGATGCTAAATCAGAAGAAAGCATGCTTCCGGAGGTAACTTTAGCCCGGCATGATGATTACGGGGAATCGTTAAAGTTTTGTTTGGAAGAAATTGATAAAACAATAAAACAAAATAAGCAGGTGATTGTTGCTGCCGCGGAGATGGAGGCAGCTTTAAATATATTTGATTTGTTGAGCGCGAAATATCCCGATAAATCCCGTTTAACAAGCCGAAAGCAGAATCCTAAGGAAGAATTAAAGATCTGGGAAGAGGCATTGCTTGGCAGTATCGATATTATTGTCGGCACCAGGGCCGCTGTATTCGCGCCATTTCAGAAGTTAGGCCTGGTTATAATCGCGCAGGAAGAGTCCTATGGCCATAAAGAAGAACAGGCGCCGTATTATGATTGCCGGCAGGTTGCTATAATGCGCGGCTCCATAGAAGGCGCTCGGGTTATCTTGACGGCAAAAACGCCTTCGTTAGAGTCTTATTATCAGGTAAAACAGCAAAAATACGCTTTTGTGGATTTGAGGGCCAAACAGCGCAGAATGCCGGCGGTCAAATTAGTTGATATGAAGCAGTATGGAAATTTTAAGCAGAAAAAAACCAGGGTTTTTTCCGTTGTTCTTGAAGACAGGATTAATAAGGCGCTGGCAAATAATAAGAGAGTGCTTATTTTCATCAATAGAAAAGGATTTGCCCGCTATGCTTATTGCCAGAAATGCGGTTATAGTTTTAATTGCGAAAGATGCAGTTCGAAGCTTGTGTTTTATCGCGACGAAAAAAAACTTGTATGCCCCGCGTGCGCGGCTAAAATCATTGCTCCCGGCAGCTGTCCTGCTTGCAATTCTCAATACATAATATACGCGGGAATGGGGATAGAAAAAGCGGCATCGCACCTGCATCTGTTTTTTCCTCAGGCAGAAATATGCAGGCTGGATAAGGAGCATATAACCGTTTCAGAGAATGCCGGTATAATTGTGGCTACGGAAAAGGCCTTTCACCAAGCCGTAAGTATCCGCGCCTGGACCGTAGCGGTGCTTGATTCCGACGGGATCTTGAATACATTGAATTTCAGGAGCAATGAGAAAGTCTTTTCCTTGCTTTATAAATTAAGCCTTTTGGCGGAAGATGAGCTTATAATCCAAACCAGCATACCTGAATATTACAGTGAACGGCGTTTAAATAAATTTGATTCGGATGATTTTTATGACTTTGAACTAGAGGAAAGAAAGGCTATGAAGCTCGCGCCTTTTGTAACTTTGGCATATCTGAATTTAAGAGGAAAATCTGAAAATAAGCTTAAGAGCAAGGCGGATTATTTATATGAATTGCTTAAGGAGGCTGATAAGAAGGTTACTGTTTTTCCTCCGGTTGAGGGGATGCCATATAAAATGCGTGGAACATATACTCAATCGCTCGCCTATTATTACGCGATAATGCGCATTTTTACAAAACCAAAATATAAAAAATATCATAGCTTTTTATATTCTAAACTCAAAAGTTATCCTG
>CAKKQA010000050.1 GCA_919901925.1 Omnitrophica bacterium GWA2_41_15 | reverse complement strand
CGTCGCCGCATCCTAACAATAGCTCCTCGCAATGACGATAATAGTGTGGTTGGATATTACAAAATGTCCGGGTTGGTAAAATAGCGCATCGAGATCAATATGGCCTCTGTAAAAGACCGCATTAATCAGATCCTGATACAAGACAAATTGATTTCTCAGGATAATTTAAATAAGGCTCTTCAGATTCAAAAGGCCAATGGCGGGCGTTTAAGCGCTATTCTCGTCGAGCAAGGCTTTATATCCGACGATAAGCTTATGTCCGCGCTGGCTAAGTTGTTTGAAAAGCCTAGTATCGATATCAGCCGTTTCAAAATAGATCCTCAAGTCCTAAAACTAATACCGGTTAACATCTGCCGTAAATATCAGCTTATTCCTATCTCTATATTCGCCGAAACCCTTACCTTGGCAATGGCTGATCCTTTAAACATCCTGGCGTTGGATGACATAAAAAGCCTGACCGGATATAAAATCAACCCGATAATAGCCGATAGCAAAAGTATAATGCGCCAGATTGATGAATATTACGGCGATTTATCAAAGGGGATGATTGAAGACCTGGTCCATGGTTTTTCTAGCGGTAAGCTTGAGTTGATTCAGCAAAAAAAGGACGCTGTTATTTCCGCTGATGAACTTGGCCGGATGATTCAGGAAGCCCCTGTAGTAAGTTTTGTCAACAAGCTCTTTGAGGAGGGAGTGGCATTTAAGGCTTCGGATATTTTAATCGAGCCTTTGGAGGATAAAACGCGGATACGTTTGCGCGTGGACGGGACGCTCAGGGAGCACGCAGCAGCTTTAAAGACGATGCATCCTTTTATTATTTCCCGCATAAAAGTTATCTCCGGCATGGATATCGCCGAGCACCGCCTTCCGCAGGACGGCAGGTTCAGGATGAAATTGCATGGCCATGAAGTTGATTTTAGAGTTTCGGTTTTGCCTTCAAGCCGCGGTGAGAAAGTGGCTGTGCGCGTATTAGATAGAAGCCAGGTTAATCTGGATATCGCAAAGCTGGGTTTTCAGGAAAAGCCTCTTTTGGCATTAAAACGGGCCGCGAAACTTCCTCATGGGATGATCCTTGTTTGCGGGCCGACAGGTTCAGGTAAAACCACAACATTATATTCGCTGTTAAAATTTGTGGACAGCCCCAAAGTCAACATAATAACCGTTGAAGACCCTGTTGAATTTCAACTGCACGGTATAAATCAGGTTAATGTCCAGCCGGATATCGGCCTGACTTTTGCTTCGGTACTGCGGGCGATCCTGCGCCAGGACCCGAATATTATTATGGTCGGGGAAATCAGGGATTTTGATACGATTGATATTGCTATTAAGTCCGCGCTGACAGGCCATTTGGTTTTCTCCACTCTGCATACTACGACCGCGGTGGGAGCGGTGGTCAGAATGGTAAATATGGGTATTGAGCCGTTTTTGATAACTTCAGCAGTCGCGGCTATAGTATCTCAAAGGTTAATTAGAATTTTATGCCCGGATTGCAAACAACCATATGAATTAAACGCGCAGGCCATTAAGGAATTAAACCTGCCTTTTTTAAAAGATATGCCCAAGTCGTTATTTAAGCCCAAAGGTTGTTCTCAATGTTTTAATAGCGGATATATAGGAAGGCTGATAATAGCCGAGGTTTTATCTTTAACACCAAAGATAAGAGATTTGATTTTGATCCGGGCGCTGGAAGATGATATAAAGGAAGCCGCGCGTCAGGAAGGTATGCAGACTTTACGTGAAGACGGATTACTTAAGTGTTATGCCGGCACAACTTCATTAGAGGAAGTTATGCGGGTTACCCCGGCGGATGAATAACCTCAAAATCAGCCCCTGGAGCTGATTTTGGTTAGATCGTTTTTCAGCTCCAGGGGCTGATTAGGTTGGGTTTAGATTATGCCTACAATAAGGGAAAGAATAATAGAATTACTGGTTAGCCAAAAGGTAATTTCAAAGGAAAAGCTGGAAAAGGCGATCGAGATCCAGAAGAAAAAAAGCCTGCCTTTGAAAGATGTTTTGCTTTCAGAAGGGCTTATTGAAGAGTCCAGGCTTATGTCCGCTTTTTCAGAGTCGCTGTTTATCCCGACGTTGAACCTTTCTAAATACCGCATCGATAAAACCTTGATTTCGCGTATCCCCGAAAAAATCGCCCGCCAGTATAATCTGGTCCCCATATCAGTTATGGGAGGCACATTGACAATTGCTATAGCCGATCCTTTAAATATATTCGCGTTTGAGGACCTTAAACTGCTCACTGGGTATAAAATAGACGTGGTGCTTGCTTCGCAAAAAGATATTTTAAAGGCGATAGATAATGTTTATAAAGAGCAGTCTTTGCCGGCTGAAGAATTAAAAGAAGAGAAGCCTGTTGAATCTTTGTTTTCTGAAATAACCCAGGGGATATTGGAATTAGGCAACCTTAGGGATCCGGCTTCTGCCGTGCCTGTTGTTAAGATGGTGGACCTTATTGTTATGGATGCTTTTAAAAAGCGGGCGTCTGATATACACCTTGAGCCGGAAGAAGAAGACCTTAGGGTGCGTTTTCGGATAGACGGAGACTTGACAGACGCCTTTTCCATTCCGAAAAAAGTCCAAAATATGATCATCGCAAGGCTGAAAATAATCTCCGGTTTAGATACGACAGAAACGCGCATGCCTCAAGACGGGAGATTTAAAGTAAAATATCAAGATAAGGAAATTGATTTCAGGGTTTCAGCCCTGCCTACCACAGGCGGGCAGAAAATGGTCCTGCGTATTCTTGATAAGTCCGCGCTTTCTCTGGGGCTTGTGCGGCTTGGTTTTTCTGAAACAGCTTACAAGCTGCTTAATGAGGCGATAGTAAAGCCTTTTGGCATGATTTTGGTTACCGGCCCCACGGGAAGCGGTAAGTCGACGACGTTGTATTCGGTGTTGAATCAGTTGAATACCCCGGATAGAAATATAATAACAATAGAAGACCCTGTTGAGTATCAGCTTGAAGGTATTACGCAGATACAGGCAAACGCGGATATAGGCCTTACCTTTGCTAACGGATTAAGGTCTTTGCTCCGTCAAAGCCCGGATATAATTTTAGTCGGAGAAATCAGGGACGCCGAAACCGCTGACATAGCGATAAAGGCCTCCTTGACCGGCCAGTTGGTGATGTCTACTTTGCACACAAACAGCGCCGCTGGCGCAGTGACAAGGTTAGTGGATATGGGGGTGGAGCCGTTTTTAGTGGCGTCGAGTTTGATTATGAGCTCCGCGCAGAGGCTTATCCGGCTTAATTGCGAGCATTGTAAAGAAAAATACAATCCTCCGGAACCGCTTTTAAAGAATTCGCGTTTAGCGGCAAATGTTGAATTTTTCCGGGGGAAAGGATGTAATTTTTGCAATAATACGGGTTTTTACGGCCGTTCAGCCATACTGGAAGTTTTGATGGTTGACCATAAAATAAGGGAGATGATTACGCAAAGAATTTCCGCGGATAAAATTGAAAATTACGCGGTTAAAGAATCAGGAATGAGGACTCTGCGGCAGGAGGCACAAGATAAAGCCCTTGCCGGATTAACTACTTTAGAGGAAGCTTTAAGGATTACCACGGAGGAATAATTATGGCAGAATTCAGGTACGCGGCCAAAAATAAAATTACTTCTCAAGATGTTACCGGAATTTTAGACGCGCAATCTTTGGAGGAGGCGCAGAAGATCCTTCATTCGAAGAATATGATTATCATCTCGTTAAAGCCGGAACACACAAAACTCCTTTCGAAAAAGTTTATGGGAAATAATGTTTCTCTAGAGGATGTTGTGGTTTTCTTCCGCCAATTAGCTACTTTGATCGACAGCGGAGTGAATTTAGTCAATGCCATGGAGATATTGAAGGACCAGATAGACAATAGTTATTTTCAGCGTATTGTCACCGAAGTATATAAAGATATTCAGGACGGAAAAAGTTTTTGCGACGCCGTGGCAAAACATCCCAAAGTCTTTACTGAATTTTACGTTAATATGATACGCGCGGGAGAGGCGGGGGGCGTGCTTAATGATACGCTTGAACGGCTGGCGACTTATCTGGAGAAGGCCCAGTCGCTTCAGCGTAAAGTGGCGGCGAGCCTGGTATATCCGGCGGTAATTATAGCGATGGCCTTCGGCATTACTACTCTTTTGTTGTTAAAAGTGGTGCCTACTTTTAAGGCGATTTTCGCGACCCTTGGCGGGACATTGCCATTACCCACCCAGATATTAATTTTTATCAGCGATATGTTCGGCAAATTTTTTCCTGTTTTTCTCGGAGCCTGCGTTTTATCTTTTTTCCTGTTAAAGCGCTATCTAAAAACTGAGAAAGGGAGGTTGAGAGTAGATGGCATACTTTTAAAATTGCCTGTTTTCGGAAGCCTGTTTGTGAAAGTAGCGGTGGCAAGGTTTTCCCGGACATTCGCGGCTCTGATTAAAAGCGGCGTTCCTATACTAAACGCTATCCAGATAGTCGCTAAGACATCAGGCAATAAAGTAATCGAGGAGGCGATAAATAAAACCGGAGTTTCTGTGCGGCAGGGAGAGCCGATATACAAGACTCTCGAGTTATCCGGGGTTTTCCCTCTGATGGTTGTGCGTATGATTGCTGTCGGCGAAAAAACAGGAGAGCTGGAGAAAATGTTGAATAAGATAGCAACTTTTTATGAAGAGCAAGTAGACAGCGCTGTCTCCGGCATGGCTAGTGTTATAGAGCCGTTAGTTATCGCTTTCTTGGGCGTTATTATAGGAGGAATTGTCATAGCTTTATTCCTTCCTATATTTAAGTTAAGCGAGTTGTTGGCGCAATAAGAAAATTTAATAAAAAAGCTTGACAAGTTTTAAAGTTGTTGTATAATTGGTAAACCTCTTAAGAAAAGCCGTGACGTTAAGATTTTAATTAAGAGAGAACACATTATTAAATAAGGGTTTATGTCTTTGAAAAAAACAGCGGATATTAAAACCTTCATTACGTAGATTTGAAAGACTGACACTAAAAAAAGCGAGAAGCTAAAGCGCTTTAAGATTTGTTAGAGCGCTTTTTTATTTACCTGCTTAATCTTTTTGCCGGTAAATAAACCGCCACGTATATTGGCGGGTTAACATAAATTTCGCGGGCAAGAATCCGCAAAGTGTTAAATCCGTTCTTTGAGAATTAAATAGCCAAGCCCACGTTCAATTTTTCCCGTTTGTATAAACGGGATTTAGAGCTTTATTTTCGGAGAGTTTGATCCTGGCTCAGAGTGAACGCTGGCGGCGTGGATTAGGC
>CAKKQA010000049.1 GCA_919901925.1 Omnitrophica bacterium GWA2_41_15 | reverse complement strand
TAACTAATTTTTGTCATTGCGAGGAACCTTTGTCGGCATATCCGTGACGAAGCAATCTCGTTTTTAAAAACGGGATTGCTTCGTCGCTACAATCAGACGACAGCTCCTCGCAATGACGAGTAAAGGCTATAAGTTTTATGAATAACGACAAACGCGTTGTGATTACAGGCCTTGGTGTTGTTTCTTCCATCGGCATAGGCAGGCAGGATTTCTGGGACGCGCTTATAAACGGAAAATCAGGAGTTACGCTGGTCAGTAGTTTCAATACCGCGGATTTTCCCACGCACTATGGCGGCGAGGTGAAGAATTTTCATCCTGAAGAATTTGTAAATAAACGCAAACTCCGCCGTTTGGGAAGGGCGTCTTATTTTGCCATAGCCGCTTCTAAAATGGCGCTTAAAGACGCGAAGGTGGATTTAAAAAATGTGAACAGCGCTCTTTTAGGCGTTTGTATGGGAACGACTATGGGTGAGTCTCAAATATTGGAAGAGCTGGATCAAACATGGGTGCGGGAGGGCGTGGATAAAATTGACAGCGCTTTGGTACCGTCGTATCCTTGTAATGTGCTTGCGGCAAATGTCGCGATTGAATTAAAATTAAGAGGCCCGAATTACGTTATTCCTTGCGCCTGCGCCGCGGGAAATTATGCCATCGGAAAAGCGTATGACCTGATAAGGGCCAATGACGCTGATATGGTATTAGCCGGCGGAGCAGACGCGTTTTCAAAGATAGCTTATATCGGTTTTAACAGGATGTTCGCGGTTGCCCCGGAAAAATGCCAGCCCTTTGATAAAAACAGGAAAGGCATAATTGTAGGCGAGGGTTCAGGGATGGTGGTTGTGGAATCTTTATCCGGCGCGTTAAAAAGGAACGCGCCCATATACGCGGAAGTTTTAGGCTATGGTTTAAGCTGTGACGCCAATCATATGACAGCGCCGTCATCCGACGGAATTAAAGAGGCGATTGTAAAAGCGCTTCAGGAAAGCGGGATTAAAGCTTCAGAGGTGGATTATTACAACGCGCACGGTACCGGCACTCCTGCTAACGACAGGGAAGAGAGCCTGGCTATAAAAAAAGTTTTCGGCGTTAATTACAAAAAGCTAGCGGTCAGTTCTATCAAATCAATGCTCGGCCACACAATGGGCGCGGCCTCGGCAATCGAAGTAATCGCCTGTACTCTTGCGATAAAACATGGTATTATCCCTCCGACGATTAATTATCAGACGCCTGACCCGGATTGTGACATTGACTGTGTGCCTAATGTCGCGCGCCGGCATAATGTTAATATAGCCGTCAATAGCGCCTCAGCCTTTGGCGGCAACAACGCCTGTTTAGTTTTGAAGAAGTTTGCCGTATAGTTATTTTGACCCCAGGGGTCAACACGGTTAAAGAGATATGAAAATAAAAATATTTGTCGCATGTTTATTTATGCTGTTAGCTCTTAGCTTTCATTGCGAGGCTGAAGTGGATAGGGCCGCTTATAACCCTGTTATCATAAATCCGGATGACAGGGTTCTTATTTTCGCGCCTCATCCGGACGACGAAGCTATTGGCACAAGCGGAGTAATCCAGAGGGCTCTTGCGGCAGGCTCAAAGGTCAGGGTTGTCTGTTACACCAACGGCGACAATAATGAATTTGCTTTTATCATTTACGAAAAACGCCTGACTTTTAGGAAGATGGAATTTATCCATATGGGTGAAGTAAGGCGGCAGGAAACCCTTAACGCGATGGGGTTTTTGGGCCTTAAACCAAGTGATGTTGTTTTCTTGGGGTACCCGGACTTCGGCACGATGGAAATTCTTACTAAATATTGGGGTAAGACAGTGCCGTTTAGAAGTTACTTGACCCGTTCGACCCACGTGCCTTATGAGCAGGCCCTTTCTTATGGAGCGCCTTATGTCGGAGAGAGCATACTTAAAGATATTAAGTCTGTAATATTTGATTTTAAGCCGAATAAGATTTTTGTCTCGCATCCCGGAGACGGTAATAGGGACCATCGGGCGCTTTATCTTTTTTTGCAGGTTGCTTTATGGGATATGGATGGGGCAATTAAGCGTCCGGAAATCTTTCCTTATATTATACACGCCGGAGATTGGCCTAAACGCCGCGGTTATCATCCTGAATTAATGCTAACTCCTCCCGAAGATTTTAAAGGCAGCCTCTGGCAGGAATTGTTGTTGTCTGGAGGTGAATTGCAAAAGAAAAATGCCGCAATAGGTTTTTATAAGAGCCAGATTGAATGTGACCCGCCTTATCTTTTTACCTTCGCCAGAAAAAATGAACTTTTCGGGGATTTGCCGGTTGTGGAATTACAAAGGCAGCACAAAACTAATCCTTTGCGCAGGATCAAAGAATTCTTTGTTTACAATAGGCTCATATGGCAGGATTTGGGTTTCATGGGAAGTGCTTCATCTTTAGAATATGCTGTTTTTGACGACGACCTATTAATTCAGATAGACCCGAAAGACAGCGTTAATAAAGAATTCGGAATTTCCATATTTCTTTTAGGATACAGTAAACAAGAGAATTTTGCTAAAATGCCGAAAATCAGAGTTGTTATAGATAAAAGCGGGATTCGGGTCAGGGATAAGAAGGAAATACTTGTTTCTACTGGAGCAGAAATAAGTTATTACGGCAAACAGCTTTTTGTGAAGATTCCTCTTAGCGTATTGGGGAATCCGGATTATATCTTGAGTTGTTTTATGCCGCAGTCTAATGAGTTTTCGTTAAGCGACATGTCTTGGCGGGTACTGCACATATCTAAATAACGTCTTCTTCGCTCTTAAATATGCTGGTTATTGTAGAGCTTCGAAGCACCTTTCAGTTTTCCCCTGAAGTTGCTACGAAGCCATATCGTTGTCTGCAAGTTGAATGGCGAAGTAGAAAGGAGGTTTGTTATGCCGAAAGAGATTCTTATGATTACGATAATAGTGGTATTTTGCAGCTTTTTCTATTGCCTGGCTTTGGCGCAAAACACAACAAGCTCTACCGCCGGCAATTACACAGTAATAAAAAAAGGCGGAGTCACAATAACAAAGGCAAAGAAAGTAGAGCCGATAGTAGGGAAGAAAGCAGAGACTGCTTCAAAAGGCAAGGGAATGAGCATCCCCTTAAAGGGGACCAAGTTCAATTATTATAACCAAACTCAAAAAGACACAGGTAATAAAACAACAACGCAAAGTTTCCTGACAGGTAAGCCGCTGATAGGCAAGCCGTTAAAAAAACAATAAGCTATAATTTTAGGAGCTCTTGCGAATAAAGGCTTAAAGATTTCTTGTATCGGGGGAGCATTGCGGAGGATTCAAGCAGGCAGTCGGCCTTTTTCATAAGGAAGATAATTTCTTTTTTGATCCGCTCCAAGGCCCCGCAGTCAGAGATGACCCCGCGGATTTCTTCTAAATCTTTAAAGTTGACATTATTTTTGCTAAGGATTTTTACTATTAGACGGCGGCCTTTTGGAGCTGATTTGTGGTAGGCATACCATATGAGCAAGGTTTTTTTTGATTCCTGCAGGTCAGTAAGGTTGGATTTTCCGATTTTCGCCTCGTCGCTGTATATTCCGATCACATCATCTTTAATCTGGAAAGCCCTTCCTATATATAACCCGTAATCAGACAAAATCTTATTTTGCCTTAAAGATGCTCCTGCCAGGGTTGCTCCTATGGTTAAGGGAGCGGAAAAGGTATAGTTGGCGGTTTTTAAATCATAGATTTTGTAAATCTCACTTTTTGTGATTTCCTCGATCTTTTTTGTTCCTGCAAGCAATTCTATGAATTCTCCGCTGCCGGTATAAAGAGCAGATTCCAAAAGTTTTTTTAAGGCCGCTTCTTTGCGGGCGGGGTTTTCTTTTATTGAAAGGAAGGCGTTTATCGCCAGGGCATACATCACATCTCCGGCGACTATCGCCATGTCTTGCCCGGTTATCTTTATATTTTTGTTATTACTTAAGTATTGGTTGAATAAGGCGTGCATCGAGGGCTTTCCCCTGCGGGTATCTGACCTGTCAATGATATCGTCGTGGACCAGGAGGAAGTCATGCAGCAGCTCAATGGAGATAGCGCAGGCATAAAGCCCGCTAACGGCTTTCCCGGCAAAACCAAGATATCCGGCTACAAAAAGCGCTGGCCTTACCCTTTTTCCCGGGCGCAAACAAAACTCCCGTATATGTTTAAATAACAGAGGAGATATTTTGTTCAGGGAATAGGCTTTTTCCAGATTATCCATGTATCTGGGGAGCTCAGAATCGATTTTGTTTTTTATTTTCAAAAACATATGTTTATGTTAACATATAGGTAAGAATTAGGCAAAGAAAAATAAATCCGAAGGTATCATATGCTTGCGAATATTATTACCGCATTAAGAGTTCCTTTTTTGACTGCCAGCGTGTTTCCTTTTATATTCGGTTCACTGGTTTTGCTTAAAACTAAAAGTTTTAACCTTCCCGGATTCTTGCTCGGCCTTTTAGCGGTTATTTCCACCCATTTAAGCGCTAACCTTATTAACGATTACGCGGATTCTAAAAGCGGGGCTGACTGGCAGGATATGTCTTTTTACGGCTTCTTCGGCGGCTCTAAGCTTATCCAAAAGAAAATATTCTCCGAGCAATTTTATTTGAACGCGGCTGTTTTTTTCGCTATTACGGCCGCTTTAAGCGTTATATTCCTGTCGATTATCTTAAGAACATTTGTTGTCATTGTTTTATTTTCGTCAATATTGCTTTTGGCTTGGGCTTATTCGGTAAAGCCTCTTCAGCTTGCGTATCGGAAAGTCGGGGAAATAGTCATATTTTTGCTTTTTGGCCCGGCCTTGGTTATGGGCGGGTATTTCATTCAAAGCAAAATATTCCCGGATTTTAAAAGCTTCATGCTTTCCCTGCCGTTGGGCGTTCTAACTTGCGCGATTCTTTACGCCAATGAAGTTCCGGATTTTTCTACAGATAAAGCAGTGGGGAAAAATAATTGGGTTACCCTTTTAGGACAGAAAAACGCATATTTAGGGTATTATTTGCTTATGGTTTTGGCATTTTTTTCTATCGTATTAAATATTTGCTTTGGATTTTTAGGGGTTTTGCCTTTATTGTCTTTAGCTGCGATTTTTCCCGCGTTAAAAGCGGCGAAAGTCTTAAAAAACAACTTTCAGGATAAGATAAAATTGGCAGGATCCTCGAAATCAACTATTCAAGTACACGCGATTGTCAGTATTGTGTTGATTATAACCGCTATATTATGAAAAAAATCGTCATAATCGGCTGTGGATTCGGCGGCCTGTTTGCCGCGAAATACCTTTCCAAATTTCGCGGGCATTTAGAAGTTACTGTTATCGATAAACAGGTTAATTTTAATTTTCTGCCGATGCTGCCGGATATCATAGGAAGGGGCATTGAGCCGCGGGCTTTAACTTTTTCTATTCAAAAGTTGAGTAATAAGTATAGGTTTAATTTTATTAAGGAAGAAGTTGTTGCGCTGGACCTTGATAAAAAAAGCGTTTTGGGCACGGCAAGTAATCTGAATTATGATTATCTTCTTGTTTCCAGCGGCTCGCAGACAAATTTTTACGGCAATGAAGAGATTAAAAAATATGCCTATAAGCTGGACGATGCGGTTGATGGGGTTTTGATTAGCAAGGCATTAAGGGAAAAGGAGTGCGATGTTTATTTGATAGGTGGCGGAGGATATACCGGTATCGAGGTTGCCACAAATTTGAGGTTGTTTTTAGAGAAAAACCATAAAGATAAAAGGATAATTATTGTCGAACGGGCAAATTCTATCCTTGGGCCCTTGCCGCAGTGGATGAAGGATTATGCCAGCTATAATTTACTTAAAATGAGGATTGAGGCGTTGACAAATACTTCTGTAAATAAGATAGATGGGGCGTCTGTCAGCCTTTCTTCAGGCGAGGGCTTCAATAATAGCATGCTTTTGTGGGCCGCCGGGGTGGAAACATCCGCTTTTAGCAAGGGTTTAAAC
>CAKKQA010000048.1 GCA_919901925.1 Omnitrophica bacterium GWA2_41_15 | reverse complement strand
GCAGTACCGTATGCAGCTCCTTGCCAGATACTCTGCCCAACATCGCCGCCATAGAGCGCAGCGCCAACGCCGCCTCCTGCAACCCCACCTGCTAATCCTCCTGCCAGCGTGCTTCCAAATGCTCCAAGTGTAGGCCCGAGTCCATAACCTACTCCGCAACCTACTCCAGCACCAACTGCACCGATTAGAGCGCCATAACCTATGTTGCCACCTGATACTGCCGCATTAGCCGCACCAGAAGCTGCCCCTCCTGCCGCAGCGCCTACAAAACCCCAAGCAGGACCCCATAAAGCGGCTGCTCCCGCAGCGCCGCTGGCAACCATAGCACCGCCAGCAGCGCCCATAAGGATGCCCATACCAATGGATCCACCATTTATCGCCGCGGATACCCCACCTATTATGGCGCCAATAATCGCGCCAATAATAATATTCCAAAAGTGGCCGGTCGGGTCTATATAATTTAACGGATTGTTACCACTATAAGAATAACGATTAAGCGTCTGTGGATCATATGGTGACTGAACAATTGTATCCGCAGTTATAAATCTTCCTATCGCCGGATCGTAGTAGCGGGCGCCGTAGAAATATAGCCCTGTCGCGTCTAGTTCTTTGCCGGTAAACTTGTGTTTGACAGAGACAGTCCCCTGCGCTTGCTCGTTGCGAGCGGTGGTGCCATAAGGCGTATATTCGCAAGTCTGAACTTTGTTGCCGTCTTTATCGGTAATGACGTTGCTTGAGCCGAGGTGGTCGGTGTGGTAGTAGGATATCACCCCCTCACCCTGACCCTCTCCCCCTGCGGGGGAGAGGGAAATCGTTGCTACGCGATTTGCTCCAGCGAAGATGTGATTGCGAGTTGTGCCGTCGGAGTCTATTTCATAGAGCGAGCCGATGTAGGCGGTCCAACTTCCAGGGACAGTCCCCTTCGGGGACAGTCCCTTCAAGACTCTGCCGCCGTCGCCGTCGTAAACAAATGTGCTTATTGTGCCTAACTCATCAACCTTAGTAAGACGATTTTCAATATCATATTCCATCGTCTTGTTTTTTCCTTGGGTCATATTGCCGTTGATATCATATTTGTAGGTATATCCACCCGCGCCTGTTACAGCGTGCGGCCCGGCATTAAGGCCATAAGTCATCACCCCAATATCAGACTTATAAGTCATATTACCGATGGAATCGTATTTATAAGTAAAAGTGGAATATCCGCCTTTAGGATCAGGAGAATTTGTGGCTTCTATGAGGCGGTCAAAATCATCGTAGGTAAACTCTCGCGTTTTACGATCATCGGTTTTTAGATTATCGGTAAGTTTAGTAATATTGCCATTTTTATCAAAGATGTAGTTGAGGTTTTGTAAGGTTATTGCGCCTTTGTTTTGAGTAAGTATCCTGGATAATCTTAAATCCTGCCCGTAAGTATAGTCAGTTTGTGTGCCATTGCCGTATTGAGTATTTTTTATCTGGCCTTTGGCATTGTAGGTGATGTCTTTGACGTAAGAGATTGCTTCGTCGCCAGGTTTAGCAGGGGCTCCTCGCAATGACTCGAGGAGGCCAGAGTTTACGTCGTATGAATAGGTTACTGCTTCACCGTCGGGATAGGTGAGCTTCGTGAGGCGGTCAAAGGTATCGTAGTCGCGCAGGACGGTGTAACTCTGTTCAGGGACAGTCCCCTTCGGGGACAGTCCCTTCACGGATTTTATTTCCCTGCCTAATTTATCGTAGAAGAATTCAGTCGAACCTGAAAGGTCGGTAACTTTTGATAACCTACCGATACAGTTATCTTTGCTTATGTCATCATATAGATAGGTGACAGAAAAAACAGGGACAGTCCCCGGTGGGGACAGTCCCTGTTTTTTCGTCAATCTGTTAAGCTTATCGTATTGGAATTCTATTAACTGGCCCTTGGCATCGGTTTGTTTAATAAGGTTTCCTAATACGTCGTAATCGTATGTCCAAGTGCCCATATCAGGGTCAATCATTTTTAGCTTGCGGCCGGCTGAATCGTAGAATATCTGACTTATGTTTCCTTTTCTGTCCGTAACTTTTATCAGGTTATTTTGGATATCATATTCATAAAATGTGGACGTGCTCTTATCGTCAGCTTCAAACTTAGTAAATTCCGTAACACTTCTGACATTGCCAAAGATATCTTTTCTGACACCCTTTTTATGGCCGAGAGGATCAAGCGTCTCGGTATAAAGCGGCTCGAGATAATTTATCGTCGAGGAAACATCATTTACAGACGCCACATAATCAGAAGTTGGTTTTGCCTCGCTGGGCGCGAAGTCGGAAATTGTCTCTTTTACCCTGCCGCGGATATCATATTTATACCTTGCATAAGCAATTTGCGTAACATCCTCATCAACGTAATGAGGCAAAGATTCTCTATCTGTTAATCCGCGGTTGTTAAAGAAAGTTTCCGCGCAGACATTGCGCTGTTTCGCGCCGTCTTCCCCTGATGAAACAGCCCTGTATTTTCTGCCTAATCCGTCGATGTATTCGGTCTTAGTCAGACTATTTTGAGTTGTTACTTTGGTGTTAAAATCAGGATAAGAATATGTAGTGGTTACCGCGTCTAACGCATTCTTAACTTCTAGCGGGCGGGCGTAGGTATCATACTTTGTGCTTGAAGAACTGCCGTTTGAGTCGGTTACTTTGGTAACTGCGCCAAATTTCGGGTCGTATTCATATTCAACGGTATGCCCCAGTGCGTTAGTTACTTTTTTAGGGAAGGCGTTAAAGGTGGATTCGTATTCGGTGGTAACAGAATTGCCTAAGGCGTTTGTTGTCCTGACAACATTGCCAAAGGAATCGTAACTATATTCCGCAGACACCTCTTTTGTTTCATCTGTAATAGGATTGTAAATGTAAATCGTATCTTTTTTAACATTTCCGCTGCCATCATATTCAAAACTTTTATGTGATACCACCTTGTCTTTTTCATCTTTCAAATATACACTCGATGGGCGGTTGAATCCGTCCGCGTACGGCAAATTATAGATAGTCTCTGTTGATTTTTCATCACCGCTTACCGCAATGTTGCCTTCGTTTTCTTCTTTCAGTACATTGCCGATATTACCATAAGTATAATCACTCTCTGTTGAGAGGGCGTTGGTTTCCCCTTCTTCCCAAACAGTCATTACCTGCTTAACCATCGCCGGAAATCCTAAAAACTTATCTTCCGGTCCGGATTTCTTTACCTCGTATTCGTTTTTAGCCTCGCTTATCCGTTTGCCCAAACCATCATAAGCGATTATTTTATCAATCTGGCCTTTTAAAGCGCCGTCTTGATCAGGTTTACCTTGATAAAAAAAGGTTTTAGTATAATTATTGGTTATCGGGTCAGTAACTGTGACTATGCCAAAGCCGCGGAATTCTCGTTCTGTGGAATCATAATAGCCGCCCGAATAACTGAAGGTTTGCGAATATGTTTCCTGCGGCGAGCCGATAGGCAAGGTATCAGTCGAAGATATGGATTCAGCAACATATACCGGAAACGGAAGCTGATTATTTTCAGACTTTGAGGCGTAGGTATAAGTAATGTTCGTCTTGCCGCCGATGCCATTATCTATATCCGTCAGCAGGTCCGCGGGTTTGCCATCTGAAAGCTTCACTGTCCAATGCTTAAGCAGGTTATCGCGGTTAAACGCCGCTGTGTCGGTTATGCCGTTACCGTCGAAGTCGCCTGTAGTTGCCGAATTATCAGTGCTGGAGCCAAAACTGGACAGCCAAATGCCTTTGTCCACAAATTTCGCTCCTGTGGATATGGTATAATACCACGTCGCGGCAGTTTTATCCCAGTAACCGATATCGGTAAGCCCGTCATTATTAAAATCAGAAACCGTGGCATCCTTATCCGTTGCATAACCTGTAATCCATGTTGTGCCATCAACAAACGCCTTGGTATTCGAGAAGAAAACCTTAAATTCGCCAGTGGACTTCTTAAAGAAACAGAGGTCGGTTAAGGAATCGCCGTTAAAATCCCCGCCTAAAACAATATAATCTGTACCCGCGCCGGTTAACCAAGTGCTAAAAGCGCTAAAACTAGCGCCTAAGCACAAAGCGATTTTTACTTCGCCGGTGTCTTTATTGTATAACCCAAAATCCGTATACCTATCGCCGTTAAAATTACCTGTAAACGGCTGCCAGGCAAATGAAGCGAAATCTACTTTCAAGTCTATGCTGGTAGCAAAAAAACTTGCCCCATTAGATAACCGGATTTGTAATTGACTTTCACTAGCATTGTAAATATTCTTATAAATAGCGATATCTGTTTTCCCATCGCCGTTAAAATCGCCTCCCATTGGCCACCAATCCCGTGTGGTGCCAAAATCTTTAAGCCATGTCTGCGGAGCATTAAAGCCACTTCCATTTGATGTGCTAACTACCCACTCTCCGGTATCAGAATTATGATATCCTAAATCAGTGAGGCAGTCGCCGTTAAAATCCCCCATTAACGGGACAATCGCGTCACGATTAAGGTTTTTATTTTCAACTCTGATTGTTTTAATTGGCGATACAGTTGCTGTACCGTCAGCGACATCAGCGGATACTTTATAATCCCCGTAATCAGAAAAAGTAATTACCCGGCTGACTGCATATGGGCCTTTTTTGCCGCTTTCGGATAAAACAACGTCATTACTGCCGCTTAAATTACTCTTCTTGAGGGTAAAATTTAATAGCTGATTATCGGTAACGCAATCAGGGTCGTCTATTGTAAGTGTGGCCACTACAGGTTCGTTAGGATAAATAACGTCTTTATCTAATGTTATTGTTGCTGTAGGCGGACGATTAGTATTTTCAACATATATCGCGACATCCTGCGGAGCGCTAAAATCCATTTTGTCAAAAGCCTTAACTGTAACTACATAAGGATCTACCCGCGCCTTATCATAACCCGGCGCCCACTGTCCTGCGGCGTTGATGGTTTCATTTATGGATTCCTTAAAAGTGTAGGTAAAAGTTAGCGGGTCACCGTCCGGATCCGTTGCCGAAGGATTAAGAGTGTCCGTCCTGCCTTCTTTGAAATATTTTGCGGGTATGGGATTCAATACCGGAGGACGGTTAACATTCTGAATGTGGATAAGTTCAACCCTTGAGCTTAATTTGCTTGTTGCGTCGGTTA
>CAKKQA010000047.1 GCA_919901925.1 Omnitrophica bacterium GWA2_41_15 | reverse complement strand
TTGTGGAGGGAAAAATTTTCAAGCCTTCAAAAATGCTCCATTTGACCCAGTCTGCGGAGGTTAGGTGCCGTTGACTCTCTGAAACCTCCGAGGTTAGGTGTTGTTTCAGCCATTCTGCCGTTCTTTAAAGTGTACGGTTACGCTAAAGCTTAAAATCGGGGTGTTTAATGCCGCGGGAAGCGGGGGAAACGGAGAAGCATCATACAGGCTTTCGATGACAATCTTCCTTAAATCAGCGCTGGCAGTACTCTTGTCTTCAATCACCTGCGCCTGTTTTACTGAACCGTTAGCGTTAAGTATGAATGTCAGGTAAACCTCGCCTCGTTGAGGTATGTCTGAGTATTTATTATACAGGAAGCGCCGAAGGTTCTCTCTGATAAAATTCTGATAATTCAGGTAAATTGGATTTTGTGATTTAGATGTCTCTAGGAGCGATAGTTTGATATCGTTTCTGGGAGAAAACTGTGTTTTATAAAGATTCGGTTTCTGCGGAAGGTCTTTTGTGCCGGCTAAAATGTCTGATTGAATAGTTTCTTCCTTTGCGCCCGCGGAGGGAATTTTCTCCTCTTCCGCTAATATTAGCCTGTTTCTTAAGCCTATTTTCTCCAAATCTTCCTGGCTGATCTTTCTATCCGAAGCCGTATTTGTCTGGGTTACCTTTACATAATTTACCTCGATTTTATTGTTCTGCTTCTTTTGCTTTTCCGAAAAATTGATTATAGATAATGGAAGCAGTATAGAAACGTGTATTATAATAGAAAAGGCAAGGGCCTTGTTGAAAGAATCTTCTTTTTTCATTTTTTAATCTTATAGTAGTTTGAAGGCCTTGTCAATAATTGTTAGCGTTTTCTTAATGTCTATATCGGTGTGCGCGACAGATAAAAAGTTTGCTTCAAATCTTGATGGCGAAACATATATCCCGCTTTTTAGCAGGCTATGAAAAAATTTGTTGAATAAATTTAGATTTTGCATTTCAGCAGTTTTATAATCAGTTACATCTTTATTCGTAAAGAATATACTGAAAAGCGAGTTTAAGGAATTAATCCTTAAGCCTATTGCATATTCTTTGGCATGTAATTTTATCCCGTCAGTTAATGCCTTGGTTTTTATATTTAAATCTTTATAGGGATTATTTTGCTTGAGTATTTTCAGGGTAGTTATGCCTGCGGCAACCGCGATTGGGTTACCGGATAATGTCCCAGCTTGATAAACCGGGCCTTCGGGCGCTAAAAGCCGCATTATTTCTTTTCTTCCGCCAAAAACACCGATGGGCAGGCCTCCTCCGACAATCTTCCCCAAACAGGTA
>CAKKQA010000046.1 GCA_919901925.1 Omnitrophica bacterium GWA2_41_15 | reverse complement strand
TTCGCCTTACCTTAAACATAAACGGCACTCTTTTTGTTTTGTCTTCGATTAAAGAAAAAGCGCCGAAATGTAAGTTATATTTTGCCGCCTCCAGCGAGATGTTCGGCCATGTAAGAGAAACTCCGCAAGACGAAGATACGCCATTTTATCCCCGTTCGCCATATGGCATTTCTAAAGTCGCGGGGTTTGACTTGACCAGAAATTACCGCGAGGCTTACGGGATGTTTGCTTTGTCAGGGATTCTTTTTAACCATGAAAGCAGTAGGCGCGGCTTTGAGTTCGTAACCCGTAGAATTTCTAACGGCGTGGCAGAGATAAAAACCGGTATTTCTAAACATCTATATATAGGTAACTTAGAGGCTAAAAGGGATTGGGGTTATGCCGGTGATTATTGTATTGATTTGGATACAGCTATTTTAACTACGGGCGGCTTTAAGTATTACGACGATATTAAAATAAATGATACGGTCTTAAATTATAATATTAAAACTAACCGATTAGAGAAAGACAAGGTTATTAAAAAGATTTTAATAAGTAACAAAAGCCGAATGTATACCTTTGAAGGAAGGGGTTTAAAGCTGCGGTGTTCAGCTGATCATAGAATATATTATCAGAGAAAATCTAAAACAAGTAAGGGGGGGTGGAGTAATTGGAAATTCTGCGAAGCCTCGAATTTTTATAGTATGATCAAAGATTTAAAATTGAGAACCAAATATGACTTTAGACTGCCGCACACTCAGGGATATAAAAATAAGGATTTAAAAATAAAAGATGAATGGTTAAAATTGATTGGTTATTTATTAAGCGAAGGTAATTTGTATGCCGGTAATAGGACTTTACGGATTTCAGTATCCCAATCAAAGCTTGTGAATAGAAAAGTTTATTCTGATATCAAATATTGTTTAAAAAGTCTTGAGCTCGCTTATAGAACAAGAGAAAGAAGCGATGGAGTGGTAGAGTTTACTTTTGCTGCCGATAGCTCTAAAAGAATAATATCCTATTTTGATAGTTTTGATGTTCATCGTATGCCGGGATGGATATATAGGGCTGGAGACAAACAGTTAAGACTGTTGTTTAAAGCCATGATGGATGGTGACGGCTGTTGGGGGGCTATGACATATGTTTCAATGAGAAAAGACTTAATTTTTAGCTTTCAAACCATAGCCACAATTTTAGGTTATCGAACAATTATTAATTCAAGAAAATCTGGTATATGGGAATGTGTTTTAATTTCTTGGAGAAAGAAGCATGGATATATAGTTGAATGTAAAGAAGAAGACAGTAATGAAATGATTTGGTGCATTACAACGAAGAACGGAACCATAGTGACCAATAAAGATAATGGAATTGCTGTCAGCGGAAACTGTAAGGCAATGTGGCTTATGCTTCAACAGGATGAGCCGGAGGATTATGTCGTTGCTACCGGAGAAGCCCATTCGGTAAAAGAATTTTTAGAATTAGCTTTTAGTTACGCCGGGCTTGATTGGAAGAAATACGTCAAAATCGATAAACAGCTTTTTAGGCCGGCAGAGGTAAACCTGTTAATCGGCGATGCCTCTAAAGCAAAGAAAAAATTAGGCTGGAAGCCGGAGGTTGATTTTTCACAGCTAGTGAAGATGATGGTAGATGCGGATTTAAAAAGGTTAAAGAATAAAGATAAATAATGAATAACCCGCTAGTTTCCATAAATATCGCTACCTATAATTCCGCTAAGACATTGGTTAAATGCCTGGAATCTGTAAAGCAACAGGCATATAAAGATTTTGAAATTGTCATTATGGATTCTTACAGCAAAGATGGGACGCAGGATATAGCAAAGTCATATGGCGCAAGAATAGTTTTTGCTCCGACCCTGGCATTGGCCAGAAAAGCAGGCGCGGATGAAAGCCGCGGTAAATACATATTGATCCTGGATTCGGACCAGGTTTTGGAGCCGAACGTTTTAGAGATGTGCGTAAAAGCGTGTGAGGAAGAATACTATGACGGCGCGACATTATTTGAAAAGTCGCTTATAACCAGAAACACATTTGTGGAGAGGGTTATAGCCTATGACAAGGAAATATTTCATTCTCTTCAAGATGACGACCCTATGGCAGGTACGGCGATCCCGCGTTTTTTTAAAACAGAATTTTTTAAAAGGATAGAATTCGAAAAGAACCCTCCGATTACATTTGAACATACGATCATTCATCATAAAATTGTCCAAATGGGGGCAAAAATTAAATTTATTAATGCCTATGTCTGGCATCATGAGACTACTACTATCTGGGAAGTGGCGCGCAAATTCTTCAGGTATGGCTACTATTATATTCCGGCTTTTAAATTTAACAAGGGGCTGGCAATTTGCCATAGCATGCCTCGAAGGACTTATTTTCATTATAAGGCGTTAAGAAATCCCGTGTTGTTCGTTGGGCTTTTTTATGTGTATTTTGTTAAGGCAGCCTCAAGCGCGTTAGGGGCATTTGTTTATCTGGTAAGCCGAAAGAATAATGATTAATAATCCGGATGTTTCAGTGGTGATTCCCACCTTGGGCAGGACAAAGGAATTGGAAGATTGTCTTACTGCTATTGGAAAACAGGATTTTGTGGGGTTAGAAATAGTAGTTGTAACGGATAATAACCAGCGGCTTAAGTTTTTAGAAGATAAGTATAACGGGTTAAACATTACTATTATTCAGCAGGATAAAAAGGGATTGGCCTCGGCAAGAAACGCAGGGTTAGCTGCCGCGCGGGGTAAAATAGTCAGTTTTATCGACGATGATGTAGAAGTATCCGCGGGGTGGGCGAAAGAAGTTGTTGATACCTTTAAGGTTTCTGAATCTATCGGCGGCGTAAGCGGGCCGACAGAGATACCGCTTGATATAGCTTCTAACAGGGACTTACTTGCTTTTCATGAGAAAATAAGCAAAGGCATAATCTGGAAAATTATCGGCAGGATTTACACGGTTTTTATTTTAG
The DNA here is from genome assembly GCA_919901925.1 of Omnitrophica bacterium GWA2_41_15. Taxonomy (GTDB): domain Bacteria; phylum Omnitrophota; class Gorgyraeia; order Gygaellales; family UBA12090; genus CAKKQA01. The sequence continues at coordinate 17,658 of CAKKQA010000046.1, read as the reverse complement.
AGCGCTCTGCCGATAGCGTGGGCAGGATTTTTAGAAGCGGCGCGTTTTCAGTCGGGTCAAATTATGATAAATCCGCGAAATTGCCCGGGAATATAGAAGTGGATTACCTTGAGGCTTGCAATATGTCTTTTCGCAGGGAGATACTTTTAAAGACCGGCGGTTTTTCCCCCGAGTATAAAGGCATTGGCGACTGGAGCGAGCCGGATTTGGCTTTTAGGGTGCATCAGGCAGGATACCGCTTAGTTTTTAATCCCAAGGCGGCGGTGATTCACAGGATAAGTTGCAAGGGGGTATTTCAACAACGAGGAGATGATAGTTTTCAAAGAATGGTTAATTTTGTCCATTTCTATTTTAAATGGATGAGGCCGTTTAATCCGGATAAGCTTATGCGGTTTTCTTTGAACCTCATGTTTACTAATTGTTATTGGTTTTATAAATTTGCGCAGACCGGCAAGCTTGCCTGGCTTTCCGGGGTAAGCGGGACGTTCGCGGGTTTAAGGAGCGAATTATGCAGATTGTGATTCTTTGCGGAGGGAAGGGGACGAGAATGGGCAAGGACTTGCAAGGCCTGCCTAAGGCGTTGATTCCTATCGGCAATAAACCTATTATTTGGCATATCATGAAATATTATTCTTGTTTTGGTTTTAATAATTTTGTGCTGTGCCTGGGGTATAAAGGGAATGAGATTGAGAAGTATTTCAGAGGGCAAAAAGAGTTTAATTTACGCTTTGTTGATACGGGCGTTGAAACTAACACCGGCGAGAGGATGAAACTTGCCGGTAAATATGTTGATTCGGAAATGTTCTTTGCCACTTACGGCGACGGGCTGTCTGATGTTAACCTTAAGACGTTATTGAAGTTTCACAATAAGCATAAAAGAATCGCGACTATAACAGCAGTGCGGCCGCGTTCAACCTTTGGCATTGTTAAAATAGGCTCGCATACGGACATTGTGAATGATTTCCAGGAAAAGCCATTGCTTGACCACTGGATTAACGGCGGTTTTTTCGTTTTTAATAAAGAAATTTTTAAATACATTAAACGCGGGGATATTCTTGAGAAAGAAAGTTTCTCAAGAATGGTGGAGAAAAAGGAATTAGCCGCTTTTAAACACCGCGGTTTTTGGGAATGCATGGATACATATAAGGATAACCTAAGGCTTAATCAGTTATGGGAGGCCAATGATGCTCCCTGGGTTATATGGAAAGGAAGATAAAGATATGAGTAATTTCTTGAAAGGCAAGAATGTTTTTGTTACCGGCGCTTCGGGGCTTCTGGGTTCATGGTTGACAAAGAGCCTTGTAGAAAATGGCGCCAATGTAGTCGTTTTAATCCGCGATAGCGTCCCTAATTCAAATTTACAGGGTTTGTGTTTAATGGATAGGGTTGTTAAGGTGAACGGGTGTATTGAAGATTATACTTTGATAAGTAGAATAATGAATGAGTATGAAATAGAGAGCGTTTTTCATCTGGCTGCCCAGACGATAGTTACTATTGCCAATCATGACCCGCTGTCTACTTTCGAGTCTAATATCAAGGGCACATGGAATGTGCTTGAGGCATCAAGGCACGGAAAGAATATAAAGCAGGTTATTGTTTCTTCAAGTGATAAGGCATACGGAGAGAAAGAAAAGCTTCCGTACAGTGAAGACGACCCGCTAAAGGGTTCGCATCCATATGATGTTTCCAAAAGCTGCGCGGATTTGATTTCTCAAAGCTATCATAAGACATACGGCTTGCCTGTTTGCGTAAGCCGCTGTGCTAATTTATACGGCGGCGGAGACCTGAATTTCAGCCGGATCATCCCGGGGGTCATACGTTCCGCTCTTCATAATGAGCCGCCGGTTATAAGAAGCGATGGGAAATATGTCCGGGATTATTTTTATGTCGAAGACGCGGTTTCGGCCTTAATAGCGCTTACGGAAAGGATGCAAAAAAAGGATATCCATGGCGAGGCGTTTAATTTTTCTAGCGGCCTACACATAAATGTCCTGGATTTGACAAATAAGATATTAAAGATTATGGGCAAGAAACTAAAAGCCCGCATCCTTAATGAAACAAAAAATGAAATAAGGGACCAGTATTTATCTGTTCGAAAGGCGGAAAAACTGCTGGGCTGGAAATCCTCTTTCGGCCTTGAGCCAGGGCTTAAGAAGACAATCGAATGGTATACGGAATATTTTGGCAGGTGAGAGAAACAATAATTTTGTTGAAGAATAAATGAAAAAAGTCTTAATTATCGGCGCCTCGGGTTTAGTCGGCAGTTATTTGTTCAAGAAAGCCCGCGCGGTTTATGAAACAATAGGGACTTTCCACAATTACCCCATAAGCGGTTTGATCAGTTTAGATATTACCGATAGCGATTCCGTTAAGAAAATCATATCCGAATTCAAGCCGGATTTTGTTTTTCTGCCAGGGGCAATGGCGAATGTAGACCTTTGCGAACAGGAAAGAGAGCTTTGCCAAAAGGTTAATGTGGAGGGGGTAAGGAATGTTATTCTTGCCGTTGGCGAGCGCGGCACCAAGCTTATTTTTTATTCTACCGACTATGTTTTTGACGGGAAATCCGGGCCATACAAGGAAGATAGCCAAGAGCGCCCAGTTAGCGTTTATGGAAACTGTAAATTGATGGCTGAAGAAATCATAAAAAGCTCTTTAAAGGATTTTTTAATTCTCCGTACATCCTGCGTTTTTGGCTGGCATGCGCAGGAAAAGAATTTTATCCTCACCTTGATAAAAAAAATAAAAAGCAGAGAGGTTATTAATGCGGCTGTTGACCAGATTACTACGCCTACATACGCACAAGATTTGGCAGATGTGTCTTTGAAATTAGTGGGCGCGGATAAAAATGGTATTTACAATGCCGCGGGGTCAAGCTTTATGAGCCGTTATGATTTAGCTTTAACCGCCGCGGTTATTTTTTGCCTGGATAAAAGTTTTATCAGGACTGTTAAGACAGAGGAATTATCGCAAAAGGCAAGGCGGCCGCTTAATGGCGGATTGGATGTTTCTAAAATTGAAAATGCTCTCGGCATAATTATGCCTACGGCACAAAGCGGGCTTTCGCGCATGAAAGAAGAAAGCTGTTTTAACCATAAAGTATGAATAATGCGTCAGTAGATGGGGGAAATACCGGGAGTGTCATTCAGACTGTGTCACAATAGTAAAACGCGTGTCATTGCGAGCCACCGCAGTGGCGAAGCAATCTCTCTTTATGGGATTGCTTCGTCGCTTCGCTCCTCGCAATGACAAACTTACTCCACTCTTGTGGCATACGACACAGTCTGAATGACACATCCTATTGATTGCTCCCGTTTACTGACCGGTTACAAGTATGAATCCTTTTGTCTCGGTAATAATAGTAAATTATAACGGCATGGACTTCGTTGATGAAACTTTGAGTTCGGTTTTGGCTTCGGGTTATCATGATTTTGAACTGATTTTTGTCGATAACGCCTCCATTGATGGCAGTGATGAATACGTCAGAAAAAGGTTTGGCCATGACCACAGGTTGAAGATTATCAGGAATAACGGTGCGTTCGGGCCGGCAAAAGCAAGGAATATAGGGGCAAGGAGCGCCCGCGGCAAATATCTTATTTTCTTTGATAACGATACGCGTATCGATAAAGATTGCATTCAAATATTAGTTCATGCCTTAGAAAATGATAATACTATCGGAAGCGGCCAGGCTAAATTACTGCGTATGGGTACCGATAGGGCATATGACTGCGCCGGAGATTATCTGGGGCCGCTAGGATTTCTGATTGAGCGGTCAAAAGGGGCTAAGGATACCGGACAGTTTGATTACATTGCCGATATCTTAAGCGCTAAATCAGCGGCGAGCATAATCCGAAGAGAGCTTTTTGAAAAGATAGGAGGCTTTGACGCGGATTATTATATGTATCTGGAGGAGACAGACTTAAGTTGGCGGGTTTGGCTTGCCGGATACAGGGTGGTTTTTTTGCCTCAAGCAGTAGTTTATCATGCGTTTAATACTTCCAAGAAAAGTTTAAAGAGACATTATACTAAGTATTGGGTGCGCTATTATGGCTCTAGAAATTATATTTCAACCTTGATAAAAAACCTGCAGTTTAAGAATTTAATAGTATTTTTACCGTTGCACGTTTTTTCTTGGCTGGCGATGGCGGCGCTTTTTTTGCTTAAGGGGGCTTTTGACGATTTCTTTTACATATTAAAAGGTATCTTTTGGAATGCCCTAAATATTGATGTTTTAATCGCCAAGCATCGGTATATAAACGAAAATATAAGAAAGTTGGATGATAACATGATATTGGACAGGATAAAGTCAAAAGACGCCGCGGGTGATTACTTAAGGAAGATCTATCTTTATATTAAAGCCGGATTATAAATAGCGGTAACACTTCAGCTTTTGGAAGCCGCCGACGAGTGTCATTGCGAGCGACCGAAGGGAGCGAAGCAATCTTTAAGGATTGCTTCGTCGCTGTCGCTCCTCGCAATGACACGGTTACTTCCAGAAACTGAACTACTACAAATAGCGTGTTAAGGAGTGCGAATAGGGTGGGCGAAAATGAGAATATTATTAGTTGTTCCAAGGAATAAATCTTTATTCGGAGGAAAAGGCAGGACCGTGCATCCGCATATTGGTGTTGCTTATTTATGCGCCTTTTTGAAGCAAAATGGTGCCAACGTTGCGGTATTTGATGACGGAATTGAAGAAGATTTGTCATCGCTTTATGGATTGATAGATACTTTTAAGCCGGAATTGATAGGTATCTCGATTTTTAGCTACTGTTACGGGTATGCGTATGCCATTATTAAAGCGATAAGGGAAAAAACCGGCATCCCTTTGGTAGCCGGAGGGCCGCATGTAACGGCGATTGGGAAGAGAATATTGGAAGACGCAAAAATAGAATTTGCGGTAAAGCAGGAGGGAGAATTTACTCTCCTTGAGCTTTTACGAGAATTTAGCTCTTCCATGCCTGATTTTAGAGGTATCAAAGGTTTAATCTGGCGTGACAAAAATGAAACGATAGAAAATCCTGACCGCGAACTTATTTCAGACTTAGATAGTCTGCCTTTCCCTGATTATGAATCTTTTAGCATAGAGAGATATGAATGTTATAGGCAGAAAAATCTTCCATTGATAACTTCGCGGGGGTGCCCGTTTGGATGTAATTATTGTTCCGTGCGTTTGTCTATGGGCAGGAAGTTCCGCGCCAGGAGCGCGGAAAATGTTTTTTCGGAAATAGACAGCGCTTATAAAAAAGGCTTCCGCAGTTTTGATATTAATGACGATTGCTTTACTTTAGATAAAGTAAGGGCCGCGAGGATTTGTGATCTGATTATTGAAAGCGGAATTAATATCAGGTTTCAGCTATATAACGGCATACGGGTAGACACTGTGGACCCGGATTTACTTCACAAGCTTAAGCGCGCGGGATGTTATTTTCTGTCTTATGGCTGTGAGGCGGGAAACGATAAAATATTGAAGGCTATTAATAAAGGAATTACCCTTGAGCAGGTCAGGCATGCGGTTGGCTGGGCTAATGAGGCAGGTATCCCCAATTCGGTGAATTTCATAATAGGCCACAAAGAAGAGACGTACAACGACGCTATGGATACGATAAGATTCGCTGAGAGCCTGCCGACTGACTTTGTTAATTTCTATAACCTTTTGCCTTATCCGGGCACAGAGTCATTCGAATGGGCAAAACTATATGGTAAATTTCTTGTGCCGCAAGATTCTTTTTTACAGGACATTTCATACCGCGATAATAAGCCTGTATTTGAAACCCCGGAATTCACAAAAGAACAGCGCCAGCGTGTTGTCTCAAGCGGCTTTGACTTATATAGAAAGAGGATCCTGACTTTCAGGCTTGGCAAAATACTGGGAGGATTTATATATTGGCTTACTAAATGCGAGACAATAAATAAAATCGCTTCCTACGCGGCGCTAAGCAATCCTGTCGGCAAAGCTATCTATGTGAGGCTGGCTAAAAAATCATACCAAACAAGAAAAGGCTAAAGACGGACAATGAAAGTCCTTTTTGTTATAACCGAATGCGAAAGCTACGCAGTAAATTTATTTTCCAGCCTTTTGAAGGAAAATGGCCGCGAGGGCTATCTTTGACTTTTAGGATTTTCGGAACTGGCAATATAAACAACGAAAGATTTTAAAAAATAATATCAGATAGTTTTGGTGTGGTTAAAAACCAAACATAATTAATACAACCTGGCATTATGGGAAATTCGAGAAATAAGATAAAGGCCGTAAGCGCAACGCTATACAATCAGGAATATTATGAGCATTCCGGCGGGGCTAAATGCTTTTTTTCCGGTAGCATACATCCGATTTACCAAAAAAGCTTTTACGTATCATGTTTAGAAAAAAAAGAGAATTTAACAATTTTGGACTTAGGCTGTGGCAGGGGAGATTTAAGCAAGGTGTTGCTTTCAGAATTGGTTAATCCTTTCATCATCGCAACTGATTATTCTTCTGACGCGCTAAAAATTGTGAAGGATTCTTATGGGGAAAATGTGCGGCCAGTAAAGTCTGAGTCTGTATCTTTGCCATTTAAAAGCGGGACGATTGATTGCGTTTTTTTTCTTGATATAGTTGAACACTTATACCCTGAATATCTAGATGCCACTATAAAAGAGATATGCCGTATTATGAAACCAGGGGGTAGGCTGGTAATCCACACTTTTCCCACAAGGCTTATGAACGATGTGGCCCATTTTATTTTGAGGCTATTTAAAAAATCATCTATCGGACAAGAGTTGCATGTTAATACGCAAACTTATTTCTCGATGAAAAAATTACTACTGAAGAATGGTTTCAAAAATGCGCGAATATCTTTAGAGTGCAGGGATGATCTTTTAGAAGATAATATCGCTTTGACGGACGGAGTTTCTAAGAAAATGTTAAAAATCGGGGACAAAATTTATCAGGTTATTGGCAGGATTTTTCATTTTTCGCCCCTGATATTTTTTTTATCATCTGATATTTGGGTTTTTGCCGCGAAATAATAAAATGGTGGTTTCTAACATGCAAAATTTATTTAAGTGTAGCTGCAAAGAAGACATATATGAAAATTTAAAGACTTTCTTCGCTCATCCCGGGACTTTGCTTGTAAGAGGTAGAGAGATCGTAGAAATAAATAACTATTGTCTTGCCAATCCTCTAAAATCAGATATGCGTGTTTTAGATTTGGGTTGCGCAGAAGGCAACATTGGAAGTATGGTTTTTAATAAAATTGATGTCGGCCTAGATATGTATTTTAATGAATTGAAGGAAGCCCGGAAACATTTGGTTTATCAAGAATTTGCTTTGGCAGATGCAAGAAACATGCCATTTAAGGATGAAAGTTTTGATGTAATATTTAGTAATAGTGTTATTGAGCATATAAATGATTTAGACTGTGTTTTAATAGAGGTTTCCAGGAGCCTGTCGAATAACGGTTTGTTTATTTTTACTGTTCCGACATCCGAGTTTTCACATAACTTGTATATTACGCGTATTTTTGAAAAAATTGGATGCGCATTGTTGGGTAAAATGTATGCTAAAATTAGAAATAAGCAACTAAATCATTTTAACCTATTTAATGATTTGGAATGGTCAGAGAAACTGAATAAATTTTCGTTGAACACGATTTATAAAAAACACTATTTGTCTAGGGCTGAAGTATATGAGTGGGATAAAATATGTATCTTTCTTCGGATTGCCAAGCCCTTTAAATTGCTTTATAAGAACCTGATCGGCAGGTTTTACGGAAAAACAATTTCATTACTTTCGAATAGGCATACTAGTGATACAGGTTCATGTGTTTTTATGGTCGCTCAAAAACGGCGAAAATAGGTAATGATGCAGATAAGTATAAAAGATATCCTGATGAAACAGCATTTAATAAAAAGCAATTGTTTTAAAAAGGTGCGCGCATGTTTTCAGCAATAAAAATTCGTAAAATAATAATTATTCTTTTGGTTGTGGTTATAACGGTGATTTTTACTTTTCCGCTTATGGTTAAGATGAATACATGCTTACCTGGTTTCGCTAGTACCGATGAGCCTTACGCAGCGTTGTGGCATTTCTGGTGGACGAAATATTCATCAATTAAACATCTGGATTATTCGAACCTTAATATGATTGCTGCTCCGTTTGGCCAGCAAAATTTGGGCTTGTATTGCTATTGGAATTCGATTAATAAGTTTCTGTCAATTACTACAAGTCCGGCATTTACTTATAATGTGCAGTTTTTGAGTAGCTTTATATTAACCGGGCTTATAACTTATTCTTTGGCATTCAGGCTTACTGGTAGTTTTTTCGCGGCGGCGCTGGCGGCCTTGATTTTTACATTCTGCCCATATCATTTCGCAAGGGGTTGGCAGCATCTGGGTTTGGCGCATATACAGTGGATGCCTCTGTATATCTTATCGATGTTTGCGCTGAAAGAAAACAAGGTCTTTCGTAGCGCTGTGTTTGCCGGTTTGGCTTTCGCTTTAGTCACTGTATTTGATATGTATTATGCCTATTTTATGCTTATTGCTACAACAGTGTTTATCGTTTATAACTTTTTTTGGCAAAAGGGATTCAAGGAAAATATTAGGTTAATTAAATTATTCTTAATTTGCGCAGGCGTTGCTTTAATTGTTGCCTCGCCGGATATTTTTTCTTTCTTGAAATTCATTTTTAGCGCGGCTAGGTCTGGAAATGCTGCCGGCGCCTACGGTTATGTCCGCCCGTTTGAAGATTTGTTTTCCCAATCCGCGCGGCCTTTAAGTTATTTATTGCCGTCAACGGAACATCCCTTATTCGGCGGCCTTACTAAAAGTTTTGTCGGCGGTTCATTGTATGGAGCCAGTTTCACAGAGCACGCGCTATATTTAGGCTGGGTAGGGATCATTTTAGCGTTTGTCGCTTTTCGCCGGTGGCTAAAATTGCGCAAGGATAAAGGCCCGGAAACAGAAAAACAACGTTATTATATTGGTTTTTTTATATTTTTAGCCGTGACCGCGTGGCTGTTTTCCCAGCCGCCTTGGTGGAATATTTTCGGATTAAAAATATATATGCCTTCATTTTTTATGTATAAAATCGCGCCGATGTTTCGGGCATACTGCCGTTTCGGGATTGTTTTAATGTTGGCAGTAGCGGTTCTGGCGGGATTTGGCCTAAAATTTATTTTAGAGAGGTTTAAAACTGCCAAAACAAAAGCGGCAATAGCAGTTTTATTTATTTTCCTGGCATGTTTTGAATTTTGGAACTATCCGCCTTTTAAAGTAATTGATCTGTCCAGGGTGCCGTCAGTTTATTATTGGCTAAAGGCTCAACCGGGAGATTTTACTATCGCCGAATACCCGCTTGATTTAAACGGAGCAAATACTATGTATATGTTTTATCAGGCAACGCATGAAAAAAAGATGATAAACGCGACAACGCCCGGTACATATGCAAATAAAGTAACACAGACTATAAAGCAATTGTCGCAGGAGCGGACCTCAAGAATATTGAAATGGATGGGCGTAAAGTATGTGTTGGTGCATAAGGATGATTATTTGAATAGCGGATTGGCCCAGGAAGCGGAAGAGCTTGAAGCTATTATAAAAAATAGCGGGATTAGATTTGTAAGAAGTTTTTCAGTGGAGGATTGTCCGAGCGAAAACATAATGTGCGTGCGCAAAACAGGGCCTATTGATGTTTATGAGGTTGTTGCTAGTAATCTGGAAAAACCGCAGATAGTTCAATGATATACGGAAAAGCTGTTTCTAAAAAAATAGATATAGTTATTCTTGCCGGAGGCTTGGGGAAAAGATTAAGGCCGATAAGCAAAAGGCTGCCTAAGCCGTTAGTTAAGATTAACGGTAAATGTTTTTTGGATATACTTATTGATTTTTGGTCAGGTTTTGGGTTCAGGCGTTTCATCCTTTGTATAGGATATAAGGGCAGGATGATAAAAGATTATTACGGCACAAACAGCAAAAAAGGCTTTGATATCCTGTTTTCTTATGAAGAAACACCTTTGGGCACTGGCGGCGCGGTAAAAAACGCAGAATCATTGGTTGTGAGCGACCCGTTTATTGTTTTAAACGGTGATTCTTTTTGTAAGGTTAACCCTTTGAATTTGCTGGGATTCCATAAAAAGAAAAAGGCTTTGATATCTATAGTGCTGGCTGGTGTTTCCGATGTTAAGGATTATGGCGAGGTCAAAATAAATAAGGCGCAGCGCATCTTAAGTTTTAACGAAAAGAATGGCGCAAGCCAAGAAGGCTTGATCAACGCCGGGATATATGTTTTTAATCAGGAAGTATTTGAGCGCATGCCTAATAGGAGGAAATTTTCTTTAGAGAAAGATTTTTTTCCGGAAGTGGCAGGCAAAAATATTTTTGGGTATACAGATAATAAGTTGTTTATAGATATCGGCACTCCGGCCAGATACAGAAAGGCCGAGAAGATATTTTCTACAAATTTAAAATTGGAGGTTTGATATGAAAAAAATATTATTTATGGCGATAATTGTTTTAATAATAGCGTCGGTTATAGCTTCACTGGGCAATAATCCGGAAAGTATCTTAACTAATATGGGTAAGCCGAAAGGTTCATCCGGCATTAAGAGGCTTCATTATAAAGTTTATCTATTTGGGGTGTTGCCGGTAGGCACTGCGGTATTGGGCGATAATGGCGTTGGTTCTTATAAGGGCGCAAGCGCCCGCCATCTATCCGCTATAGCGCAATCGTCAGAAGCAATATCACGGATTTATCCGTTTCAAGCTGCGCTTGATGCGTATCTTGATACAAAAACCTTACTGCCGCTATTTTTTTCTCAACGTTTAACATCCGCCGGCAAGGAAATAATCAAAGAAGTAAGCTATGACCAGAAAAACGGCATTATGGAAAAAGCGGGCGTCAGAAGAAATATAGAGCCTAATACATACGAACCATTGTCGTTATTGCTTAAAATAAGAAGTATGGATTTATCAAAAGAAGGCAGTTTTGATTTTAATATCAATAATAATCAGAAAAACTATGCCTTTCAAGGGGCGGTGGCTAAAGGCAGAAAGTTCTTTACCTTAAAAGCAAAAATCTTCAGAAGAGACAAAAACCAGTATCATCGTTCCGAAGTTACTTTTGTTTTATCTCCTGATTTAGAGAATGCCCCTGTTTTGATCAAGGTTTTTGCTTCTGGGGCATTTTTGACCGCAAGGTTAACGGGAATCGAGTAATGCCAGAAGACAAGATTTCGCTTCTTATCCCAACCTATAACGAAGCGGAAAACATTGAAAGTATCCTTAAAAGAAGTATTCGTGTTTTAGGCGATGTTGGCGCTAAGTACGAGATTTTGGTCGTTGATGACGCGTCAACCGATAATACTTCCGCCATAGCGCAGGGAATTATAGAAGGGAAAGGGAAAGTTATCCGGCGTGTTTCGGAAAAAAGAAGCCTTTCTCTTTCAGTCATTGACGGGATAAAGAATTCAGGCGGCAGTATAATTATCGTGATGGATGCCGATGGAAGCCATCCCCCCGAAATAATACCTTGTTTTATCGAGAATGTCCAATCAGGGTATGATCTAGTAATCGCCAGCCGCTATTGCAAGGGAGGAGCCACCAGGGATTTTCCCTTAAAACGCAAAATAGCCTCTCGTTTTGCTTGCCTGCTTGGCAGGGCTGTTACGGATATAAAGGATAATACTTCCGGATTTTTTTGCATAAAAAGGGATTGCCTTGATATTGGACAGCTTAATCCCAGTGGTTTTAAAATAGGCCTTGAGATATTTGTAAAGGCAAAATATAAGGCATACAAAGAAATACCTTTTGTTTTTCTTGACCGGGAAAAAGGAAAAAGTAAGCTAAAAGCAAAGACGATTTGTCAGTTTATTTATCACTTATGCCAGCTTTTGAATTATAAGTTATTTAATGTTAACTATCATTCGTGTCCAAATTAGATACAAAATAGCGGCGAGAAAGTTATTATGAGATTTGATTTCTACTGTCATTGCGAGGAGCTATCATTGACACGGTGCGACGAAGCAATCCCGTACTTAAAGGCGAGATTGCTTCGTCACAGATATGTCAAGCAAGGGTTCCTCGCAATGACGAGTTTAATTTGGACAGCAGTGGTTAACTATGCCAAATAATAATTTATTATCGGTTTTGAGTTTTGTCATCCTTAATTTTTTGCCGCTTGCGGCCTCGTTTTTGTTTCTTAAGTATGTTGTTACTCCCGAAGGCATTGTCGAATATCTGGCAATGTTTTTTACGTTTTTCTTTGCGCAGATTATCCTGACAACTGAACTTTTAGGCGTTTTGGGAAGGCTTGAGTTTACAAATGCCCTTTTGTTTAATTTGTTAATTTTAATTCTTATATGGTTGGGAATTAAAATGTTCAGGTTGAAGCCAAAATATGAATTTTCCGGCAATTTGTATCTCGCTTTAAAAGGGCTTAAGTTTAATTGGGCGGAAATCATCTGTTTGTCTATTCTTTTTGGTTTCGCAATTTCTAAAATAGCGGTTAATCTGGTTAATCCGCCGTTTGGCTGGGATAGCCTGAATTACCATTTTACCTTTCCTGTCGAATGGTTTAAACATGGTAATCTTCTCAATCCTATCACAATAAACGATGACCTTGGGCCAACGTATTATCCAGTAAACGGAAGCTTGATTTATTTTTGGCTGATCCTGCCTTTTAAAAATGTGTTTATGGCTGACCTTGGCCAGATTCCGTTTTATATGATTTCGTTTATAGCCCTATACGGTATATGTCGTAAACTAAACACCTCTAAGGAATATTCTTTTTACGCTGCCTGCCTTTTTACCGCCACCCCGAATTATTTTAAGCAAATGGCCATTTCTTACGTGGATGTGATGGTTTGCGGGTGGTTTTTACTGGGATTTTATTTTCTGCTGTCATTCTATAAGGGTAAGAGGCTAAGGGACGTTTTGTTTTTTGCGGTAAGCATCGGGATGCTGATAGGGACAAAGACAACGGCTTTGCCTTTCGCGGCGTTGCTGGTTATTGTTTTTCTGTTTGTGTGCGCGGTTATTCTGGCCAGAAATATGGGCGGGCTTGATAAATCAAGCCCCTACAGTATAAGTAAAATTGCTTTATTCTTGGGGATTGGAGCGGTTTTGATTATAATTTTTGGCGGCTATGGCTATATCCGTAATTTCTTCCAGACGGGAAATCCGTTTTATCCGATGGAAATAGTAATTTTTGGAAAAGAAATTTTTAAAGGTATCTTTGAGAAGGCTAATTATCTTTGCCGCGTTAAGGCAAGTGATTACGCGGTAACAAAGATTTTGTTTAGCGAGGGCATGGGCGCGGGAATTATTTTGTTTCTTATTCCCGGATATTTGATGGCGGTTTATAAGTTTATAAAGAGCTTGGAACTTAGAACTTGGAACTTGGAAGAAATACCAAGCTCCAAGCTCCAAGCTCCAAGCTCCAAGAGCTTGCTTGTCCTTTTAATCCCGCCGGCGCTTTTTCTCATTTGGCGTTATTTGATTCCTTTGGCGAACCTGCGTTACATATACGCGGCAGTGGCAATCGGATACGCCGCGGCTTTTATTGCTATGCCGCAGAAAAAGCCGTATACAACTATTGTTAGAATTCTTGTTGCTGTATGCCTGCTTGCTTCTGCCGGGGAATTGGCTAAACGGCAGGAATTAATTTTTGGGTTGTTTTTGTCCATTGTTTTATTTTTTATTTTTAGGAAGATTTTCCAAAGGGCAGTAGATTTAAAAGCAAAACATTGGTTGATTATTGTTTTGGCGTTAATACCAATAGCGGCTATTTTAAATGCTGACTACAATAAAAATGAGTTTAAACGTTATGTGAGTATGGTAAAATATTCAGGTTTCTGGCCGGATGCTGCCAAGGCATGGAGGTGGTTGGATGAGCATACTGTCGCCGACAATATTGCTTATGTGGGCAGGCCGGTTCCTTTTCCGCTTTATGGCAGGAATTTTAAAAACAATGTTTTCTACGTTTCGGTCAACAGTATAGAACCCGCGATGGTTCATTATTTTAAGGATAGTTCCTATAAATGGGGTTCTGATTATATGGATTTACACAAGAGTTTAGAAGAAAAAGGTAATTATCGCGGAAATGCCGACTATAATGTTTGGCAGGATAATCTTTTAAAGAGAAAAACGGATTATCTTTTTGTCTATTCTTTGCATCAGACTAAAGAAATAGCGTTTCCGATGGAAGATGGTTGGGCAAGTGATCATCCGGAAAAATTCGCGCGGGTGTTTAGTAATCAGACGGTGCATATCTATAGGGTAAGGTAGGGGCGGCACAGTGTGCCGCCCCTACACGGGGATTATAAAATGTCATATATTCTCGGTATCTCAGCATTCTACCACGACAGCGCGGCGGCGCTGATTAAAGACGGGGAAATAATCGCCGCGGCGCAAGAGGAGCGGTGGACCCGTATTAAGCATGATTATAGCTTTCCTCGCAATGCCGTGGAATATTGCTTAAAAGAAGCGCGAATTACGCCTTCGGATTTAAGTTACGTTGCTTTTTATGAAAAGCCGCTGATAAAATTCGAGCGGCTTTTAGAAACGTATCTTGAATTTGCGCCTAAAGGTATTAGTTCCTATATTAAGGCAATGCCTTTGTGGCTAAAGCAAAAGCTTTGGATTCCTGATTTGATTCAGAAAGAATTAAAAGGATATGGAGGAAAAATAATTTTTCCCGAGCATCACCAATCCCACGCGGCTTCGGCGTTTTATCCTTCGCCGTTCGAAGAAGCCGCCATATTAACTTTAGACGGCGTGGGGGAATGGGCGACAACAAGTATCGGTATAGGCAAAGGAAATGATATTAGTTTGGAATATGAAATAAAGTTTCCCCATTCTTTAGGCCTGCTTTATTCGACGTTTACTTATTACGCGGGATTTAAAGTTAATTCCGGCGAATATAAATTGATGGGGCTGGCTCCATATGGCCAGCCGCTTTACCGCGATATTATTTTGAAGGAACTGATAGACATAAAAAAAGACGGCTCGTTTAAGCTTAATATGAAATATTTTCTCTATCCTTACGGCCTGCGTATGGTAAATACAAAATTCGAGAGCCTTTTTGGCGAACGCGCGCGTTCTCCGGAAAGCAAAATCACGCAATTTCATATGGATATCGCCCGTTCCATTCAGGATGTTACAGAGGAAGTGGTTTTGCGTATTGCCCGGCATATTAGAGAAACTACCAAGCAAAAATATCTCTGCCTTGCCGGCGGCGTTGCCTTAAATTGTGTGGCTAATGGCAAGATTCAAAATGAAAAGATTTTCGAACAGCTTTGGATTCAGCCAGCCGCAGGCGATGCCGGAGGAGCTTTGGGCGCGGCCTTATTTACCTGGTATAAATATTTGGGAAATAAGCGTACGGTAACAGGAAAAGATGCGCAGAAGGCTTCATATTTAGGGCCTGGCTACTCTGATGAAGAAATAGAAAATTTTCTAAAAGATAACAACGTTACCTATAAAAAGTTAACGCCCCTGCAAATTCCTCCTTATGCCGCGGATTTATTGGCGCGTGAAAATATCATCGGTTGGTTTCAGGGGAGGATGGAGTTTGGGCCGCGCGCTCTGGGGGCGCGTTCCATAATCGCCGATTCCCGTTCTGAAAAAATGCAGGCTAAATTAAATTTGAAAATAAAATTCCGGGAGTCTTTCCGGCCGTTTGCCCCTACGGTTTTGTTGGATAGAGTAAAAGATTATTTTGATTTGGACTGTGAAAGCCCGTATATGCTTCTGGTAGCGCCGGTGAAAGAAGAAATAAGGCGTAAGATGACAGATAGTGAAGAAAGCCTTTTCGGCATACAAAAGCTGAATATCCGCCGTTCGGATATACCGGCGGTTACCCATGTTGATTATTCCGCGCGTGTCCAGACGATAAAAAGAGAAGATTTCCCTCTTTATTATGATACAATAATGGAGTTTTACAAAAAAACCGGCTGCGCGGTGATTGTCAACACCTCGTTTAATGTAAGAGGCGAGCCGCTTGTCTGCCGGCCGCAAGAGGCATATAAATGTTTTATGCGCACGGATATGGATTATTTGGTGATGGGCAGTTTTGTGCTGGACAAAAGAGAACAGAAGGCATTGAAAGAAGATAGCGATTGGAGAAGGGAATTTAGCTTGGATTAAAATCTGTCATTGCGAGGAGCTTTTGTCGTGATGCGGCGACGAAGCAATCCCATAAAGAGAGATTGCTTCGCCACTGCGGTGGCTCGCAATGACACGCGTTTTACTATTGTGACACAGTCTGAATGACGATAGACAAATATTATGAAAGCCTTCCTAAAAGAACTTGATTTAAGCCCTAAAAGCCTGAAGAAGTTTGGGATAACTATATTTATTTGCTTATTTTTAATAGGGTTGACTTTACTTTTTAGGCATAAGCCCGCATTTAAAATTCTTCTGTTTATTGGTTCTTTATTTTTAGCCTTTTCTTTAACCTTGCCGCGGGCGCTTAAGCCGGTATACCAGACTTGGATGTTATTGGCGTTTTGCCTGGGCTGGATTAATACGAGGGTTATCCTATGTGTGCTTTTTTATCTTTTAATGTCGCCGATAGGTTTAATGGCGAAAGTCTTTGGCAAGGATTTTTTGAATCTGCGATGGGAAAAGGACAAAGAAACGTACTGGATTAAAAGAAATACGCGAGAATCCACGGATAGTTACGAAAGGATGTTTTAGGAGGAATAAATGAGCAAAATCAGTTTATTAAAAGAATTCGGGCAATACCTGTTGACTAATAAAAAATGGTGGCTGACGCCGATAATTATAATGTTTTTGCTGCTTGGCGCGCTTATATTTTTTACCCAGAGTTCGGCTGTCGCCCCTTTCATTTACACTTTATTTTAAATAACATTTATTCAAATGCCTCAATTATCCATTATAATTCCTGCGCGTAACGAGGAATTAAACATTATTAGCACCGTTATGAAACTGGAAGAAACGGTAACGGTTGATTTTGAAATCATTATTGTCGATGACCATTCAACGGATGATACTAAAAAAACAGCAGATGATTTAGCGGCTAAATACGCGAATATAAGAGTGGTTGAAAATCAAAGCACCCCGAGTTTCGTTAATGCCTTGGTTTGCGGAATCAACCATGTCCGTTCGGATATATTTGTGCCGGTGATGGCAGACCTTTGTGATGACCCGGAAACTATCAACAAAATGTATGAAAAAATGAATGAGGGCTATGATATCGTCGCCGGCTCCCGGTATATGAGTACCGGTAAGCGGATGGGCGGATCTATCTTTAAAGCTTTTTTCTCCAGCTTTATGGGCAAAAGCCTGTTTTTTCTGATAGGCATACCTACTCGCGATATCGCCAATGCTTTTAAGATGTACAGGAAGAAAATATTGAATGGCATGTTGATCGAATCGCGGGGTTTTGAAGTCTCCGCCGAAATCCCGTTAAAGGCTTATTTTAATGGCGCGAAAATTACCGAGGTGCCTACTGTCTGGAAAGAACGAAAAGCAGGTAAATCGCATTTCAAAATGCTAAAAATCGGGCCGCGTTATATACGCCTTTACCTTTGGGCGATAATGAAGGCTTTATTATCCAAACAGATAGTTAAACAATAAGTAAGCATATCAGGAGATCAGTAGGAAGGAAATCAGTTTGGCAGATATTAGGAAAAATAATTCTCGTAGTGGGGG
>CAKKQA010000045.1 GCA_919901925.1 Omnitrophica bacterium GWA2_41_15 | reverse complement strand
TAGCCGCTGCGGTTTCATCACAAGATGTTTCTATTCCTAAAACTATCATTTAATATCCCTTAGCTTTTATATTTATCTGTGCTTATCTGTGAGTTTAAATTTATCGTCCACAAAAATCTGTGCTCATCTGTGTTTTAGTTTATTAACTCCGAAACATAAACAAATTTAAAACCCTGCTTTTTTAATTGCGGCATTAGCTCTTTTAAAACCTGTAAAGTTTTCAGGCGGTCATGGCCTATGCCGACGGCATAGCCTTGCTGTTTAGCTATTCTCGCTAATCTTTCCAGCTGAAGTTTTATCTTGCCGTAATCATTATCATTGTCTAAAAACACATGCCTTTGTATATATGGCATATTCATTGAGCTGCTTAAGTTTTTACAGATAGTTTTGCTTGTGTAACTGTCTAAGAAGTAAAATCCCTGTTTTTTAAGTTCAGTGAAGATAATCCGCATCAGGCGTTCATCTTCGGTAGCTTTTGAACCCATGTGATTAGATACGCCTTTTAATCCGGGCGTACTTTTGAAATCAGAATTTAAAATATTAATTATCTGCTCTCTTGTCATTGTTGTTAATATCGTATTTTTTTCCAGGCTATATTCAGCTTCATTTTTTGGCTCAAGCGGCAGATGTAAAATTATTTCTTTCTTAAGTTCGCGGGCCCTGCGGCAAATTGCTTGAGAAAAAGTAACGTTTGGCAAGACAGCGAGAGTCAGCGGGCCTTCTATTTCTTCCAGTGTTTTAAGATGATTTTTATTGTAGCCCCAGTCGTCCAGGACAATAGCTATTTTGCCTATTATTGCTTGAGGCTCTTTTTTCTTCTCGGGTTCTTTAGCCGTTTCCGGCTGTTTGGGCTTTTCTATTTCTTTTGGCTTGATCACCCGGGGTATTTTTTCTTTTGTAGTGGGTTTGGCTTTTTTTTGACAGCTGGCAATCAGGAAAACCGACTGAAGAATAATCACAAAAAGCAAAAAATAAATTGTTTTATTTTGATTATTGAGCGCCATTATTTTTCCTTATTCTGGCTCATTGCTTTATAGGCTTTTATACCTTTGAGGACATCTATGGCGTGAATTACCTGATTGTCTTTATGGTAATCAAAGGTTATATCTTTTGCTGTTTTTTCCGTTGTTTTTTCTTTTAATGGCGTTTTGTTTTCAATGTTAGCGAAAAGGGCTTCCATCCCGGATTCTTCGGCGACAAATTCAAGTTTTCCGTTTTCTACTGTTATATCAGGCGGAATACCTTGATTGCTTATAACTCTTCCGCTGGGGGTATAATATTTACTGGTAGTCAATTTTAAGGCAGAACCATCAGCCAAAGGCAGGACTGACTGCACAGAGCCTTTTCCAAAAGATTTCTTGCCTAAAAGCACTGCCCTTTTATAATCCTGAAGAGCTCCTGCCACGATTTCGCTTCCTGACGCGGAGCCTTCGTTAATAAGCACGATCATAGGGATGTCCAAGTAAGGATTACTGTAATGAGATTTAAATTCCATGTTTTGATTTGCCGAACGGCCTTTAGTGTAAACGATTATTTTGCCTTCGGGTATAAATTTCTCTACGACTTTTACCGCCACATCTAATAATCCGCCGGGGTTATTGCGTAAGTCTAAAATCAGGCTGTCCATGCCATCGTTTTTAAGTTTTTGTAAAATGGTGTCCATGTCGCGGGGCGTATTTTCACGGAATTCGACCAGGCGCATATAAGCAATATGGTTTTCTAAAATCATCGCGTCCTTGATATCTTTTATTTTGATAATATCCCTGACGAGTTTAAATTCCAGTAGTTTTGATTCTCCTTCTCTTAAGACAGTGAGGCTTACCTCGGAGCCCGGCTTTCCGCGTAATTTCTTAACAGCCTCTCCGATTGTTATGTTTTTAGTCAATTCGTTATTGATTTTTACAATACGGTCACCGGATTTCATGCCGGCTTTCCATGCCGGCGAGTCTTCAATAGGCGTGATGACTGTGAGGATGTCATCTTTTATCGAAATCTCGATTCCTAACCCGCCGAATTTTCCTTCCGTGTCTACCTTAAGTTCATTATAACGCTCCGCATCCATAAATTCACTGTAAGGATCAAGAGAAGAAAGCATCCCTTTCAGCGCCCCGCGGATTAAATCTTCGGATTTAGGTTCGTCCACGTATTCGTCATTTATCAGGACAAGCGCGTCGGAAAACATCTCCAGTTTTTTATATAAGTCATCTTTTTTCTTACGGTCAGTTTCAGACGCAGGAGCGCCAAACAAAGTCAAGCCGGAAATGAAAACAAGGGCTATTACAACAACCGAAGTAACAATTATTTTCCCGCGCATCTTTTCTCCTTCATTAGCAAAAGTCTTTGCTGTCTGTAGTGACAGCACACTGTGCTGTCACTACAATGATTGGCAACGAAGCTATGTTTTAAGTTTTTCCTTCAGTATCTCTTGGACTACATTAGGGTTTGCTTTACCTTTTGTCTGGCGCATAACCTGGCCTACGAGAAACATCATGGCATTTGTTTTGCCGGCTTTATAATCCGCGGTTGACTTCGCGTTTTCCGTAATCACCTTGTTTATGGCTTCCTCTAGCTGGTTCGCGTCCGATACCTGGGCTAAATCTTTCTCATTGATAATTTCATCAGGAGCCTTGCCTGTGTCAAACATGGTTTTTAAAACGTCTTTGGCAATAAGATTACTGATTTTACCTTCTTCGGCGAATTTTATCAGCGATATCAAATCATGTGTTTTTATCGGGATGTTTCGTGCCTCAATTGCCCTTGAGTTTAACTCCGCGGTTAGGGCGCCTATCAGCCAGTTACCGATTGTTTTTGGTTTAGGGTATATCTTTACGCAAGATTCAAAATATTCAGCCAAGGCCTTCTCCGCGGTCAATATCCCGGCGTCGGTAGTATTTAAACTATAATCTTTTATAAATCTCGAACTTACTTGTTTAGGTAATTCAGGCAAGGCGCTCTTTAGTTGCCGGATTTTTTCTTCAGAAATAGTAAAAGGCGGCAGGTCCGGTTCGGGAAAATAACGGTAATCCATTGCTTCTTCTTTACTGCGCATTGTAAAAGTTTTCTGGCTTGCTGTATTCCAAAGACGGGTTTCTTGAATTATTTTTTTGCCTTCTTCGAGTAATTCTTTTTGCCTGTTAATTTCATAAGCCAGGGCGTCTTTTACCCCCTTAAAAGAATTCATGTTTTTTAATTCCGCCTTTGTGCCTAAGGCTGTTTCTCCTGCTTTACGCAGAGAGATATTCGCGTCACAACGTAAGAATCCTTTTTCCATATCGCAATCGCTTACGCCGAGATATTTCAAAATAGACTTTAATGAGGCCAGGTATTCATAGGCTTCTCGCGGCGAATTAATATCGGGTTCTGTAACTATTTCTAATAATGGAATTCCCGCGCGGTTATAATCCACTAAACTGCAATCTTCTTCATGGATTAATTTTCCCGCGTCTTCTTCTAAATGTACACGCTTTATTTTGACACGTTTATTAATGCCGTCATACTCTATGTCTAAATAACCATTTAAAGCTAACGGCAAGTCATATTGAGAAATCTGATAGTTTTTTGGTAAATCGGGATAATAATAATTTTTTCGGTCGAATTTAGTAAATGGCTGGATTTGGCAATCCAAAGCTATCCCGGCTTTATACGCAAGTTCCAAAGCTGCTTCATTTAAAACAGGCAGGCTTCCGGGAAAACCAAGGCAGACCGGACAGGTTTGCATATTTGGCTGACTGCCAAATACAGTCGAACAGCCGCAGAAGGCTTTGGTTTTTGTTTTTAGCTGAACATGAACTTCTAATCCTATAACTATCTCGTAATCCATATTTTCTTTTAACTGGTAAACCGGCTAACTGGTAAACTATTATAACTTTGGCTTCTGTTTATGCCAGGGTGTGCTTTGTTCGTAATTATGCGCTACCCGAAAAAGCATCTCTTCGTTAAATGGTTTGGCTAATATTTGTAATCCTATGGGCAAACCGGATTTACTAAATCCGCAAGGCAGTGATATCGCCGGGATTCCTGCCAGGTTACTTGAGATCGTATAGATGTCGGATAAATACATTGCTAAAGGATTATCTTTTTTTTCGCCTATTTTAAACGCCGGCGTCGGTGAAGTGGGCGTGATAATACAGTCAAAATCTTTAAATACCCTGTTAAAATCTTCAGCAATCATTGTGCGCACTTTAAGCGCTCTAAGATAATATGCTTCATAATAACCATGGGATAAAACATACGTGCCTAGAATTATTCTTCGTTTGGCTTCGTTGCCAAAACCGATCTTCCGTGTTTGTTTATACATTTCGATCATATTATCAGTTTTCGCCCTTAAGCCATATTGCACACCATCGAAGCGGGCTAAATTAGAGCTTGCTTCGGCTGTCGCGACAATGTAATAAACAGCCACAGCATATTCTGTGTGCGGCAGGTTAACCTGTGAAACAATCGCGCCTGACTTTTTAAGCTGATTAATTGCTTCTTCGACACTCATTTTTACTTCCGGATCAAGCCCTTGAATTTCGGTGCCGCTGGATAAGGCGAAATATTCTTCTGGAACCGCGATCTTTAATCCTTTGATATCTTTTCCTAATGATTTGGAGTAATCAGGAACCGGTAAATTTACGCAAGTCGAATCGTAAGAATCCCCCCCGGCTAGAATGTTTAAAAGAATACTTGCGTCGCGGACATCTTTAGTTATTGGCCCAATCTGGTCCAGGCTTGAAGCAAAGGCTATTAAGCCGTAACGCGACACCCTGCCATAGGTTGGCTTAAGCCCGACTACGCCGCAAAAAGACGCCGGCTGTCTTATTGAGCCGCCGGTAT
>CAKKQA010000044.1 GCA_919901925.1 Omnitrophica bacterium GWA2_41_15 | reverse complement strand
TTATTGTCAGGAAGTTGCGAAGGAAAAGCCTTTGAAAGTTTTTATTGTCGAAACAGACAGGATTTCACGGGAACTTGTTAAGGCATTATCAAATGAGGCGGGTTTGCAGGTTGAGCTGTTAAATTACAGGGAGAAAATCGGCTTTGCCAAGGATGTATCGTTAGAGCTTTCAAATTACAATTGTTCGCTGTCGGGGATTTTAGGGCTGGGATTGAAGGATACGGAAGAATCTCTTTATCTTCTTCCGTTAGAGATAAAGAAGAAAAATGATATTTTAAAGCGCAACAAAGAGCGTTTTAAAATATATTCGTTAGGCCTGGCTGCATTTCTGGTATTTACTTTGGGCGTTTTTAAAAGCATGGATAACAAGAATCTATATTTAAAAAAGATGAAAGCTGAATTAAACAGTATTTCTTCCGAAGGGCGCGCTCTTGAAGATATGGAGAAGAGGTTGTATTTAGTAGAAAATCGCCTGCGGCATAGACTGCCGATATTAGATATAATCCGTGAATTATATCAGAGTGCCCCTGCCGATGTTACTTTTTCAAGCCTGAATTACGAAGAAGATAAACAGATTATTTTGCGGGGCACTTCTTCGCAATTGAATTCAGTTTTTACTCTTGTGTCGGCTTTGGAGAAATCACCGGTGTTTGGAAAATTCGGCGTAAAGGTAAGGTATGCCACCAAGAAAAGAGGATCTGTTTCTGAAAAGGCGGATTTTGAGATTGCCTGTTTGAAAGAGGGATAAAAATATGCAGCGGATATTCAGTAAAAGAGAAAAAACAACACTTTTTGCTACAATTGGCGTTATATTATTCAGCATTATTTTTAACATCCTGATTATGCCTATCGTCGAGAAAAACAGCGGCATGGATAAAGAAATCGCTTATACCAGCGCGAAGCTTAATAAGTACCTGTGGCTATTAAGCCAAAAACAAAACCTTCAGGTAAAATTCAGCAAATTTTCTTCTGGAGCAGGCCTTTCCGATAGCCGCCAAAAA
>CAKKQA010000043.1 GCA_919901925.1 Omnitrophica bacterium GWA2_41_15 | reverse complement strand
TTGTCTTAAATGAAGCGACGAAGCAATCTTGTTTTTAAAAACGGGATTGCTTCGTCACTGACATGTCAAGTGATGGTTCCTCGCAATGACGGTTTTTTGTGGAAAGCTTCATTAACTCATATATCATTTTCATATCAACATTTTCTCTTACCAGGCCGGCTAATTTATCAAATTCATTTTCTAAATTATAAGCATCTTTTTGTACCGGCAGGCTCTTGAGTCCAAGTCCGTGGCGTATATTGTTTAAAAATGTGCGCCGGAAAATATTATTATCAAAAACTCCATGCAGGTATGTTCCCCATACCCTGCCATTATCAAGGATTGCTCCGTCAAGCCGTTCTTTAGCGGTGATTTTAAACATAGGGGTATAATTGCCCAAGCTAATAGTCTTTCCATGGTGTATTTCATAGCCGGTTACTTTTAGCTTGGTTTTTATCTCTATAGCTTCGATTTGGGAGAGAGCTTTTTTAACGCCTAATGTGGTTGTCATAGGCAATATGCCTAAACCCTGAATTTCTTTTTGCTCTGATTCTATTTTATGAGGATCTAAAATACGCCTGCCTAATATTTGATATCCTCCGCAAATTCCGATAAGCACAGGCGCGTTGTTTTTTGATTTTATATCTTGAGTAATTTCCTGGGCTATGCCGCTATTTCTCATCCAGAGTAAGTCTTGGATAGTATTTTTTGTCCCGGGTATAATGATTACGTCTTGATTTTTTAATTCCTCCTTTTTAGTTATATAGGATAAGCGGACATCCGGCTCATATTCTAAAGCATTAAAATCGGTAAAATTTGAGATATGCGGCAGTTGTATTACCGCAATGTTTAAATGGGGACAGCGCCCATTTTTTAAAATATTGTTAGATGTTGAAAAAATGGGCGCTGTCCCCATTTTTTCAAGCACAACTGAATCTTCTTGAGGCAAACGGATATCTTTAAAATAAGGGATAACTCCCAAAACCGGCCTTTTTGTTTTTTTTTCTAAGAAATCTATGCCGCCTTTTAAGAGCTCTTTATCCCCGCGGAATTTGTTGATTATAAAACCTTTTATCATTCTTTTATCCTTGGCGTCTAATAATTCCATTGTGCCTACTAATGAGGCGAAAACTCCTCCTTTGTCAATGTCGCCAACCAAAATAACAGGCGAATTAGTCAAATGCGCTATCCGCATATTCACTATATCATGAACTTTTAAATTTATTTCAGCCGGGCTTCCCGCTCCTTCAATGACAATGACTTCATATTTTTTCTTTAACCTCTCCAGAGATTTCTTTACGTTCGCAAATAGTTTAATTTTGTTCTCTTTATTCTGGTATTCTCTGGCTGTCATATTTCCGATAGGCTTACCATGCACAATTATTTGCGAGCCAACGTTGCTGGTAGGTTTAATCAATACCGGGTTCATATCCGCGTCAGGCTCTATTTTTGAGCTTTGTGCCTGGGTTACTTGCGCCCTGCCCATCTCTTCGCCTTGTTTGGTTACAAAAGAATTTAGCGACATATTCTGCGCTTTAAAAGGGCATACCTTAAATCCATCCTGTAAAAATATACGGCAAAGCGCGGTTACAATTACGCTCTTACCGACATCAGAACCTGTGCCGCAGATTTGAATTGATGCTTTCATTTAAAGATTTCCTTTAAAGCGCGGATAAGGTACAGGTTATCCTTCCTTCTTCTGACCGCGACCCTGAAATAATGATTGTCCAGCCCTTTAAAATTAGCGCAGTTACGGATTAATATTTTATATTTTAACAACCGCTCGGATAAGTTTTGAGAATTAATCCCGTGTTTTCCTATTCTGCAAAAGATAAAATTTGCTGATGGTTGAAAGGCTTGAATTCCTTCGATGCTTGTTAAGGAATCATATAAAAACTTTCTTTCGCCTGTCACATAGGAAATAGTTTTCTTAATAAAATTCGCGTTGAATAAACCCTTAGTAATTATTTCCTGGGCAATAGTATTTACCGACCATGTTGGCTGAAGATGGCTTATTTTCTTAATTAGCTCTTTATTGCTGATTAGATAGCCAATCCGTAATCCAGGCAGGCTATAGAATTTAGTCAGGCTTCTTAAAACCAGCAAATTTTTAAATAACTCTGCTTCTTTTATCAAAGAAAACCGGATATTATTTTCAACAAAATCCATAAAGACTTCATCAATAAGCAGGTATGTGTTATTTTTCTCACAAATATGAGCTAAATTTAATAAGTCCTCTTTTTCACACAGGCTGCCTGTGGGATTATTAGGGTTAATGATTATAACTAAGCTTGCCTTTGGCACATATTTGACAATTTCTTTAAAATTAAACTGAAAATCTTCCTTTTCATCGGCATAGATAAAGTAAGGCTTACCTCCGGATAATTTTATGCTTAGCTCATATTCGCTAAAAGCAGGGCTTAAAATAAGCGCGTGATTAGGTTTAATTGCCGCGGGGATAAGATGAATCAGCTCATTTGAGCCGTTACCCAAAAGGATGTTTTCTTTGTTGATATTTAAATGCCCTGACAAGGCTTCCCTTGCTAAGTTGCATTCCGGGTCAGGATAAGAATTTAACAGGCAGATACTTTTTTTAAGGATAGGCTTAATTTTAGGGTTGAGCCCTAAAGGATTAATGTTACTGCTAAAATCCAGGATTTGGGATTTAGGTATTTTATGGATATCGGTAATTTTTTTTATGTTGCCGCCGTGATCAGTGAGCATGTTTGATATTAAATTTTGTCATTGCTTCGTCGTCAATGATTGTAGGGACAGCACAGTGCGCTGTCCCTACAACGGTAATGACGATATCCTAAATAAGTATAAAAATTAAAAAAAGCACAAACAATTCATTTAATTCGCTTATTGCCCCGAGTATATCTCCGGTAATACCGCCAAGGATATTTTTGACGAATTTTCCTGTAATAAGCGTGAAAATAATAACTAAGCCCGAGATTAATAAGCCGGTTAATTTTAAGGTAAATCCGGCTAATATTACAGCTAACAGTGTGGGTATATAAAATAAGATTTTATCCTTAACCTCAAAAAAAACTTTTGCCTTCCCTTCTTGCCGGGCATAAGGAAAAAATGATATAGCTGTATTTAAGCTATACCTTGATAAAACGCACATAAGAAAAAGGCCTTGGTTTTTAAATGTCACGGAAAGTAAAGAAAGCAAGTTTACTTTAAATAAAATCAAGAAGATTATAGCTGTTACTCCGAATGCCCCCTTGTGACAGTCTTTCATTATTGCCAGCATTTCTTCTTTGCTTTTGCCTGAAAACAAGGCATCAAAGGTGTCTGATAATCCGTCTAAATGCAGGCCGCCGCTTAAGATAATCAAGATACCTACGAGTAACAAATTAAGCAGGCTTTGAGGTAAGATTCCGGTTAAGGTTGTATTGACAAGAATTAAAATCAACCCTAAAAAAGCGCCGATTAAAGGAAAATAGATCTTAGAGGCAGCTATTCCTTCAATGTTAATAACTGTTTTCTTAAAACGAAATATAGTTAGAAACTGCAAGGCTTCTATTAGTCCACGCATATATTTTAATTGCTTTATTATCTATTATCGTCATTGCGAGGAGCCGTTGTTTTAAATGAGGCGACGAAGCAATCTCGTTTTTAAATACGGGATTGCTTCGTCACTGACATGCCAAGCGAAGGTTCCTCGCAATGACAAAAAGATTGTTATATTTTTTCGGATACCTCTGCTGATTCAAAGGTAGCCATTTGGGTTAAAATTTTTACTGCCGCCTCAATAATATTTATTGCTAATGCCGCTCCGGTCCCTTCGCCCAAACGTAGTTGGAGGTCAAGAATAGGTTTAAGGCCCATGTGCTCCAGTATGAATTTATGCCCTTTTTCCTGTGAACAGTGGCTGGCAATCAAATAGTCCTTTACCTGCGGCGCTAAAGTATACGCGGTTAATGCCGCGGCTCCGGAAATGAAACCGTCTATAACAACCGGTACCCTTCTTCTTGAAGCTGCTAAAATTACGCCGGCAATACCGCCAATCTCAAATCCGCCAACTTTTGCCAAAACATCTAAAGCGTCTTTGGGATTAGGCTGGTTAAGATTAATTGCCTTTTCAATTATTTCAATCTTATGTGCTAAACCTTTATCATCTATGCCTGTACCTCTGCCGGTTACATCCTTAACCGCGTTATTAGTTAAAACCGAGGTTATCGCGCTGGAAGCTGTTGTATTGCCGATACCCATATCCCCTGTGCCGATTATATCAATGCCCTTTGCGAATTCATCTTCAAACGCCTCTATCCCTGCCTCTATGGAACGGATAGCTTCTTCTTTAGACATAGCCGGGCCTTTGAGCATGTTTTTTGTCCCCAGGCCTATTTTTTTATCGCTAAAACTTTCGCCTTTTACTCCTTGAATCTTTGACGCTACCCCCATATCCACAACGACTACTTTAGCCCCGATATGCCGGGCAAGGACATTTATCCCTGCCCCTCCTTGTAAAAAATTATAAACCATCTTTGCAGTAACT
>CAKKQA010000042.1 GCA_919901925.1 Omnitrophica bacterium GWA2_41_15 | reverse complement strand
AACCTGCTTCCAGATACGGCCAGCGCTGGAAATAGCGCCTCAATACCTCTTCGGCACTAAGTTTGTCCTTCCCAATGTTGGTCAGCAAACTTATCATTTCACTGCCATCTTTTTTTATTGCCACGCTCCTTAAAGCTACCTGTTCCCTCTGATTATGCGAAAAAAGCGTTGTCGAGCCTTCGGAAAAAAGGAAGTTTTCAGCTATGTGTGGAATATTAACCGCGGCAAATTCTTGCGGGTATTGCGCTTTGCGTAATTTCGCGTACTGCCATGGCCATAAGCCGATAATAAAAGGCTGTTCTCCGGAAGGAGGCGGAACTAAAGAATCTAAAAGTTTATTTTCAGTATCAAATATTTCGACAAGCTCAATTGATTTACTGTCGGCATCGCTGGAAAAGCTATGTATGAAATCGAAAAACTGGCCATATGGAAAAGCAAACCCTTGAGACGCCTGTAGGATCAACGGCTCGCCGGCTTGTCTAATGTTACCTATATATTCTTTTATTCTCTGATAAGGCTGGCTGAAATCCGAGGGGATGCGGTTATTTAACCAGATGCTGTGGAAACCAGCGTCCAGAAAGAAGAAACTCTTATCTTTGAGATTAAACTTGATATTCAAAGCCTCTTTGTCCAAATCATGCAAGGCATTGGAAATCAAAGAGATTTGTTCCGGATTTGAATTGGTTTTGTCGACAAAAGCCTTGATTTCTTCAAGGCTAAAGCTTTTGCCTGTTAGAGAACTTAATGCCTTCTTTGTCTGCTCGTCAAGAGCCTCTTGGCTGGCAGCTAACCAAGGCAAATAAAGCAGGGCTTCAAGCTTGGGGACAACTTCCCCCATTTCTATGCCTGCGGCTGATTTAACCAGTATTTCGCTAAACGCGGGACATCCGCCGAAAGATAAATCCGCGGCCTTAAGAAGCCACAAGCCCATATTGGAAACTATTTTTTCCGGCGCTATTTTCGGCGGCGGAGGAACGGCTGTTTGAGCAAGCGCCCTGCGCTTCCTGTAAATACGCCGCCTTCCGACGGGATAACTTGCCCCGGATTCTTTAAGCAAAGCGGAGATGCTGGATTTGGATATTAGTAGGTTGGATTTTTCCTGCAGCAAAACAGAAAGCTTACGGCTGCCAAGCTTAGGATGAAGTTTAGCGGTCTTGATTATGTCTTCTCGTGTTTCTGGTTTTAATTTATATGCACTGCCCATTTTGGTTTGCCTGTTGGCCGGTTAGCCAGTTTACCAGTTAAAATCAATTTCATAGCTTCTGTTTGGACATTTTATAGCAAGATTGGACATTTGTCAAGAGCATCTGCCTGAAAGGCAGATGCTCTTGATC
The DNA here is from genome assembly GCA_919901925.1 of Omnitrophica bacterium GWA2_41_15. Classification (GTDB taxonomy): domain Bacteria; phylum Omnitrophota; class Gorgyraeia; order Gygaellales; family UBA12090; genus CAKKQA01. The sequence continues at coordinate 16,139 of CAKKQA010000042.1, read as the reverse complement.
CTGAATTCCGCCGAATAGGCGGAATGAAGGATCTTTCAATGCGTCCGTAGGGGCCGGATTTATCCGGCCCGTTTGCCGTGCGTTGTTGCGGGCGCGATAAATCGCGCCCCTACAGGGTGGTTGCGGCATGCCTGTAGGGGTTTGATTTATCAAACCCGTTCGTGCCGCGTGTTTCAGGCGCGATAAATCGCGCCCCTACAGATGTGTTGAGCCTATCGGCGACGAAGCCCTCAACTCTTGAATTATCTTTTTTACGCGCAACATCCTTTCGGGGCTGGATGGGTGGGTGCTGAAATAATTGCGGGTCATGCTTTGGGGTATCTCGACGGCAAAACGTTCCCACACGTCGACGCCGGCCTCTATATCGTAACCGGCCAAATAAACATATCTTAAGCCGAAATAATCCGCCTCTCTTTCAAGGTCCTGCGAGTAACTGGCGCTCAATGCCTGCGTCAATGACTGCACCAGCACATCGCCTGCCCCGGGAACCACATAATTCGCCCCGATCCCGGCGGCAATGCTTATCAAAGCCGAGATAAGGTTTACGCCTGACGCCTTCACATGATGATTTCTGACGACGTGCGCCAACTCATGGCCAAGGATAACCGCCGCTTCGTTGTCGTTTTTGATAAAACGCATCAGGCCGTAAGTCACCACAACCACATCGCTGGTGGCGCCGGCGTTTACCTCCTGTTCATCCACCATGCGGAAAGATACATCCACAGGCTTATCCGCCAGGCGAAAATTAAAATTCATCGGGCTCGCCGCACGGGAAGCGGCCAGCTCTACCGCGTTCCCCGGGCCCTTATGATTAAAAATATAGGCGATATCGGAAAGCTCTTTTACATTAATGCCGTCGACTTTTTGAATAAAATCCCCTGCCTGTATCCCCGCCTCTTTTGCCGGGCTACCATCGACGACTCCGAGGACAACTATCCCCCGCCCTTCTTGAAGGTTGTAAATTTGCTTAAAATACTTGTCGCCTTGGGCAAGAAGCAGCCCCGAAGAAACATAGTGGCCCTTACGGCTCTCCTCGGGAAGATGCTTAAGTAAGCGGTAACCGACATTGTTTACGCGCACAAGATAATCAATCTGAAACTTTAAGGCCTTGACTTTTAATTCTTCCCGCGCCTGATTGATTTCTTCATTAGAGACAGCCGGTCCGGTAATAGTGGCACAGCCGCAAAGGAAAATAGCAAGTAATAAATAACATGAATATCGCATATCGAAAAACTTTTCGTCATTGCGAGGAGCTGTTGCTTGGATGAGGCGACGAAGCAATCTCGTTTTTTATGCGAATACCTAAATGCGGGATTGCTTCGTCACTGACATGTCAAGCGAGGGTTCCTCGCAACGACGGCTTATTTGATTCGGACTGCGCAGGTTGAAAGTGGCTTCCTTTATGAACGGTATGCCTAAATTGTCAAATTCCCGTTTTAGATTTTCGACACCGGTAAATCGCGCCGAGTTTATCCCGTAAGAACGCGCCGCTTCAATCAAATCCGCGCGGTCATCGACGTAAACAACCTCATCTATTTGAGCCTCTGTTTCTTTAAGCGCTAATTCGTAAATCCGGCGCTCTGGCTTTATAGACCCGGTAACATATGAAGGCATAACTTTATCGAAGAGCGTAAGGGCACAGGAAAAGTTTTTTTCTAAATATTCATAGTGAAGCCGGTTAACATTAGAGAGCAATACCAGCCTGATGCCGGCGTCCAAAGATTGAATGAACTCTTCCATTTCCGGCTTACGGAAAAAGATTTCGTTCCACACAGGAAGAAACTCTTCGTAATTTATCCGTAAATCAAGTTCGCTTTTTACTTGCCGGAAAAAATCTTCCGGAGAAATAAGCCCCTTTTCAAAATTCTGGGTTAGCGGTGAATCAAAGAAAAAATCATAAATATCTCGCGCGGATTTATCTGTCCGCGCCAATATCCTGTTAACCGCGATACGATGGTCAAACCCGATTAAAACATTGCCCAAGTCAAATATAATTGCCTTTATCATTTTATATATGTTTGTCATTGCGAGGAACCATATCCTGACATATCTGTGACGAAGCAATCTCGTTTTAAAATACGAGATTGCTTCGTCGCTGTAGTCAAACGATAGCTCCTCGCAATGACAGCCTGCTGTCAATTATTCTGACTCTCCGCCTTCGGTTTTTTAAATAAATCCAAAAACCTGTCCTCGTATTCCTTATATACGCTCCAATTATCCAGCTCTTTCTTCAGCTCGCCGGCCTTGGAAACATTATTCTTCACTTCGCCAAAAAGCTTCTCTATTTTTTCTCTTGCCGACTGCGGAAGCTTGGTGTATAAATTCAATGATTTTTTGATCTTATCGATTTCGTCTTCGCCTATCGGAGGAGGAGGCTGCTGCTCGGGATTATTGATAAACTCGATTATCTTTTCAATCTCCTGTTCCATAAATTTCGCCTGATCAACCAACCCCGAAACATCCACAGTAATAGTTAATAAGGATGACAACTTTTTCAATATTGCCAACGATGCCTTCGGGTTTTCCATCTGCAGGGCAAAAAGCGGTATCTCGGCTAAAAAGCAGACGCCTTCAAAACCCGCCTCCTTGGCAAAACCCAGCATCAAGCCGTTAAGCCCGGAAACCTGCCCGCTTTTTAGGGCCCTAAGGCCGAGTTTCGCGGACTCGAGTTCGTCATTTATTTTTTTATCCGTAGAACTAAACAACACTCCCGGCTCGGCGGTGTGGTCTATGGGCGCGGGCATTGCCGCGAAGGTAAATATCCTTTTTATCCTTAATTCCTTTCCTAAAGAAAGTATCCTCCAGATATATTCTCCGCATAATTCTAATAACGGCTGGGCATTGCTGATAAAAACCACCAGGTCGCTTAAGCCCGGCTTGTTTTTGTAATAATAAAACTTTCCTTCTCCGGGAACAGGCAGTTGAATAACGCTGTTATCGACCCATACGCCTGTAGGCGGAAACAAATCCGCTGCCTGTAAGCTGGCGAACTCTTCCATTTTCAATTTGTCTTTAAGATAAACCGCCAGCCTGAACGCCACATCGCCCATTCCCGGCCAGGCGCAGATCATGATCGGTCTTTTTAATTTCGGCTTCTTCGCCATTGTAATCGATATTTTCATTGTAACTCCTATTTAAGCACTTTCTCAACTTGCGCGTTATTTTTATCGTCATTGCGAGGAGCCGTTGCTTGACTTGAGGCGACGAAGCAATCTCGTTTTTTAGCACGTGATTGCTTCGTCACTGATATGCCAAACGAGGGTTCCTCGCAATGACGTTTTAAAAACTCCTTCGCTTCAAGCTATCAAAATTAAGTGTCGCTTGCCGCCTTCTCCGCTTCTCTTTTTTTCTTTTCCTCCGCCGCCTGTGCTTCCAATTGCGGAAGAAACTTCTCAATAGCCTCACGGATAACCGGCCATTTTTTAGGATTATGCACGGTGAATTTCTGTTTTCTGTGCCACTTACCGTCTTGCTTTTTTTGCCAGAGGTATGTGCCTATCTGTTTTTTCCCGCGCGCTTCTGCCAATACTACAGCCAGCCACCACCCTGCCGCCTTGGTTACCGTAATATAATCCAACGCCACGAGCGGAGCGACAATCGGAACCTCTTCTCTGATAATTTCTTCGGGCATAATAACCTCCTTGCGAAAAGCAACACAAAAATATAAAACCTGCGTCATTGCGAGGAGCTGCTGTTGACACGAGGCGACGAAGCAATCTCGTTTTAAAAGCGAGATTGCTTCGTCACTGATATGCCAAGCGAGGGTTCCTCGCAATGACGATTAAATGTTTCTTCTGGTTACTGGTTTCTAGCTACAGGTTACTTCGCTAAGAACTTCTCAAGCGCCTTCGCGCCTTTATATAGGCTTTCTATGCTCGCGTATTCGTCGTTTACATGGCAGCATTCTTGCGCGCCAAAACCCCAGGCAACAGCCGGTATATTTTTATCTTTAAAAAACGTTATCACTGTTGCCCCCTCGGAACCTTTGTAGGGGCGGCACACTGTGCCGCCCCTACAGGATTTGGCATATTTTTTACTGACTGCCGCCAGCCTCTCGACTAAAGGATGGCTCTTTGATATCTCGTAAGGATCCTGTATCCCGTCTATTTTGACATTAAACTTTTTTGCTCTTTTAGCAATGACGCGCCTTATATCCGGCAAAATTTCTTTTGAGGACATGCCCGGAAGATATCTTATGTCCACCTCAAACTCGCACCAATCGCTGACCATGTTAACCTTATCTCCTCCGTGGATAGTGCCGATATTTATCGTCGGAGGATGAAGCAGAGGGTGTTTTTTATATTTAAATTTGTATTTTTTAAGGTCCTGTATTATATCGCTAGCGATATTTATCGCGTTTATGCCTTTCCAAGGATAAGCCCCGTGCGCCTTACGGCCAAAAACAGAAACCTTAAAATGAATCAGGCCTTTCTGGGCTATTACTATGTCAAACTTATCGCTATCGAGGATAAGCGCGTAATCGCACTTCAGGAAATTCTTCTTCAACAAAGGGATGAGCCCAAACCCGGAGCCGGTTTCTTCGTCGGCAGTGGCGGCAAAAAGAATATTATTTTTTATTTCCGCCTTATCTTCGATAATACTGTTTATGGTTTCGATGGCAACTGCCAGATTGCCCTTACAGTCTGTAGCGCCCCTGCCATAAATCTTTCCGTTAATCACTCTGCCTTCAAAAGGAGCCACCTTCCAGCCCCTTCCCGCAGGCACGGTATCAAGATGCGGGCTGATAAGAATGGTTTTGGCTTTCGGCTCTTTACTTTTAATCAACGCCAATACATTCGTCCTGCCTTTGGCGAACTCTATAAGCGAACATTTTACGCCTATGCGCCCGAGATACTTTTTTATAAAACCGGAAATTTCTTTTTCGTTTCCCGGGGGATTTTCGGAATTTATGCGGATTAGATCCCGAGTCAGCCTGATTAATCTGTTTTTGTTTATCATTGAATTATTATAGCCGATCACAAACCGTATAAATCTTAATATCGTCATTGCGAGGAGCTATCGTTTGCACGATGCGACGAAGCAATCTCTTTTAAAACGTGATTGCTTCGTCACTGATATGCCAAATGAAGGTTCCTCGCAATGACGTAGCCTTCCCTGTTTACTTTATTACTATTTTCCGCAGCTTGAACAATTACTGCTCGCGCAGCCCGAGCAAGAAGAGCCCGACGCAGTAACTCCCCCATTGCCTTTAGTATAAAAAGCAAACCCTGACATCAAGCGCTTTAAATTTTGTGATTTGCACTGCGGGCAAGACACAATTTCAGACGAATTGCGCAAAAGCCATTGGAAACAACCATTACAATCATTGCAAATATATTCATGTATCGGCATATCTTAAGGCTGTAATTTTCCCCTTATCTCTTCCGGTATTCTTACCGGCTGGATATCTTTATTCACGCAGGCCAACACGGTATTCCCGGCGCAGATAACATTTGAAGAACTTTTATTCTTAACTGTATATTCAAATATAACGCTTGCCGTGCTTATTTTAGAAACTTTTGTTTCTATGCTTAAAACGTCAGCGTAAAAAGCCGGCAGTTTATAATCGATATCCTGATGCGCCACAACAAAGAAAAAACCTTTGGGGATACAGTCTTTGATGAATATCCCTCTGGTTTCAAAATATTCCGTGCGCGCGCGCTCAAAATAACGCAGGTAATTGGCATAATAAACTACGCCGCCGGCATCCGTATCTTCGTAATAAATCCGTATATCCATAGTTTATCTATTTTATTACATCCGCGGGATATTGCAAGCCAATCCCTTTTTTAGACTACCCCCATCCGCTTTAACAATTCGATATCCTTGCGCCAGTTTTCTTTTACCTTCACATTTAAGTCCAAAAAAACTTTTTTCTCCAGGAGCGCTTCCAGTTCCTTGCGCGCCTGGGTCCCTATTTTCTTTAATACATGCGCGTTTTTGCCGATGACCATAGCCTTCTGCGACGGCCGTTCCACAAATATATCCGCTTTTATATAGGCCATCTTTTCTGAACGCTCGGCGATTTCATCGACTAAAACCGCTATGGAATGAGGAATTTCCTCGCGCATACATTCAAAAAGCGGCTGACGGATAATATCCGCGCAAGCCAGCCTTAAGGGAAAATCCGTTAAGGCATCCTCCGGATAAAGCGGCGGGGAAAGCGGCAGAAGAAAAAATAACAAATCCAACAGCTTATCCACATTTGTCCCCTTTAATGCGGACAAAGGAAAAATTATCAATTTATCTGCCAATTCTTTAACGGTCTTGCCTTTTTTCTCTTCCCACAAAGCCAGATAGTCCGAGACAAATTTAGCGCCTAAATCTATTTTGTTAAGCGCTAAAACTACTGGCGTTTTTGAGGTTACCAGAAAATCCACCACCCGGGCCTCTTCCTCGCCTATGTTTTTCGAAGAATCGACAAGGTGCAATATCACGTCCGCGCCGCGAGCAGAATCTTCCGCCAGAATATTCATCTGTTTGTTAAGCCGGTCGTCCGGCTTATGAATCCCGGGCGTGTCCACGAAAACAATCTGGCCCCGGGCTTCGTTAAGGATGCCGCGGATGATGTTGCGCGTGGTCTGCGGCACCTGTGAAACGATGGCGACCTTTTCGCCAATAATACGGTTTAAAAGCGTGGATTTGCCGGTATTCGGCCGTCCGATTATCGTAACAATGCCGCAATGTTTATTTTCCATGTCATTATTATACCTTTTTTCCTCTTTCTTTGCCAGTGATGTTAGGTTATAATTATAATTTGTAATCGTCATTGCGAGGAACAATTGCTGGCATGCCAGTGACGAAGCAATCTCACTTTTAAAAACGAGATTGCTTCGTCGCCTAATTAAAACAGGAGCTCCTCGCAATGACAAAGGAAAAGCACTCTTATGGATTATTGTCTATTTACCCGCTTCAAAGAATCTGTGCAGCGCCATCCGGACATTATTGCCTGCCAAATGAAGCAAGAAGAGAGCTACAAAACTTATACTTACCTTGAGCTCTATGAACTATCGCTTAAAGTTGCCTCTTACCTCAAACAAGAAGGCATAAAGCCGCAAGACCGTATTGCCATCCTGTTCGAAAATTCTCCTCTCTGGCCGGCTTTATATTTCGGGATCATCGCCTGTGGCGCCACCGCGGTCCCGATAGACACGCGCGTAACAGCGCTAGAGACAAACAATATCATCCGCGACTCGCAGGCCAAAATACTTTTTACCACAGAAAAACTTTATCTGCCGGTAAAAAACCTCCTGAAAAACATACTCTCTTTTAAAAAGCGCGAAATTTATCCCTTCGACGCGATCCTGCGGCTTAAGCCGAACCCGAAGTTAACCGTCAACAATTCCGGCGACAACACCGCTTCATTGCTCTATACCTCTGGCACAACCGCCATTCCTAAAGGAGTAATGCTTACCCACAAAAACCTCTGCGCTAACTTTGAGAGCGTCAACAAAGTAAAAATAATAATTCCGACGGATAATATCATCTCCATCCTGCCCTTGCACCATTCTTATCCGTTTATGGTTAACCTGCTCGCCCCGCTTCTTATCGGAGCTAAAATCACTTACTTAAACAGCTTAAAATCCGAAGACCTCCTAAAGTGCATGCGCGAAACCAAGGCAACCATATTAATGGGCGTGCCGCAGCTATTTAACATCTTGCATAAATCGATTATAGAAAGAATTTCCCGCCCCGATATCATGTTTTCCTGCCTTAAAGTAATGGCTCTTGCGAGCAGGATTTTGCGGATAAACCTCAATAAACTATTCTTGAGGAAATTACACGAAAATTTCGGGAGTGCTTTACGCTTCTTTATTTCCGGAGGGGCAAAACTAGACAAAAAAATCGCCTATGAGCTTAATCTTTTTGGATTCACTATTCTTGAAGGCTATGGGCTTACCGAAACATCGCCTGTTGTCACTTTTAATCCTATACGAAAACCAAAAATCGGTTCGGTCGGACTGCCTTTACCGGGGGTCAAAGTTAAGATCAATTCTCCCGACGAAAAAAATAGCGGGGAAATCCTTATTAAAGGCGCGAATGTAATGAAGGGCTATTACCACAAGCCTCAAGAAACAGCCGAAGTTATCAAGGATGGCTGGTTTTATTCCGGAGACCTTGGTTTTATCGACCGCGACGGATACCTTTATATTACCGGCAGGCTCAAAGAAATAATTGTTTTATCCAGCGGAAAAAATATCTATCCGGAAGATGTTGAAGCCCATTATTTGAAAAGCCCTTACATAAAAGAAATTTGCGTGTTCGACGCCTATTCCAACGGGGCCCAATCGCTTCAGGCGATAGTCGTCCCAAACATAGAGTATTTCCGCAAAACAAAGGAAATCAATATTCAGAATAAAATCCGTTGGCTGCTTGAAGGGCTTTCAAAAGAACTGCCTTCTTATAAGCGGGTAATGGGTTTCAAAATTTCTAAAGATGAACTGCCAAAAACACATCTGGGAAAAATTAAAAGATATGAAATAAAAGCTCAATTCGAAGCGCAATCGAAAGGAAAACCGCAGGAAAAAGAAGAAACCTCTTCACAGCCGCAAGACGACCTTCGGCTTACAGAGGCTGATATAAAAATATTGGAATTTCTTTCTAAAGAATACAAAAGAAAAGTAAAGGTTAGCGACCATCTGGAATTAGACCTGGGGATAGATTCTCTTTCCCGGGTTGAACTGGAGATAGCCCTGGAGCGCTTCTTAAAAATCGAAATTCCCGACGATGAACTTGACGATGTTTTTACCGTGAAGGAGCTTCTTTTAAAAATCGAAAAGTTGTCGGCCGGAGGCGTTAAATAGCGGCGGGAAGTAAAAAACTTAATACCCGGTAAAATCTTCGGTAATAATATTTTCCTGCGGGATCGAAAGCTTGCCGAGCAGAGTCGTTTTCATCGCCTCGACCATCCCCGGAGGGCCGCAGATAAAAAACTTCCTGTCGAGGTAATCAGGGACTTCTTCTTTTATAACTTGCGCGTCGATTGCCCCCATTCTGCACCCGGAGACTTTCTCATTACACTGGGTCAAGGTATAAACCACCCTTAAGTTCTTATTCTCTCTTTCCATAACCGTGAAGTCATTCCTGAAAATCAGGTATTCCGGGGTGCGGCTGGAATACAATACCACAATATCCGTGGAGAGTTTGGCGTCTGTCGCATACTTACAGATACTGCGTATAGGGGTAATCCCGATACCGCCGCTTAAAAAAGCTATTTTTCCGTATTCTCCCTGGAAGGTAAACCTGCCCATTGGAAAGCGGATGGCGCAGGCATCCCCGGGATTTAAATTATTCAAAGAATTGGAAAATTCACTTCCGGTAAGCTTCTTAGTGAATTCAATATACCCCTTTTCCGTCGGAGAGCTAGAGATGGAAAACGCCTTGGGGGCATCTTTGCCGTTTATGTTCAATGTCAGAATCAAATACTGCCCTGCCTGATAAGGAATTTCCTTAGGCAAGGCAAAACGAAATGTCTTCACATCGCAACAATGGGTAATAACTTCAATAAGCTCAAATTTCACATTTTCCATTTTTTGTTGGGGTCAGGTCCAATTTAACCGTGGGGTCAGACCCCAATGAACCGGGAGAAGTGTCCCCGAGCAATGGGGACACTTTCCAACCGCGTTTTGGACCTGTCCCTACAATAAATGCACCTTTATGGTGTTTTCTTTTTTCAGGCTGGATTCGCGGATTATATATCCGTTATCCACAGGCAAAACCCTCACGCCATCCAGGAACATTTCTTTTACCCGGAGGGCTCCTTTGTTTTTGCCTTCCTTAATATATATTACCTTTATTTGTTTTTCGGATAAAGAAAAATCAATTTCTATTGTTCCTTTGACGAAATTTTTGTCAGTAAGATGGGGGATAAGCAGAAGGTCGCCGAAAATAAATTTTATCCCTAAGACTTCTTGCATTAAAGTATAAATATACCAGCTGGCTGAACCGGTTAAATACAGGTATAGCCCTTTTCCTTGCAGGTTAAAATATTCAGGCAGCCCCGGGTAAAGCCCGCCTTCTTTTGCCGTTGCCATTTTATATATGGAATTTAACGCCTCAAAGCCTTCGCTGGTAAATCCTCTTTTGTATAAAGCATTGGCTAACATAACTGCCATATGATTAAAGATTGCCCCGTTTTCCTTATTGCCATAGGCAAACCCAAATGCCCGGCCCAAATCCAAATATACCGACCCCAAATCAGTATTTAGATGAAACCCTCCAAATTTTTTGTCCTGCAGGCGCTGTTTGATTGAAACCCAAATATCCTTAACCTGCTGTTCGCCCGCAACGGCGCTCATTATAGAAAATACCTGCGGCTCAAGGCGCATACGGATCTTCCCTGACACATTCCCCTCGGCGCGGCAGCCCTTATTATCATAATAACCATTAAAGAATCCTTCTTTGAGCCATTCTTTTTCCCGCAGCCACGCCGATAAATGTTCTGATTTTTCTTTTAAGCTTGCAATCAAGCTGTCGATTTTAACTTCCACCTTTTCGCCGCTAATATTTTTCACGCTCTCCAAATATTCGTCCAGCTTTTTTTGTTTCGCTGTGGGTTCAGAATAATCAATCCTTTCCAACAACAGCCCGAGCTCTTTAAATAAACTCGCGCTCTCTTTTTTTTCTTTCAATTTCTCAAGCATATCGCAAATATCTCTCAAATTCGCCGCGTACATAAAGCTGAATGTTACGCTTTCTCCTCTCTTGGGCGCCATATCCAGGCCGTCGTTCCAATCGCCGTTTTCCAGGCGGATAATATTATGCTCTCCAACGTTTAAAAAAGCGGTAAGATTCTCGACTAAAAGATGCTCTAAGATGCTTCCTCTATATATTTGGCCGTTTTTGTCGCGCAGGGAATAATCATCTTGAGAAAAATTCTTATCTACTTCTTTTGCCCTCTTCAAAAGATGATCCCTGAAATAACCGCATTCTTGCAGAAGCATGCCGCTGTCGGCGGCCTGATGGATATAAAATTTCAATGTAAGATATGGCCAAACAGCGTGATCCATCCACACCCGGCTTATGTTATTGCGGTCGGAAATAAAATCGCCGTTTTTAGAAATTATTGTGGCATTGGATCCGTCGATACGCACCCCGTTAAAATTATGCAGGATTAAGCCTTTGGCTTTATCGGCTTCGGTAATCAGCAATGTCAACGCGTCCTGCCACAAATCCCGCCATCCCCTGCCGCCTTTGCCGTAATCAAAATGCGGCAAAAATGAACAGCCAAAAAGCTTACGCAGTGCCGGCTGTAATTTTACCCACAAAAGCCAGCCGTTAAAATCCCTATTTTTAAAATCTATTTTTGGCAAAGAAAAATAATTCTGCCAATATTTCTTCGTCTCGGAAAAGGCCTGTTCAACCTTGAAAATAGAACCTAACTCACGGAAATTTTCTTTAATCTTGCTTTTATCCTCTTCTACGCCCATAATCAAAAGATAATCGGCAAACCCGCTTTTCTTTAAACTTTTTTTCGCAAACCTAAAGGCCGCGCAGGCCTCTTTTCCGTCCAGGCCGGCAGTCTTTTTATTTTGAGGGGCGCTGTTTTTATATATCGCGTCGGGCGAAATCAAATCGCTTTCGCCATAGAATGATTCTAATGCCGGGAATTGCCCCGCGGGCGGCTTGGCTTTTCCTTCATAGCCTAAACAATAATAAACCGTTTTATTCTCCTTATGGCCTTTTTCATCAAAAACCATCGTCGGTTTTAAAAATATGCCGTACTTATCCAACTCTATCCTATTAAGAAGGCCGGAAACATGGCGGTGGTCCCTTAAGTTTTTTTCCGTCCGGCCGTAGAGAGGGATAAATGATGTCGGAGTAATTTTTATTTCTTTATTTGTTTTATTGATAACCCTCACCCACATAACCTCTGCCGCGATATTATGCGGGATAAAACTCAATATTTCTATCCGCAGTGATTTAGTTTCTTTGATAAGTTTATGATAAAGAAATCCTGCTTCTAGTGTGTCATCAGAAGGGCTGGACAGGCGGATTATTTCCTTATCCGTCTTAATAAAAAAATCCCTGCGGCAAAGAAGGTTATTTCTCACGTCTTCAATGCTCGCCGGAGGAGTCAGAAAATGTTCGTTGTCCTTTTTGATATCGCCGCCTAAGTTTGGGCCAATGGAACTCAAAAGCGAGCCGTCGCTGTTTGTAAGCGGAAAATAAAGGTTATATTTATGGGGATTTTTTACTGTAAACGTCCCGTTATCATCTATGAATTTGTAAATCATGTTTTCTCCTCTATAAAAAATAATTACCTTAAAGCGCGAGCCTTTTCGACGGGCGCCATAAATGGCGCCCCTACAGGCTCCCTGTAGGGGCTTGATTTATCAAGCCCGTTCGTTTAAAAAGCCTGCTCCAGCCCAAACCAATAATACCTTTTGCCTTTAGGCTCATGCAGAGGCTGCGCGGCGTCAAGGCGCACAATCACCTTTTGTAAAAACGATGCTAAGCTAACATGAAGGCGTACCCCTAACCCGACATCCTTTTTGAAACCCCTGTCGTTAAAATCCGAAAACCAGCTTTTCCCAACGTCGAAGAATCCCACGCCTTGAATTTTATTCAACGTAACAATATTATCCAGAAGGCCTATATCCAGCCCATCAATTATATCTCTTCGGTACTCGAGATTCAACATCATACATTGCGCGCCGTTTATAGTCTTATAGCCGTAACCTCTTAAGCCCCTTTCCCCGCCCAGCTGAAACAAACTTTTATCCGACGAAGAGCTCCAGCCTAATTTCACCCGGCCGGCAAAAATATTCTGGGGCTTAAGGTTAAAGTACCCTGTAAATTCCGGGGTAAACCGCCAGTAATAAACCTTGCCTCCTAAAAAATGCTCGGCGTTTTCCAGTGTTGAGGTAATATTCCAACCGGTTATGGGGTCAGGATACGGCCCGTACCTGCCGATTTTAAAATTGGCCCCGATTATCGCTTCACGTTGTTTGCTGTAATAAAGATTCCTGATGTCTTCAGATATCCCCGTGTACATTGTGCTTTTGAAATCGTCGTTTTTAAAAAAATACATCGTCACATGGTCATTCTCGTCGAATAATCCGTAAGCAAACGGCCAGAGCTCTTTACGTATATACAACTTAAACCCTTCCTGGTCTGTGCGGCCGTGAGTACCGATATTATAATACCCCTCGGCTCCAGCGCTTATCTGTTGGTTAAATAAATGCTTTTGCTGAAAACCAACTGTATTCTTATATCTTTTTTCATTAATATTAAAAGCGCCCGCGGCGTAAAATATATTATCTTGAGGCTTTTGCCAGGACGCCTTTAACCCTAAATCAGAGCCTACTATCGGTCCGGCAACCAAACTATAGGCATCGCTTTTCAAGAAAACAGGCAATTCATACGCCGGATAATACAAAGGCACCGGCACAAAATCTACTTTTCTGTGCCAATTATTATTGACCATTTCCATATCGAGAATACGCTTATCAGGATCCACCCGGACATATTTGACCGTATCTTCTTTATCGACCCGGAATTCTTTTTCTCTGCCTTTGCCATCCCAATCAAAATCCTGTTCCTTGCCGCCTTCTAAGCCAACCCTAACTTTAACAGGCATGACTATATCGCCGTTATTTACTAAAAATATCTTATTAGCTTTAACATCTTTTACCGCGTAGTCGCATTTCTTGGTAGTATTAAGCCACTCGTCGAAAAACCAGCTTAGATCCTGTTTTGCTTCTTCGCTCGATAACCTCCGCAGATCATTCACGGAGATATTCTTAAACTGATATTCTTTAAAATACCGCTTCATCATTTTCTCAAAAGCCGCGTCTCCCATCACGTACCTAAGCATATCCACAATCTTAGAGCCTTTGCCATAGGTAATCGAAAAAATTGAGCTGGGCTCTTGAAAACTAGATAATTCTCCTAACACCGGCCTGTCCAGGCTATTTTTAGCCACGAAACTATATCGCTCAACCTGCGCGCGTGTAAAAGAGAAATTAGGCACAAACCAATCCACGCCCTTAGGCAGAATCATTACCTTGGCGTCGGGCCCGTATTTGCTTTCTAAATATCGCAGAAGCGAATAGGAATTAAACCCCTCGTCGATAAACATTTCACTGAACTCATCAGAACCGACGATGTTGTAAAACCATTGGTGGCTGGCTTCGTGGGCGATAAGAAAATCAAAATAATGCATCAGGAGTTTTGGCAGGCGGTAGACCCGGGTATCGATAAGGATTAAATTCGATGACTGCGTTCCGCCGTAGCCGAGGAAACTCGGGGCGATGCTAAATTCTTTATAAGGGTAAGCTGTAAAATTTTTAGTATTGTATTCGAACAGGTCTTTGGCAAAATCCAAAGCCTTTTGCCCGTAAAATTCGTCGCCTGCCAAATAAAAGGAATTTATCTTTACCCCGCCTGCATCAAGCGATTTTACTTTGTAATCCGGGCTTAAAGCCATGCCGAAATCCCGCAAAGGAAGCTCGGATTCTATATGAATGGTCTTTGTCCCGTCGGGATTATTTGTTTCGTCCTTAGAGACGCCGCTATGGATAACAACTTCGTTGACAGGCAAAGTCAGATACACGGAATACAACGATGCGTCAGAAAAATATGGCTGATGGTAGGGATAAGACGGGTAACTATGCCATTCATCATGATCAAGCACGGAAAGTATCGGATACCAGCGCAACAAGCTTGTGATATTCTTGTGCCATCCGAAGCGGCCGTAAGAATGCGGGATCTCTACCTCAAAATCCAGATCAACAACGGCTTCTTTCCCAGCGGCAACAGGCTCGGGAAGCTTGACCTTAAGGATAGTTTTATCGCTACCGGTAATTTCGTATTTAATTTTCTTGCCGCCGGATGAAACAGCGGTTATTTCCAGATCTCCGTTTTGGAAACCATCGGGATACGGGTTAACGCTGAAATAGGCCGCGTATCTTAAGATAAAGTTTTTTTCGTCGTCGGTATATTTGCGGTGAGGATAAATATGAAAATGTATCTCGTTTATTTCTTTGCTTGAGTTATTGGTAAAAGTCACTTTTTGGCTGGCGGAAATCATGTGCTTGGCGGTATCGATTTTGGCATTGATTTCGTAACGTGGCGGCTCGGCGGCGAAGCAAAGATTTGAATTATAAAAAACAAACACTAAGATGCTTAAGCAAAACTTAAGGCCGATTCCGCCGCAAAAATACCTATTACCGTCATTGCGAGGAGCCGTCGTTTGGTATTCCGCGACGAAGCAATCCCGTTTTTTCGTATCTAAAAGAGAGATTGCTTCGTCGCCGCATGTCAGCGATAGCTCCTCGCAATGACGGGTTAAATGGTTCTTTGATACTCGCGAATTGAGCTTTTTTTTAACGTGAGGCTCTTCTACTTTAATGGGCATATATCGCACCGGGGATTTGTTTTCTTGCAGAAATCTTTGCCTAAGCGCACAATCAGAGCGTGGTATTCATTAAATAGTCTCGCGTCTTTTTTAAGATTATCCGTAAATATCTTCTGTACTTCATGGTAGCCTGCTTTTTCGCTGAAAAACTTGTGGCGGGAAAATATCCTTTTAGTGTAAGCGTCAACCACGAATACAGGAAAACCGCCGGCATAAAGCAATATGGAATCCGCGGTTTCCGGGCCTATGCCTTTGACATTCAAAATCTCTTCTCTTAATTCCGCGGCCGGCCGGTTAAACATTTTTTTCAAACTGCCATTGTAATTATTAAAAAGATGGCCAAGAAAACTTCTTAAGCGCTTGGCCTTGATGTTGTAATATCCCGACGGACGGATAAGAGCGGCTAATTTTGAAACAGGCAAAGAGTAAAGCTTCTTCGGCGTCAAAACCTT
This sequence comes from Omnitrophica bacterium GWA2_41_15, assembly GCA_919901925.1. Lineage (GTDB taxonomy): Bacteria > Omnitrophota > Gorgyraeia > Gygaellales > UBA12090 > CAKKQA01. The sequence goes on along the minus strand of CAKKQA010000042.1, from coordinate 326 downwards.
GGCTTGTTTTAAATTCGCTATCGCCCGGGCGACATTGCCCCAGTTTGTGTTCTGGGTAAGTATCGCTCCCACGATAATCTCGAAACTCGTATCCCCGGGCCACCAATGCTGCGGCCCAAAACGCGAATAAAGTTTATGATAGGTAAATTCAATAGTCATGCTTTAATACTGAAACCTCCAAACATCCAACCTCCGGGGATCGTCTTTTCCCAACAAAGACGAACCCCAACTGAAACCTCGGGGGTTAGGTGTTGCCTACACACTGAAACCCCCGAGGTTAGGTGTCGCTACCCAAACCTTCAACATCCAACCTCCGGGGATCGTCT
>CAKKQA010000041.1 GCA_919901925.1 Omnitrophica bacterium GWA2_41_15 | reverse complement strand
AAAAACATTTCAACTAATTATCTTTACAAGGATATTTTCGTCTTTGAGGCAATTCGTAACCCTAAAGTGTTTGAGGACTTGCTTAAAATGTTGGCATTACAGGTTGGTTCCACAGTATCGATTAACGAACTGTCGCAAGGTCTTGGTGTTACGCGCGCGACTGTGAATCGCTATCTAACCCTCCTTGAACAATCTTTTATTGTCAAACGGATTTATTCTTTTTCAAACAATCCGCGCAATGAAATAAAAAAAGGATTCAAAGTATTTTTCCTTGATACCGGCGTTCGTAATGCTTTGGTGGACATCGTGTCTCCTATGGCGGATCGTAATGATCGCGGGGCGATATTTGAGAATTTCTTTGTTAGTGAGCGCATGAAAAAAGGTTCCTTAGAAATATTCCCTCCGGAAATTATGTTTTGGCGAACCCGGGCGGGGCAAGAGATTGATGTTATTGAGAAAAGCGGACCAAATATCTCCGCCTTTGAATGCAAATGGAAAGACTCGGTTTTGGCTCCGGCGCAATTTTCAAAAGCCTATCCGAATGCTAAATTTGCCTCGGTTAATATCAGCAATATCTTTTTGCATGTTTAAACACACCGTGAACACATTAGAAAAAATAGTTTACCCCGTAGGGTTGTGAAGCGGTTCATTCGGGGCCAAAGCCCTCGTCTGCCCGCCTCTGGAGGGGCGTGCCGGCTTCGCTGGCACGAAATTCGGCAGCGAAAGTTAGTTAATAATATGAATCTCTCTTAGGGTTCATTCCCCGCGGCTTGCCGCGTCATCCCCGACCTGATCGGGGATCCAGACTGGATTCCCGCCTTCGCGGGAATGACAGACGTCCCGCAGCTTGCTGCGGGGAGAGTCCCTTTCACTCCACGCCATAAGTATCACCCCCTCCCATAATAGTCATACAGATTTATTATCCTGACATCTTTTGGAGATAGCACCGGGGTTTTGGGGTCCGGTCGGTTACCATGGAACCAAACCTAGTGTAAAATTGTTTAATGGATCAGGAACATTATTGTGGAAATGTGTCTAAATTCCCTTTAGACAAATTTATACAATTAGGTACAGGTAAAGGCTCGAAGGTTTTAATCGTAGGTGAAGCCCCAGCACCCAATGGTTGGAGAAAATCCGGCCGGGCTTTTTACACAACGGACGGAAAATTACTTCCTACCGGTAAGAATCTAAATAGACTTCTGGCAGGACTTGGATTATCTATGGAGGTCTGTGCTTTCACGGAGTTGGTTAAATGTTTTGTAGGTAGAGATAGGAAACTATTAAATAGCTGCGGAGAAAAATGCTGGCCGATATTTTTAAGACAACTTAAATCCGGTGAGTACAACTTGGTCATTCTGCTGGGAGTTAAAACTCTGGAGATATTCAATAAACTACTAGGATCGGACCTAAAAGTTGGACAGTTATCAAAGGTAGAGATTGAGGGCAGGAGCTTCAATACTTTGCCAATTTACCACCCTTCTCCGATAGCCCCCTTCAATCATAGGAAAAATCAAAAAATATTCGAAAACTTAGAAAACGAGCTGCGACAGCTGATTTAAAAAAAAGTATCAATTCAGCTTCAATTCCGCTCTAAATCTCCTTGTCGATGGTTTTAATGAAAAGTAAAATCAACACGCTATTCTGACTTCTCTTTTTCGATAAGCTTCGTGTTTTATTGTATTCTGTCTACATATTTAATGGTTGAAAGGAGGTGAAAGATATGATGGATAAACAATGCTGTGGAAAAGGTGAGCCGTTTGGCGGTCCGCATGAAGGACACGGAATGATGTTGGATTGTTGCCAGGAACATAAGATGTCAAAAGAGCATCTCGAGATGAAAAAGAAGATGCTGGAAGAAAAACTTAATTGGGTGAAGGAAGAACTGGCTAAAAAGTAAATAATTCCTAGAGAATTATTATATCTTTCAGTTTTAAAGACCGGAAAAATCCGAGCGCCCGGTTCGACCGCGAAGCTTCTAAAAGTAACTGCCGAACCGCCATCCGACTTTTCGGGGCTGTTTGGGAATTGGCG
>CAKKQA010000040.1 GCA_919901925.1 Omnitrophica bacterium GWA2_41_15 | reverse complement strand
ACCCTGTCTTTTACAACCGGATAGGTCCGGACAATACAACCGGTTATAAAAACAATGCTGAAAATAAATAGTGATAAGGCCAGAAATTTTTTCATGGGACCTCCCTAAAGTGTTTTATGGTAACTAGTTAGGGGAAGTCTTGACATCGTCATTGCGAGGAACCTTTGTTTTTCTATGGGTGACGAAGCAATCCCGTTTTTTAAAACGCGATTGCTTCGTCGCATCATGTCTAAAATAGCTCCTCGCAATGACAATATTAAGGCTTACCCTGTTTATATTGTGTTAGGTTTTATGTGTTTTTATTCTTGTTTAAAGTTAATCTTAATTCCCTCAACTGCTTTGCGTCTACCTCTGATGGGGCGTTAGTCATCGGGCAGGTGCCTTTCTGTGTTTTGGGAAACGGGATTACTTCTCTGATTGATTCGGAATTTGTCAGTATTGCCAATAACCTGTCTAACCCGAAAGCTATTCCGCCGTGCGGCGGAGCGCCGAAGCTAAAAGCTTCAAGGAGAAAACCGAATTTAAGTTTTGTTTCTTCATCCGTCAACCCGAGTATCTGAAAGATCTTGTTCTGTAATCCTTGATTGTGGATTCTTATTGAACCGGATGAGATTTCCTGGCCGTTTAAGACCAGGTCATACGAACGGGAACGGATTTTTGATAAGTCATTTGTTTCTAAGAGAGGCATATCCTCCGGGTTAGGCGCGGTAAAAGGATGATGTTCCGAATCCCAGCGTTTCTCTTCTTTGTTGTATTTAAACAACGGAAAATCAACTATCCATACAAACGCGAATTCGCTCTCCGTTTCTCTTAAGTCCGGTTTATCTGTGTTGTAGCGGCTCATTGCTTCCTGATAACTTATTCGTTTAAATGGAACTTGAAGTTCTATGCCTTTCAGTTCTTTAAATAACGCGTAAAATAACCCTTCGGAAAGCTTAAAGATATCTTCTTCTGCCAAGAAAGACATTTCAATGTCAAGTTGTGTGAATTCCGGCTGCCTGTCCGCTCTTAAGTCTTCGTCACGGAAGCATTTGGCTATCTGAAAATATTTCTGAATACCGGCAACCATCAGTATTTGTTTGAATAACTGCGGCGACTGCGGAAGCGCGTAAAACTCTCCCGGAGAAAGGCGTGACGGAACGAGAAAATCTCTCGCGCCTTCGGGAGTTGATTTAGTTAAAATAGGCGTCTCTACTTCTATAAAACCTTCTTTATCTAAATAGTTGCGGCAGACCTGATATAATTTATGCCTGGATAAAAGATTGCTTAAAGTTTTCGGCCTTCTTATGTCCAGGTAACGGTATTTAAGGCGAATTTCTTCTCCTATTTCTAAATTATCACTGATTTCAAAAGGAAGGGTATTTGAGGTGTTGAGTATTTCCAATTCTTGCGCCAGAATTTCGATTTCGCCTGTCGGGATTTTGAGGTTTATCGTTCCTTTTGGGCGGGGATTTACTTTGCCTTTAAGTTTTATTACAAATTCGCTGCGTAAATTACCTGCTTTTTGATAAACTTCGGGCGCGTCTTTAGGTATAAAGACAACTTGAGTTAAGCCATAGCGGTCGCGTATATCAATGAAAATAAGTTTTCCATGGTCTCGTCTGGCATGGACCCAACCGCAAAGTATTACTTCTTGTCCGATATCTTTACTTGTTAATTCGCCGCAGGTTTTTGTATATAGCATTATAGGTGATAGGTGATAGGTGATAGGTGATAGGAAAAGAAAAAATAGTCTTTGTCTTTCCTATAACCTATCAGTCTATGACCTAATAGCTGTTTATGCGTTTTTTAATTTCTTCTATAAAATTCGCAAGAGGTATTTCTTCCTGTTTTCCGTCTTGCATGTTTTTTAAGGTTACAACCTGTTTTTTAAGCTCATATTCACCGATTATCGCGCAAAACTTCGCTTTCGAATCATTGGCCTTGCGCATCTGCGATTTCAACGATTTATCTTCAAAATCCATATCCGCGCTAATGGCGTTAGCGCGCAAATTATTAAGCAGGACAAATCCGTTCTTTTTAGCTTCTTTGCCCAGCGTTATTATAAATGTATCTAGAAAACTCGCAACAGGCTGGTATTTAGAAACTAATAAAAGCCTCTCCACTCCTAACGCGAACCCTGCCGCGCCTGATTCCGGGCCGCCTAATTCGTGTATTAGATGGTCGTAACGGCCGCCCGCGCCGATAGCATCTTGGGCGCCTAAAGAAGAATGGGTTATTTCAAACACGGTGCGGGAGTAATAATCAAGGCCTCTGACTAAAGTTATCACGCATTCATAGGATATGTTTAAACTATTGAGATTTTCTTTGACGTTTTCAAAATGTTCCTGGCAGTCTTTGCACAAATAATCGTTATAAGCAAGATTTAAGCCGGAAACTACTTCTTTACAAGAGTTATTTTTACAATCTAAAACCCTGAAAACATTTCGGTTGAGGCGTTCCTGGCAGTCTTCGCATAAATTCCGGCTTTTATCTTTTAATTTTTCGCGTAAAACAAGGCTTAATTTTTCTTTATCTTTAAGACAGCCTAAACTATTGATTTTAAGCTGAAATCCTTCGACTTTTAGATTTTTCAAGATGGATACAGCTAAAATTATTATTTCACTATCCAGATATGGCGAATTTGAGCCTAAAGCCTCTACTCCGATATGGTGAAATTGGCGTAAGCGCCCCTTTTGCGGCCTTTCAGCCCGGAACATCGGCCCGATGTAATATAATTTAGCAAAGCCTGTTGTTTTGTCGAGGTTATTTTCTAAGTACGCGCGGACTATCGCCGCGGTGCCTTCTGGCCTCAAGCAATAATCTTCATCTTCTCTCTTTACCACAAACATCTGTTTCTTAACGATTTCGGTCTCATTGCCTAATGAACGGTTAAACAACTTGAGGTTTTCAAGGATTGGAGTGCTTATGGGGCTATAACCGAAGAGGCTGAAGGTAATTCTAGCTTGTTTTTCTACTTCCTGCCAAGCAAACAATTCTTCCGGCAGGATATCTTTCATTCCTATAGGAGCTTTAAACATAAGATTGCGCTATGATTATTTAATTCTTTGCTTCATCTCAAGGCCGGGTTTAAAAACAACGACCTTATGAGGAGGAACAGGCACTGCCTGTCCGGTGCGGGGGTTTCTACCCATACGTTGGCGGCGCGATTTTATTTTAAAAATGCCAAAATTACGTAACTCCACTTTTTCTCCGCGTGATAAAGCGTCAACGATACTTTTAAAAGTTTCTTGCACCACCTGTTTTGCTATAATCTGCCTTATTCCTGTAGAATCTGTGATCTTTAGGACGATATCTTTTTTTGTCATAACGGCCTCCTATATAAAATCGTACATTTATCTTAAAGGCTAGAGCGGGTTAAAAACACTCTAATTACCTCTTTTGGCTCTTAGAATTATTTACATTTTATGTTAAGCAAGTTGTCGTAAGTAATTTAACATAAATAAGTTACAGCGTCAAGGAGAATTTTTCTTCGCCTAGAAGCTCTTCCATTTCCTGGATTAACTCCTGATTAGGCCCGACAAACAGCTCCGTGCCGACTAAAATCTGATACTGTTTTTTTCCGGAGCCGTTGACATGCAGAAAAACAGGGGTTTGTCCGGGATTACGCGCCAACAATTCTTTTAAGCTTGAAAGGAGGTTTTCTTTGACCCCCCCGATGCTTATATCAATTTTAGAAATCTGTTTGTAGGCGTCATCTATCCCGATAATCGAATTAGCTATAATTTTCGGGGATTCTTCTTTTAAACTAAGCCTGCCGGTTAATAAAACCACGCTTGAAGGCTGGATATAACGGGAATTTTGCTTGTAACTCTCCGGAAAGACCAGTATTTCTATGCTGCCCTCAAGGTCTTCCACTTTTAATATCGCCATTTTCTCGCCGCTTTTACGGGTGACGGTATTTTTTATTTTAGTTATGAAACAGGCAAGTTTAATAGTATCCCCGTCTTTAAAATTAATCAGGTTTGATACTGAACAACAGGCAAACCTTTTAAGCTGTCCGGCAAACCTGGCCATGGGATGGCCGGTGATATAAAATCCGATCATTTCTTTTTCAAAAGCCAAAAGCTGGGGCTCGGGCCATTCTTTGATATCAGGGATATCCAGTTTGGTTTTTTTAAAACCTGTGTTTTGGCCCATATCAAAAAAGGATAACTGCCCCTTTGCCCTCTCTTTTTGCGCCCTGGAAGAAGCGTCAAGTATTTGGCCGAGAATTACCATCATCTGCGCCCGGCGTAAGCCGAATGAATCCATCGCGCCGGCTTTGATCAGCGATTCGATTACCTTGCGATTCGCCAGGCGTAAGTCTATATGTTCACAAAAATCTTCTAGGGATTTAAATTTCCCTTTCTCTAAGCGCACTTTTAATATTGACTCTATCGCTCCTCGCCCGACATTTTTTACGGCGATAAGCCCGAAGCGGATCTGTTTTTCATTTACGACCGTAAAAATATCAAATGATTCGTTTATGTCAGGAGCCTGGACTTCTATTCCGATACGCTGGCATTCATTGACATATTCCACGATTTTATCGGCGTTATCTTTTTCCGAGGTCAGAAGCGCGGCCATAAATTCAACCGGGTAATTAGCCTTTAGGTATGCCGTGCGGTATGAAATCATCGCGTAGGCGGCGGAATGGCTGCGGTTAAACCCGTATCCGGAGAAATATTCGATCTGGTCGAATATTTTATTGGCGGATGTTTCTTTGATGCTATTTTTTAGGCAGCCTTCGATGAAGAATTTTCTCTGGCGCTCCATTACTTCCGGGTGCTTTTTAGCCATTGCCCGTCGTAAAAGGTCGGCATGCGATAATGAAAAGCCTGCTAAGTCAGAGGCAATGCGCATAACCTGTTCCTGATAAACCATAATGCCGTAAGTAGAAGCAAGTATGGGCTCTAATTTTTTGGATTCGTAGCGTACGGCAGTTTTTTTGTTTTTACGCTGAATAAAATCATCCAGCATTCCTGAACCCATAGGCCCCGGGCGGTACAACGCGAGTATGGCGATAATGTCTTCGAAATCATTGACCCCCATTTTCTTGAGCAGGTCACGCATTCCGGCAGATTCAAGTTGAAACACGCCGCTGGTTTGGGCGGTGCTAAGAAGATGGTAAGTTTTTTGGTCATTTAACGGGACAGTATCGATGTCTACTTCGATATCGCGGCGCTCTTTGATTATTTCGATCGTCCTCTGGATAACGGTTAGCGTCCTTAATCCGAGGAAGTCTATTTTGAGTAAACCGATTTTCTCCAGTTCGCTCATGGCATATCCGGTAGTTATCTGATCATCGGAAGATTTGAAAAGCGGCACATATTCGCAGAGAGGTTTATCTGATATAACCACGCCCGCGGCGTGTATAGAGGCGTGGCGCGTCAGCCCTTCAAGAGATTTGGCGATATCGATGAGTTTGGTGATGTTGGGGTCGTTTTTGTAAAGGTTGGCTAATTCCGGCTCTTGTTTTAACGCGTCTTCCAGCGTGATATTTAATTCTGCCGGCACTAATTTAGCTATTTGGTCGACTTGCGCGTATTCAATGCCCATTACCCTGCCTACGTCGCGGATAACCGCGCGGGCTTGCATTGTCCCGAAGGTAATGATCTGGGCGACATTTTCTTTCCCGTATTTCCGGGTGACGTATTCAATGACTTCAGGGCGGCGCTCAAAACAAAAATCGATATCAATATCGGGAAGGCTTACCCTGTCCGGATTTAAAAATCTTTCGAAAAGAAGGTTATATTTTAAAGGATTTATATCGGTTATGCCTAAAAGGTAACTTACTAAGCTTCCTGCCGCCGAGCCTCTGCCCGGGCCTACGGGTATGCCTTTGCTTTTGGCGTAACTTATAAAATCCCAGACAATCAAAAAGTAACTTGAAAAGCCGATTTTTTTTATGGTATCCAACTCATAAGATACCCTGTTCTTGATATCATCGGTGACTTCCGTAAAACGCCTTTTTAGCCCTTCTTCGCAAAGTTCGCGCAGGTATTCTTCTTTATTAACCCCGCCGGGCGGCTCATATTTTGGCAGGTGGGTTTTCTTAAAATCTAATTCTAAATTGCATCTTTCCGCGATCGCTATTGTATTGGTTATTGCTTCGGGAAGTTCTTTGAATAATGCCTTCATCTGATCAGGGCTTTTGAAATAGAACTCTTCTGTCTGAAAACGCATCCGGTTAGGGTCAGATAGCATCGCCTGTGTTTGAATGCACAACAAGGCTTCATGGGCTGGCGCGGCTTCTTTGGTTAGATAATGGACGTCATTAGTGGCTACAATAGGTATGGATAATTCTTTTGAGATTTTTAAAAGTTCCCGGTTGCATTTTGTTTGCTGTGGAATTTGATTTTCCTGCAGTTCCAGATAAAAATTATTCTTGCCGAATATTCGCAGAAAATCATCCGCGCACTTTAGGGCGGAATTAAATTGGTTGGCTTCAAGCAGTTGAGGTATCTCGCCTTTTAGGCAGGCGGAGAGCCCGATCAATCCTTTGGAATATTTGGCCAGGATTTCTTTGTCAATCCTCGGACGGTAATAAAATCCTTCTAAATATCCGATAGAAACCAGGCGCATCAGGTTATGGTATCCTTCTTCGTCTTTGCACAGGAGTAGTAAATGATAAGAGGCTTCTTGAATTCTGGAAGAGGCCTTATCGAAGCGGCTGGCTGGCGCGATATATGTTTCACAGCCAATGATTGGTTTTATCCCCGCGTTTTGCGCGGTTGAATAGAATTCTATCGCGCCAAAAAGGTTTCCGTGGTCTGTGATTGCCAGGGAAGCCATTTTATAATTCGCGGCTAACTGGACTAATTTTTTTAACTGGCAGGCTCCGTCAAGAAGGCTGTATTGCGTATGGACGTGCAGGTGTACAAAGTCTGAATACATGGCAGTCGCGAAGAATTTTGTAATTATCGGTAGGGGCGGGTTCTGAACCCGCCCCTACGTTTATTCCCATTCAATAGTCGCAGGGGGTTTTGAGGAAATATCGTAAACTACGCGGTTGACGCCTTTTACTTCGTTGATTATGCGGTTAGATAAAGTTTCCATAAGTTCCGGGGGAAGCTTTGCCCAGTCGGCGGTCATTCCGTCTACGGATGTAACGCATCTGATAGCAACCACGTTTTCGTATGTGCGCCTATCACCCATGACCCCGACCGATTTTATCGGTAGAAGGACGGCAAATGACTGCCAGATCTGTTCATATAGGCCTGATTTCCTGATTTCTTCCACTACGCGCTTGTCAACCTCGCGTAAAAGTTTTAAACGCTCAGGGGTTACTTCGCCGATTATTCTTATGGCTAATCCCGGGCCGGGAAACGGCTGACGGTATAATGTGACTTCGGGCAGCCCTAATTCTTTACCGATCTGGCGGACTTCATCTTTAAATAATTCCCTCAATGGTTCGATGAGTTTTAGTTTCATATGTAAAGGCAGCCCGCCTACATTATGATGCGTTTTGATTTTTGCTGACGGCCCTCCCAACGCGGAAACCGATTCTATGACATCCGGATAAAGCGTGCCTTGAGCGAGAAATTCCACGCCTTTGAATTTCTTGGCTTTTTCCTCGAATATCATTATGAATTCATTGCCGATGATTTTACGTTTTTCTTCGGGGTCAGTGACGCCAACGAGCCGTTTTAAAAATCTGTCTTCTGCTTCGACATACTCAAGGTTCAAGTGAAAGGTGTCTTTAAAAGTCCTCTTAACCTGCGCGCCTTCGTCTTTACGGAGTAAGCCATTGTCGACAAATATACAGCGCAGGTTGTTTCCGATTGCTTTCTGAATAAGTAAAGCAACTACCGCGGAGTCGACTCCTCCGCTTAATCCGCAGACAATCCGTTTATTTCCGACGGCATTTTTAATATTTGCCAATGTTTCTTTTACAAAAGATTGTATGGTCCATCTTCCGGAACAGCCGCAGATTTTAAAAAGGAAATTACCGACAATTTCAGCCCCTCTTGCTGTGTGGGCTACTTCAGGATGAAACTGCACGCCATAAATCTTTTTCTTTTTATTAGCGATGGCCGCGCTTGTAGTATTTAAGGTGTGGGCAATACTTTTAAAACCTTCCGGCAGCTTGGTGATCAGGTCTCCATGGCTCATCCAGCAGGTCAGGTTGCCGGGCAGCCTGTAAAAAATGTCAGAGTTATCATCTATAAAAAGTTCAGCCTTGCCGTATTCGCGTTCATTGGAAAATTTTACCTTGCCTCCCAGTAATTTAGCGATAGATTGCAGACCGTAACATATACCGAGTATGGGGATGTTAAGTTTAAATATGCCGGCGCTAGGGGCCGGAGAGGCTTTTTCATATACAGAAGATGGGCCCCCGGATAAAATTAACCCCTTGGGCGCTATCGCTAGAATTTCTTCCGCGGAGATATTGTAGGGGACTATCTGGCTGTAAACATGGTTTTCGCGCACTCTGCGGGCAATAAGTTGAGTGTATTGCGAACCGAAATCCAGTATCAAAACCACTTCTCGAGCCGTTGACTTGCCCTTAATTGTTTTTTTAGGGGTTTTGATTTTATAGGCCCTTCGTTGAAACGTAGGCCTTCTAATTTTATTTTTTTTAATCTTTTTAATCTTCTTTTTCATCTGGTTATTTCCCCATTCCCACACCCTGAACTACTTGGAAAATTTTTCCTTCTGTTTGGATGCTGGGCGCGATAATTATTTCTACGTCATGGATAGCGCGGATGCTGGTTACGCCTAATGAACCCATGCAGGTTGTCAGCGCCCCCATAAGATTCTGCGAGCCGTCATCGACTTTTGCCGGCCCGAAAAGTATTTCTTTAAGCATTCCGGTAACATTGACTTTAACCCTTGTCCCTCTGGGCAGGTTGACGTGAGATGTTGCCATTCCCCAGTGGTACCCTTTGCCCGGGGCTTCTTGGGCTTTAGCAAAAGCTGAACCGACCATTACCGCGTCCGCGCCGCAGGCAAAAGCCTTGCAGATTTCTCCTCCGATGCGCATTCCTCCGTCAGTAATGATGGGTATGTAATTTCCTGTGCGTTTGTAGTGGTAATCTCTGGCCGCGGCCGCGTCGATTGTCGCGGTTACTTGCGGAACGCCGATCCCTAAAACTCCGCGGGTTGTGCAGGCAGCTCCGGGGCCTATGCCTATCAAAAGGCCGCTTGCGCCAGTGGCCAAGAGTTCTAAAGTTACTTCATAGGTAACGCTGTTGCCGATAATTACAGGGATTTTTAATGACCGGCAGAATTTATGTAAATCTAATGCTTTGTATTCACTGGAGACATGGCGGGTGGTGGCAACAGTCGATTGGACTACAAATATATCACAGCCGGCGTCTTGGGCAATCTGGGCAAACCGTTTCGCGTTTGCCGGTATGCAACTTACGCAGGCAATGCCTTTTTTAGATTTGATTTCGTGTATGCGTTTGGTGATCAGGCTTTCTTTGATTGGTTTAGTATAGATGCTTTGAACTAATTCAGTGGCTTTTTGCGCGGAGGCGCTGGCTATCTTTTCGAGGACTTCGTCAGGATCATCATAGCGGGTTTGGATGCCGTCTAAATTTAAGACCGCCAAACCGCCTAATTTGCTCATTTCAACGGCAAATTTGACATCGACCACGCCGTCCATAGCGGCAGCTAGTATCGGCACCTTGAATTTTTTTCCGGCGATTTCAAATACGGTTTCAACTTCATTGGGATTGCAGGTTTGCATTCCCGGTACTAAAGCGATTTCGTCAAAACCGTAACAGCGCCTGGCGCGCCTGTTTATGCCTATCCATTCAGCCATAATTCTCCCCTATTGTGCGCTTAAACCGTTATTTTCCAAATGGTTGTATTTGGGTAATGTGAATTCGTTTATAAAAATTATAGTATATAATAATATATCGTTAAAGGGTGTTTGTCAATGAAATTTTATAATATTTTTGTTAGGGAAATGGAAGATACGTAATTGCGGGTAGGGACAGCACAGTGTGCTGTCCCTACAAGGCTTGGCAACGAAGCAAGACGTTGGAAAGATCAGGCAGGGATTTTTGAAATAAGGCCTGTTCCTGCCAAGGTGAACAACAGGTTCAGCACGATAAGCACAATGCGTTTTAGCAATGGAGTTATTTCTTTGTTTTTCATTTTGGGCCTCCGCTTTGTCTATCCAACCGGCATCCCGGAGTAGGTCCTGACCGCTTCTAGGAAATTCATCCGTTTTTTATGATGATGCCGCCTTAATCTTCTATTCAGCCTGTATTTTATACTCGAGCGTTTCATTTTGTGCCTCCTTAGCCCCTTCAGCCGCATTCGGCGTTTTAGGCCGGATCAGCGAAGGGTTAATTATCAGAATCAGTCTTGAATTTATACTCCTTTATATATACCGCGCGTCTTTGATAATTCCCTTCCACAGGTGAAAGGACAATTGTCCCCTTGTAAAGGCGTTGTTCTCTTTCTACGGTAAACAGCATAATCCCGCCTTTAGCATGAAGCGTGGTTACTTTATGAGTATTATAGTTTTCCATTTTGTCCTCCACTTTTAGGTTCTCTCGCCGGCTGTTGGGAATACATCTTGATAATAGCTTCTGTCATTCTTTGCTTGAGCTCTTCATTGCTTTTGACGCCTACAGCGCTCATTTGCGTTTTTGCCAGAAGCTCAGCCATGTTTTCTAATATCTTAGAGCGAGAGACATGTTTACAATCAGAAAAGAGCATATCTTTTTCCATCTTGTCTAAGAAATCCAACTCTTCCCGTGTTAAGAAAGTAACGACTCTTCGAGTTCCGGCTTTTCCTTCCATTTGGCACCTCCGGGTTTCCTATGGCCTTCCAGTGTAGTGACAGCACAGTGTGCTGTCACTACAGCGCAATGCCGCTTACCTTCCGTGGCTGGTGTATAAATAAAGACGCCCTAAAAGGCAAATTGCTTTTAGGGCGTAAGTGATACATCCTCCTTCGCCCTTCAAAGGTCAAGTAATGTTTCTGCTTCGCTCTTCGATATTTCAACGACGGTCGAGCTTCGCAGGAACTATTTCTGCGAAGCTTTACCATTGTCCAAATGTAGAAAAGCGAAGCAGAATGGTAGGGCTTCGGAGCGATTGTCCCGCCTTCGGCGGGACAAAAAAACCTCAAAAGTAAGTCCCTTTGAGGTTAGCTCACTCTTGGCAGCCCCTCTACCCTGATAACTTCAGGACAGGTAGCTTTGCGCCCTAACATTACTGTTAGTTTGCCTTTTTCAAAAGTTTAAAAAACAAATATTGTCAAAGTTCAGTGTTTAATTCTAACTAAAGTATACTATGTCTTTTGGATTTGTCAAGGTACAATCTTAATTTGTCGATTAAAATTGAAAATGAGACACTTTTTAAGCAATTAAAGCTGAAAATGAGACTGATTAAATCAGTAATAGTTCAGCTCTTGGAAGCCGCCGCCGAGTGTCATTGCGAGCGACCGCAGGGAGCGAAGCAATCTTTAAAGATTGCTTCGTCGCCAGTGTAAACGACAGCTCCTCGCAATGACACGGTTACTTCCAGAAGCTGAACTGTTACTTAAATCACAGCTAATTCTATTTATTCCCCAGGATAAAGTTAATATAAGCTCCCGCGATAAATACCGCGATTAATATAATAGAATAAGCGCTTAAACCGAATATGCTTTTTTTCTTTGGTTTTAAAATCAGGCTGGCTATAACCGTTGCAGTCATAAGCACAACAATAAAAGCGGTAAAGATATGCTGTTGAGATAGCACTTCAAAAATCGGGGCCTTTCTATAGAAAACATCATTTATGAAAATAATCGCCATATTAAAGAGGTTTGACCCAAGCATATTAGCTACTGCCAACTCTTTCGCCCCTAAACGGATAGCAGCGATTGAAACTGTTATTTCAGGCAAAGTGGTGGCAAAACCAAGGAATAAACTGCCTATGAAATTCTGGTTTAGCCCTAAGAGGCGTGATAGGTCATCGCCAATATAAGCAAGCCAAATTCCCGCGCCGGCAATAATAAGAGCGAAAAACGCATAACGGATATAAGCTGTTTTTAATGAGAAGCCTTTATATTTAAACAAAATATTTTCTTCTTTTTGCAGTACTTTTAGAATTTGCTGTTGTTTTTGTTCAAATTTAAAGATTTTCCATGTGCAGGCCAGGTACGAAATAAGAATTAAAGCGCTATAAAGGCTGATGTTCGCAAAAGTCATTTGCGGCAAATGTTGGCTTAAGAATATCCCGCTAGCAGCAATGGTTAGCGGAATCAGGCTTAAGCCCGCAGTTAATAACTGTCCGGCAGAGACAGAGCTTAATAAAGGCGAACCCTTGTGTATAATATCTAACACGGCAATATTCACAAGATTATATGTGTTCGCTCCAAATAAATTCCCTGCCGTCAAATCAGGGGCATTGATGAATACCGTGCTGCCAATACCAGTAAATAATTCTGGCAGGCTTGTGGCTACTGATACTAATATAACCCCAATCCAAAGGCCGCTTAAACCGGTCTTCTCTGTGATAGCGTCTCCATATTTGGCTACGCGCTTACCTGCAAATAAAATCAAAACAGTACAAACAATAAATTTTAACCAAACAATAACCATTTTGTCAAAACCTCTCTATTCTTTCCCTTCTTTTTCTGAATCATGCCCGTCTTTTTTTTCAGGTATATTACTTTTTATTATAACATAAGTAAAAAAGAATACCACCAAACCTAAAAGAACATATACGGGCCAATCCTGATACAAGTTTACAGTCATATTAGATAACCCTCCTTTATTTTTTAAGCCGATTTAATATCTTGGAATTTTCTCCTCCGAGCCCTTTTCTGAATATCCTGCTAAAACAAAATATCAACATAGTTAAAATAAACGTCCATGACATTATCATGAATATCCAGCCGATTAATTTCAATTTGTACCTCTTGCGTAACAAAAAAACGCCATCCTGCAAAAGCAGGATGGCGGCCCGACCATCCAAGTCCTTCGGAAACAAAATCATTCCGAACCCTTAGACTAATTTTTAATATAAATGAACAATATCTTCCGGATGATACAATGAAAGAAACAGCAACATGTAATCCCTTAAATGGCGCGTGATCAGGAAATTATTCTTTATATGCTCTCTGCCGTTC
The DNA here is from genome assembly GCA_919901925.1 of Omnitrophica bacterium GWA2_41_15. Lineage (GTDB taxonomy): Bacteria > Omnitrophota > Gorgyraeia > Gygaellales > UBA12090 > CAKKQA01. The sequence goes on along the minus strand of CAKKQA010000040.1, from coordinate 1,595 downwards.
TCTGCCAGCTTTTTGGCGTATTCGGGGCTATTCAACAGTTGTTTTATGGCGAAGCTCGCTCCCTCAACGGAATGGCACAATAATCCAGAGTATTTATGTTTTATTTGCAAAGAAATACCGCCTACATTTGAAGCTACGACAGGTTTTCCCTTCCATAAGGCTTCGGCAACTGTTAAGCCAAATCCTTCTCTAATAGACTTTTGAACTATTACATCAGATGCCCTTTGCAGGGCATTGACCATTATATCGTTTTGGGGTAAAAGTAAAATGTGTATATCCGAATCATTTTTAGCTTTCTCTTTAACTTCATCTAAAACCTTGAATCCTTCCGGATCGTCTTCTGCTGTGCCGCCGGCTAAAACCAGCTGGCAATCGGTATATTTTTTTACCTGCAAATATGCCTCAATTACGCCTAAGGGGTCTTTCAAGCGGTCAAAACGTGAGATTTGGGTGATCATGGGTTTATCTTTTTTGAGATGATATTTTCTTAAAACCGAATCTATTATTTCTTGAGGTAATTCCTTATTTTTGTCGCTTAAAGGGTCAATAGAGGGAGAAATTAAAAATTGCCGGATGGGTAACTTCCTGGAAAAAACCGGAGCAGAAAATACTGCCGAGTCGTACCGAACGATAAAATCCTTCAGAAATTCCCAAACTTTTTCGTTGGGATTAGATACATCAATATGGCAGCGCCAAATCCATTTATTAGCGGCCTTCTTTTTTATCAGGGCTATTGGTTGAGGGTCATGAATAAAAACCACATCTCCGTAAGTATGAAGGCTTTCGATATTCTGCTGGCTGGTTTCCATAAATATCTCAAAATCTCTCCGGCTGATCTCTTCATTTCTGCCATGTAAGGCGTTGTGAAACTTTTTTGTCACGTTAAAAAACTGCTCTCCGCCTTTTATGACGTCCCATTTAGTATCAATTTCTAATTCTCTCAATAACGGTACCATGCGGTTTAATATCTCCGCGACTCCGCCTCCCACAGGAGTGGAATTTATATGTTGGACAACCTTGCCTTTTAATCTGGCGCCAAGCAGCCTTAACTCGTCAATAAGAGACTGGCCTACTAAGGGGATATAATCTTCTATTTTTACCATTTTATTACGGCGCTCTTTTTTCTATGATTTGAATAATCTTTTTTCTTAAATCCTCCAAAGTGCTTGTGTAAGGGTCAAAACTTGAGATTTTTTTTGCTAATTTCTTATCGCCCAAAGAGTTTTCTATCCAAATCGAGAAATCATTGGTTGGTTTTTTAAGCCTAAGGCGCGCCTCGAAGATATGAAAATAAATTGAATCCATGGTTATTTTCTTTAAAATCTGGACAAACTCTTTTAAATCATAAGCAGAATAATTTGTCGGAAGGACGAAACTGACTGACTTAATAAAATGAAATTCTTCTCCTGCACGGGCAAATTTCAGCTTAGCCAATGGATTATCTTTTAAATAGCTTTCTATAGTTGAGGCTATCTTTTCTCGAAGATCTCGAATAGTTGAATATTGCATCGTATCGATACTAACTAATCTCTCTCCGAGTTCATCTTCTCCGAGAATATCTGTTACCCAGTACGCAAAGTCATTAGGAGGCTCCG
>CAKKQA010000039.1 GCA_919901925.1 Omnitrophica bacterium GWA2_41_15 | reverse complement strand
ACCATGGCGGTATTTGCCGCGATATTCTTAAAATACATATTCGCCGCTTTTATAAGCCCGGCCTTAGCTAAAGAGTATATTGCCGGCGCCATACTTTTAGGAGCTGCGCCTTGCACAGCCATGGTCTTTGTCTGGAGTTATTTAACTAAAGGAGACCCCGCCTATACTCTAGTTCAGGTAGCTGTGAATGATTTGGTGATATTAGTTGCCTTTGTCCCTATCGTTAAATTCCTGCTGGGCCTAAATCAAATTGCTGTGCCCTATGATACCTTAATCTATTCCACTGTCTTCTTTGTTGTTATTCCGCTTGCAGGCGGGTATATTTCTAGGGTGTATCTATTGAAGAAGAAAGGGGCGAATTGGTTTGAAAACGTATTTTTAAAGATGCTTAAACCGGTAACAATTTTAGGGTTACTATTGACTTTAATCATTCTCTTTGCTTTTCAGGGGAATATAATACTCGGGAATCCCCTTCATATATTGTTAATAGCCTTCCCTCTGACAATCCAGACTTATTTCATCTTTTTTATAGGTTATTTATGGTCTAAAAAATGGCGTTTAGCTCATGCGATTGGTTCTCCTGCGGCAATGATCGGCGCAAGTAACTTTTTCGAGTTATCCGTAGCTGTGGCAATTTCTCTATTTGGATTAAAGAGTGGAGCAGCGCTTGCTACTGTAGTAGGCGTTCTTACCGAAGTGCCGATAATGCTGAGTTTAGTCAATTTTTCCAATAAGACCCGCCACTGGTTTGAACCGGAAAAGAAACTAGCTTTTGAACCGGGAAATGAGGAGAAATGAGGGACAGCGACCGTTTTCCCGTAAAAAATAGTCGCTGTCCCCATTTTCTTTACTTTGCTAAGAACAGGACATTTTTATCTTGCTAAAACATAGAAGAGTATTTGTATTGACATTTTGTATTAAAGGAGTATAATAAAAAACAGCAAAGATTAGAAATCTTAAGCCGTAAGGGGCACGACTACTAACCTTTACGGTTTTTTTATTCACAGGTAGTTAAAAACCAAAAGGAGGATACAGTGCATACCGGGAAAATAAAGAAAGTAGTGAGAGAAAGGGGATTTGGTTTTATCAGCGATACAGATGGCAGAGAGGTATTTTTTCATCAGAGCAGCCTAGTCGATACGCAATTTGATGCTCTTAAAGAGGAAGATAATGTAGAATTTGAAATTGAGAATTCCCCCAAGGGCCCTCGCGCTGTTAATGTGCATATCGTAAAAGTATAAACACGCCATATATGAAAGTAGTCTTTATTGAGCCTCGTTCAACAACCGCAAATGTATATAGTAAGATTCCCATGCCGTTACTCGGCCCGGTATATTTGGGGACTATCCTTAAGAATCAGGGGCATGATGTCCAGATCTAT
>CAKKQA010000038.1:2010-6476 GCA_919901925.1 Omnitrophica bacterium GWA2_41_15 | reverse complement strand
TTGCCTAAGAATTCCTGCTGGCCTGCGCTTGCGCCAGTCCAGTATATTTTTATCTTTATCTCTACGGGCTTATTCAACGCCGCTTTCTGTGCCAACAATTCAACCCTGTTTTCAATCGTTACGCTTATTGGCCCAACAGGCTCGGAGGAAAACACATTAACCTGCGCAACCGCCCAAAAAGCCAACATTGCCATAAGAATCTTTTTCATTTTATTTCAATATTTTTTTATTTGCGCCTCTGCTTCTTCAACGGTTTCCACTTTAATAGCGCCCGGGATATCCCAATTGCTGAAATTGATAAGCGGTTTACCAAAATGCAAAGCAAAAGCGATTTCCGAAAGTGTGCCGTATTTTCCCGGTAAAGCAACCACCATATCTGCGGACTGCACAACTAAGACATTTCTGGCATTACCAAGGCCTGTCGGAATAACAATATCACAGTATTTATTAGCGTCTTTTTTATCATAACTCATTATTATTCCGACGGTTAGGCCATTTGCTTCCTTGGCGCCCTTACAAGCCGCCTCCATTGCACCACCTAAACCGCCACAAACTAGGATAGCCCCCACTTCTGCTACTATTTTGCCGATTTTATGGGCTAGCTGCTCCACCTCGCTATTACAATCGTGCCCGCCTATTACGCTGATCACTTCTTTGCGCATATTTTTTAGTTTTGGTAGTTTTGGGGTCAGGTCCCTACCGCGTTTGGGACCTGACCCCACGGTTATTCTTTACTGTTAACTGTCAACCGTGGACTGTTAACTAATCCGCGCCTGGGCAGAATCGAACTGCCACCACTAGCTCCGGAGGCTAGTGCCCTATCCATTGGGCCACAGGCGCTCTTCTTCGCTCTTCAATATGCTAACGACGATAGAGCTGCGAAGCAGCTTTCGCTGAGTTTATTGCTGCGAAGCCCTACCTTTGCCTGCATGTCAAATGGCGTAGCAGAATCCATTGGGCCACAGGCGCTATATTAGAATTTCGTTGATTTGCGAAACGACAAATTCTTTATCTTTTACTTTTTGCTGTTGTATGGAAAAATTTTTAAACTGTTTGGCGCCTTTTCTGTTTAAAATATCCCGCATATATTTTAAACAGCGCCCATTCCCGGTACCACTGCCATATGTGGTAAATAAAATAACTTCTTTATCTTCCAAACCAAAGCATTCGTCCAAATAAGTATTCATTGCCGGCGCCGGCCCAAACGCCCAAACAGGAGTGCCAAAACAAAGCAAGTCATAGACTGCCAAATCAAACTCGACTGCCTCTATCTCAGCCCGCTTATGCCTCACTGCCCTGCCTGCCTGGCCAAAGAATGAATCGGATTCGTCTTTCGCGTTCAGCCTTATCACATCTACGGCGCCCTTTCCCAAGAGGAGCCCGTTTAAAATCTCGGCTGCCTTCTTAGTGTTTCCTGTGTGTGTATAATAAACTATTACACTTTTCATCGTTCTAACGAACGGGCTTGATAAATCAAGCCCCTACAGATATATCACAGCATGCCTGTAGGGGCGCGATTTATCGCGCCCGAAACTAAAACAAGCTTAGCTGTTCTTCGTGTTTTTTCGGCTTCTCGTCATCGCCGAAGATGGAAATCTTACCGTACTCTCCGTCAAACCCCGGAATGATCTTAACCTGGCCGCTGCGCACGCGGATAATAGCCTCAGCTATACGCGGATCCATCCCCTTACGCAAATCTTCTTCAGACACTCTCCCCAAAACATCAAATTCCGTTCCGAATTTTGCTATAATATTCCGGTATTCCTTCTCAACCGCTTGCGAAACCCTGCCCATCCCTTTTACGTCAGCAATAATTTCATCCAATGAAATAAGATTCTTAAACGGGATGGCGTTTGCCGGCTTAAACCCTTCAGGCCTGTCCGCAAGCTGTTCAACCCGGTTCATTACGCCAACAGTCAACGGCTTCCCGCACTTCGGACAGCGGTTATTATGCGCCCTTGTTTCCTTTGGTGAAAAATTTATATTGCAAAGCCTATGTCCGTCAAAATGGTACTTGCCTTCTTCCGGATAAAACTCCACAGTATACAAAAACCTTTTTTTATCTTTGGTGCGCAGGACTTCTCTGATCGTTTTATAATCCATGTCACAGTCAAAAACATTCGCTTCTCTGCCGATTTTTTGCGGCGAGTGGCTGTCAGAATTGCTGACCAAAGTAAATTTATCTAATGCTGATAACCGCCAATTCATTCCGGGATCCGAATTACCGCACCAAAGTGGGATACCATTTCTGCGGATGTAAACTACATTATTTGGAACGTTAACGCAATAAACAAAACCTTCATAATTCATCCATTTTTCAACATAATTATATTTTTTTATCGTGGATGGTAGAACCACCGGCCTATTATTCCTAATAAAGAAAATTATCCAACTATCATTTCTCTGTTTGTATATTTTTTTGCTTCCCGGAAAAATAGATGCCTTGCCTTTTTTATATCCTAATTTGTAATAAGCCGATATTCCTATCTTTAAGGCTATCTCTTGCAGATCGTCCCTTAAGCGGATCGAAGTTGTAGTAGCAGATAAACCTTTGCCTGAACGGCCGTAAATATGGCCATCACCTTTAATATAATAATCCAATAGGATCTCCAGCAATTCTTTTGAAAGAGATTTTATGGTTACGGGTATAAATTTATCGTAACATTTACCGAATTGTTTCAAATAATAGAATAGCTGAAAATCTCTGACCCTAACCAAATCACCTCTTTGATAAGCTTTATAGCCAAGATCGTCGAGGATTGCTGTCATTTCATTAAGCAAGTTTTTATCCTTGTTACATACACAAACATTATAATCCCCATTCTTACCTTCGCTTGTCCATCCTTCCGCAATCCAAAAGCCAAAAAACTTCAACCATGGTTCTATGGGTAGGCGAGTTTCTTTTTTCTTGCGAAAACCAGAATAATGCCTGCTGCCATGCCTCATTTTAACTTCTGGTAGTATAAAATATTTAGGGCATTCTCCAATCCAAATGCCATCCTTTTTTAATCTTTTGGATTTTTTGAATAAAAATTCGGCTTCTTTCAAAATATATGGCTTAGGATTTCTAAAATCGCAAGGGCTGTATAGAAGTTTATGATTAGGGGTCACTAGCAAATCTGCTCTTTTTGTTTTTAGCCTATACATTTTACCTTTATATATATAGCTAAAAATTTTCTTCGGTGCTTGATATTCAATATTGTCAGTTTTGGCGTTTAGGGTGCAGATTTTATCGGAATAATTAACCTCTGGAAATTTTTTCCAGCCATTTTCAGTTAAAACCTCTGTTTTCTCGTCATAACAAGATAAACCCGTTTCCAACGCGAATATTTTAGGCGTCTGGCTTTCAAAACAATCTTCGATCTTATTAAAACCGGACATCGAACCAAACAAGCTGAACCAAGGGGTCCAAATATGGCCGGGCACAACCATACAATTCTCATCTATGTCAAAGACTATGCGCGCCAACTCTTCGGCATCAAGCCCCAATATTGGCCTGCCGTCGGAAGCAAGGTTGCCGACTCGCGCGAGAACTAGATTTATTTTATCCACAACCTTAAACGACGGCGCGAAAACCATATTGTGGATGCGGTACCCTTTGCCTTTTTTTGAATAAATGCTTGAGATCTCCGTCGTCAGGATAAAATTTATTCCTTTATAAGCGTAAAGCCCGTTGCCTTTATCTTCGAGTTTGCCTTTTAATTCCTCAAGCCACAGATGATGAGTGAAATCGCCGGTGCCCATCAACTGGATGCCTTTTAGCTTCGCCCAGTAAGCGAGGTGCTCGACGTTCATATCTTTTGACGTCGCCCGCGAATATTTAGAATGAATATGAAAATCAGCTATGAATTCCATACAGCCCCCCTACAAATTGTATGCTCTACCACGCCCTTTAAACGCATTCCCAGAAAGGCGGAATTTTTTGATTTAGAAATAAGCGAATTTTCCGCGACAACCCATTCTTTGGCTGGATCGACAATAATGATATCAGCGTCTGCGCCTTTGCTTAGCGTGCCTTTATTTAATCCCAATATTTTTGCCGGGTTTAAACACAATTTTTCGGCCAAATCCGCCCAACCCAATATACCGGCGTCAACTAATTCCGTAATACTTACCGCTAAAATTGTTTCCAGCCCAACCACTCCAAACTCCGCGCGCTCAAATTCTATATCTTTTTCGTTCTCCGTATGCGGAGCATGGTCCGAGGCAATGGCGTTTATTATACCACTTTTCAAGCCTTCTTTCACTGCTAAAACGTCTTCGGCGCCGCGTAAGGGCGGATTCATTTTCATATTAGCGTCATAACTTAATGTTGCTTCATCAGTTAAGGAAAAATAGTGCGGGGCGGTTTCCGCGGTTATTGCTATGCTTTTTTTCTTGGCTTTTGCAATCAGCTCTACCGACTCCTTACAACTGACATGCGCGATATGCACCGCGGCTTTTGCTTTCGCGGCCAGCTCAATATC
>CAKKQA010000038.1:0-1910 GCA_919901925.1 Omnitrophica bacterium GWA2_41_15 | reverse complement strand
TGCGCCACCAAAAATAACACAGCCATCCTCACGGCAATACCATTAGTTACCTGCTCTAATATCACCGAGTTTTTTCCGTCAGCGACTTCTGACGACATTTCAATGCCGCGATTTATCGGCCCCGGATGCATCACGATTATATCTTTTTTTGCCTTCTTGAGCCGCTCCGCCGTAATCCCGAAGTTTTTAAAATATTCCAACTGTTGCGGAAACGCCGCCCCCTCATCACGCTCAAACTGCATCCTTAAAACATTCACCGCGTCAGCATCGCGCAAGGCTTCGTCTATATCGTGCGTTACCTTCGCGCCCATTTTCTCAACACCTGCGGGAATAAGCATCCGCGGCGCGCAAACCGTAACCTTCGCGCCCAGCTTAGTCAACCCCCAAATATTAGAACGGGCAACCCGTGAATGGGCGATGTCTCCGACGATGCTTACATTCAAACCTTCAATCCTTCCTAATTTTTCTTTTAATGTAAAAATATCCAGCAACGCCTGTGTTGGATGTTCGTGCCAGCCGTCGCCGGCATTAACCACGCTTATATCAAGGTGGCGGGCAAGCATATTTGCCGCGCCGGAATAATTATGGCGCATCACGATGATGTCGGCTTTTAATGCCTGTATGTTTTTCCCTGTATCCACAAGGGTCTCGCCTTTTTTTACACTGGAAGTCTCTGTCGCGATATTAATCACATCCGCGGATAATCTCTTTGCCGCGACTTCAAAAGATACTCTTGTGCGCGTCGAGGGCTCATAGAATAAATTGACCACGGTTTTCCCGCGCAGAGCAGGGACTTTCTTTATCTCGCGGCTAGAAACCTCTTTAAACGAATCAGCCGTAGACAAAATCAGCTCGATTTCTTCTTTCGTCAAATATTCCAGGCCTAATAAATCTTTCTTTGTCCAACTCATACTGCTATCCTTTATGCGTCATTGCGAGGAGCCGTTGCAGGGACTGTCCCCGGATTTCGTCAGCTCATCTTTGGGGACTGTCCCTGAAAATCGTCGACGAAACAATCCCTCTTTTAACAATTATTCCTTTTCAATAATCACAACTTCATCTTTGCCGTCTGACTCTTCCATTCTCACTTCTACTGTTTCATTCTGCGACGTCGGGATGTTCTTGCCCACATAATCCGCGCGTATCGGCAGTTCGCGGTGTCCGCGGTCAACCATCACCGCAAGCTGAATCGTCTTCGGCCGGCCAAAATCAATAAGAGCATCCAGCGCCGCCCGCACTGTCCTGCCGGTATATAAAACATCATCGACAAGGACAACATTTTTATCGTTAATCTCGAAATCTATCTCGGTTTTATGCACAACCGGCTGATATGAAATCAAAGTCAAATCATCACGGTATAAAGTTATGTCTAAAATCCCCACAGGCGCATCCTTGCCTTCTATCTCTTTAATAGCCGCTGCCAACCTGCGGGCAAGGTACACCCCGCGGTTTCTTATGCCCACCAGGCATAAACTCTCCGTGCCCTTATTCTTCTCCAAAATCTCATGGGCTATTCGCCGAATAGACCTTACCACCGCGTCTTTATCTAATATTTTCGCTTTTTCTATGCCCATTTTTAGCTAAACGAACGGGCTTGATAAATCAAGCCCCTACAGGCATGCCACAACATATCTGTAGGGGCGCGATTTATCGCGCCCGAAAACACGGTTCAGCACATCCGTAGGGGCGCCATTTATGGCGCCCGCAATAGCGCTGAACCTTCGCTTACCTTCTTTACACAAAAAAATACCCCTGGCTGTTTTTTGTAGCCAAGGGTTGTCATTTTTAATAATTATATTTTCCATATTTTCACCTTACCAGCTTCTCGAGAGCCAGTTTAAAGGTTGTTATTATTACGATAACTATACCACAAAAATCATTTAGGTCAAGGAGTTTTTACAGCTTAATCC
>CAKKQA010000037.1 GCA_919901925.1 Omnitrophica bacterium GWA2_41_15 | reverse complement strand
GTGGTTGACAGCGAGGGGGATTTGTGTTAAGGTAAACGGAATGGTTGCTCAAAATTTAGAGGGAATCAGGCAGAAAATTGAGGCTGTTTGTGTAAAAATAGGCAGAAATTCCGGTGAGATTACGCTGGTGGTGGTCAGTAAAGGCGTCTCGGTAGAGTTGATAAAGGAAGCGGTTAATGCCGGTATTGCAAATATCGGCGAAAACAGGATCCAGGAAGCGACCTTGAAATATCGTTTTTTAACACCTAACACCCAACACCTAACACCTATACAATGGCATATGATCGGCCATCTTCAGACCAACAAAGTAAAAGCCGCGGTAAAGATTTTTAGCTTGATTCAGTCAGTAGATAGCCTGCGCCTCGCGCAGGCGATAGATAAAGAAGCGCGCGCAATCGGCAAAATTCAGGATATCTTCGTTGAGGTAAATACTTCCGGAGAGCAGTCGAAATTCGGCATAAATCCCGAAAATGCTTACCAATTATTCGCCGCAGTATCAGAATTGAAGAATATTAATCTAAAAGGGCTGATGACAATCGGGCCTTTGTCAGAGGATGTTGAGGCGATAAGAGGAGCTTTTAGAAATTTGCGCCGGATAAAGGAAGAAATAGCCCGGAAAGATTTTATTCTTTCGATGGGCATGTCAAGCGACTATGAAATCGCTATCGAAGAAGGCGCGAACATGATCCGTCTGGGCAGGGCGATATTCGCGGGATAACCTAAACTGACCCCTGGGGTCAGTAAGGTAATGCGGGAGTAAGCGATGCAAAAAACTATCGGTATAATCGGCTGCGGAAATATGGGAAGCGCGATCTTATCAAAAGACGCTGGCTGTAGGTTTATCGTTTATGATCAGGATAAAACAAAACTGTCGCTTGCGCGCAGAAAATTCCACGTTAAAGCAGCCGTGGATATAACGGATTTAATCCGGCAGTCGCAAGTTGCGATTATCGCCGTCAAGCCGCAGGACATTGACGGCGTTTTAGATGAGGCCGCTTGCGCTATCAAATTATGGAAGAGAAAAGATATTCTGATAATATCTATCGCTGCGGGGATTTCTACTCAATACATAGAGAACAGGATTTGTAATAAAGTTAAAGTCGTCCGCGCAATGCCAAACCTGGCAGCTACCGTCGGACAAGGGGTTACCGCTTTATTCAAAGGCCGTTTCGCTTCGCGGCAGGACTTTAAGCTTGCAAGAAAATTATTCGCTGGCTTTGGCGTCGAGATTACCGTAAAAGATGAGGGCCTTATTGATGTGGTGACCGCGGTTTCAGGCAGCGGTCCGGCGTATTTTTTCTTTATCTTCTCGGCGATATGCAAAGTTGCGGAGGAATTGGGTTTGGACGGAAAAGTTGTTAACAGTATTCTGCATCAAACCGTAATCGGCGCGATGAAGCTGTTGGATAAACATGGTTTCGACGCGCAAACTTTGATATCCAGAGTTACTTCAAAGGGCGGCACAACAGAAGCCGCGCTAAAAGTTTTTGCGGATCGCCAGTTGGAAAAGGCCATCAGAGACGCGGTGATAGCGGCCTACAAACGCGCCGGCGAGCTTTCGCGGTAGTAACCAAAACTGACCTCCGAGGTCCGCAAGCTTGCGGATCTCGGAGGTCAGTAAACGGTTGGCTTAGGAGGGACTAGATGGGAAAAATCGGGATCATCGGTGGCAGTGGTTTGTATAATATTGAGGGAATAAAGAAGCTAAAGGCAGTATCTGTGGCAACGCCTTTTGGCAAGCCTTCGGATAAATATATTACCGGTGAGTTGGAAGGCAGGGATGTGGTTTTTCTTCCGCGCCACGGCGTGGGCCATCGCATTAACCCGTCGGAGATAAATTTCCGCGCCAATATTTATGGAATGAAAAAACTCGGCGTTAATAGGATAATTTCAGTATCGGCTTGCGGGTCGCTTAAAGAGGAATTAAAGCCTTTGGATTTTGTCGTCCCCGACCAATTCGTTGACCGGACCAACCAGGCGCGCAAGATGACCTTCTTCGAAAAGGGAGTCGTCGCCCACATTAGTTTTGCCGAGCCTGTCTGTAAAGAGCTTTCTTACGCTGTCTATAGGGTCGCCAAGAAATCCGGCATCACCGCGCACATGGGCGGGACGTATTTGAACATGGAAGGCCCTGCCTTCTCGACAAAAGCCGAATCGAACCTTTATCGCGGTTGGGGCATGGATATTATCGGGATGACCAACATGGCCGAAGCGAAACTCGCGCGTGAAGCCGAAATATGCTACTGCACCCTCGCCGCGGTCACTGATTATGATTGTTGGTACGCCGGCCACGAATCGGTAACCGTTGATATGGTCATTGCCAATTTGTGCAAGAATATCGAGAACTCCAAAATGATCATCAGGAATTTGATCCCGATTTTGCCCGAGAATTATAAATGCCACTGTCAGGAAGCGCTGAAGTACGCCATCATTACTGACAGGAAGATGATCTCCAAAGTAACTAAAGAAAGATTAAAAGTAATAGCAGGAAAATATCTCTAACCGTTAAAATCAGCCCCTGGAGCTGATTTTAGGTTAAACCGCTTACTAGCTCCAGGGGCTGATTTGGGTACTAAGGATTAAATATGGAATACAAAACTACGCTGAATTTACCCAAGACGGATTTTCCGATGAAGGCTAGCCTTAGCCAGAATGAGCCTAAGCTTCTGGAATTCTGGAAGAAGGAGGGGCTTTATCTCGAAATCCGCAAACAGTCTAAAGGTAAGCCGAAATACGTTTTGCACGACGGGCCTCCTTACGCTAACGGCAATATCCACATTGGCCATGCCTTAAACAAAATCCTCAAAGACATCATCATCCGCTACAAAACAATGCGCGGCTTTGATTCGCCCTATATCCCCGGCTGGGATTGCCACGGCTTGCCCGTCGAGCATCAGCTTTTTAAGGAACTCTGCATCACTAAGGAACAAATTCCCCAGCTTGAATTCCGCAAAAAAGCCTACAACTACGCTTTAAAATTCGTCGATGTGCAAAAAAAAGATTTTATCCGCCTGGGCGTATTAGGCGCCTGGGATAAGCCATACTTGACGCTGGATAAAAAATATGAGCACGCGATAGTAGATGCGTTGGGAGAGTTGGTTAAAAAAGGTTTTGTTTACCGCGGGCTTAAGCCGGTAAACTGGTGTGCCACTTGTGAGACCGCGCTTGCCGAGGCAGAGGTAGAATATGAGGATAAAAGTTCGCCGTCTATTTACGTGCGGTTTAAGGTGGCCAACTCGTCATTGCGAGGAGCAGTCGTTGACACGAAGCGACGAAGCAATCCCGTTCTTAAAAACGAGATTGCTTCGTCACAGGAATGTAAAACAAGGGTTCCTCGCAATGACGCCTATGATGGTGCATACCTGGCCATCTGGACCACCACGCCGTGGACGCTTTACGGAAACGCCGCGGTCGCGGTACATCCGAATTCGCAATACGCTCTGGTGAAAACGCCGAAGGGCACGCTGATTATCGCCGAGCGGCTTCTGGAAAGCGCGTGTAAGGATATTGGAATTGACAGTTCAAGCGTCCAGAAAATAAAATCCGTCTTGGGTAAAGAATTAGAAGGTCTTGAATACGAGCATCCATTTTTAAAAGACGGTATCACCAGAAAAGTTGTCCTGACAGATTATGTCTCGCAAGAAGAAGGCACTGGCCTTGTGCATATCGCCCCCGGCCACGGCATGGAGGATTATCACGCCGGATTAAAATATAAGCTTCCTATATTAATGCCGGTAGATAAACAGGGAAGGTTTGACGCGACTGTCAAGGATTTCGCGGGAGTGAGAGTATTTGAGGCCAATAAAGAAATTATCAAGAAATTAGAATCGCTGAATTGCCTTTTATTCTTTACTCACAAACTGCATTCGTACCCGCACTGCTGGCGCTGTAAAGAGCCGGTGATTTTCCGGGCGACAAAACAATGGTTTTTGGATATCGGGCACAATCATTTGCGCGAAAGCCTGATTTCCGCGATTGAAAAAAATATTAAATGGGTTCCTTCTTCCGGCAGAGAGAGGATAAAGGCAATGGTCGAGCTTCGTCCTGACTGGTGTTTGTCCCGTCAGCGTTATTGGGGCGTGCCTATTCCCGCGGTGCGTTGTTTGAATTGTCAGGAAGAAGCCCTTTTGCCCGAGGTTATTGACAATTTTGCCGTTAAGGTTTCTTCTGAAGGCACAGACGCCTGGTTTAAAGAAAATATCGAAACATTTTTGCCGAAAGGATTTGTTTGCCCGTCGTGTAAAAGCGATAAATTCGCCAGGGGCGAGGATATCCTTGATGTCTGGTTTGATTCCGGCGTAAGCCACAGGGCGGTGTTGATGGCGGACAAAGAGCTGGAATTTCCCGCGTCATTGTATCTTGAAGGCTCTGACCAGCACCGCGGCTGGTTTCAGGCGTCGTTGATTCCGTCGATGGCTATCGAGGAGATGCCGCCGTTTCGCTCGGTGCTCACTCACGGCTTTGTCGTCGACGGCGAGGGCAAGAAGATGTCTAAGTCCCTCGGTAATACAATCGCCCCGCAGGATATCATCAATCAATACGGCGCGGATATCTTAAGGCTTTGGTGCGCCTCCAGCAATTACAGCGAGGACGTGCGCATCTCGACGGATATTTTGCTTCGCCTCACCGACGCTTACCGCAAGATCCGTAATACCATAAGGTTCCTTTTAGCAAACCTCTATGATTTTTCGCCGTCGGACGCGGTTAGTTACGATAAAATGCTGGAGATTGACCGGTATAGCTTATCGAGCGCTTACAGGTTATTGGAAAAAGTAACCGGCTATTACGAAGGCTTTGAATTTTACAAAATATATCAGGAGCTATATCAGTTTTGCATTTTGCGGATGTCTAATTTTTATTTGGATATTTTAAAAGACCGGCTTTATACTTTTAAGAAGGACGGCCCCGCAAGGCGTTCCGCCCAGACTGTTATGTATGAGGTCTTGTTGATTCTCTCAAAGACGGTTGCTCCGATATTGCCATTCACCGCCGAGGAAATCTGGAAGCATTTACATAATAGCCACGAAGCGGGCTTGATAAATCAAGCCCCTGCAGACATAAACGGCACGCCGGTAGGGG
>CAKKQA010000036.1 GCA_919901925.1 Omnitrophica bacterium GWA2_41_15 | reverse complement strand
CTTTGGGCTTAATTGAAAAAGCCGGATTGGTTATCGCAAAAGAGAGCGGTGGGTATTATGACCGTTTTCGCAAAAGGATAATAGTCCCCATATTTGACGTAAAAGAACGCGTGATAGCTTTTGGGGCGAGGGTCCTTGACAATAGCCTTCCTAAGTACTTGAATTCTCCGGAGACACCGGTTTACTCAAAAAGTAAAAACCTTTTTGGATTGAATGTAAGCAAGGATGCCATCCGCGAGGCTGATTGCGCGGTGATTGTCGAGGGTTATTTTGATTTGATCATGCCCTATCAGCAAGGCATCTGTAATATCGTTGCCAGCTGCGGCACGGCTTTGACAAATCAGCAGATACGCCTGTTAAAACGCTATTCGCAGAACGTAATAATGGTTTACGACAGCGATACAGCCGGACAGCTGGCTACTATAAGAAGCCTTGATCTTTTGATAGAGGAAGATTTGAATGTCCGGATTGCCCCTTTGCCTAAGGGCTATGACCCCGACGGATTTACGCGTAAGTTTGGCGTAGATGGGTTTCGCCAGCTTTTAAAAGACGCGAAAGATATTTTCGATTACAAGTTAGCGGTATTAAAAACAGGCTTAAATTTAGAGAGCATCACTGATAAGGCAAAGATAGCCGCCGGGATGCTTACGACGATAAGTAAATTTAATAACGCGGTTGTAAAGTCGCATTACATAAAACGCTTAGGCGAAGAATTAAGGATCGAAGAATCCGCTTTAATCGCCGAATTAAAAAAAATAAAAGATACCGGTGAGTATTCGGGCGCCTACACGCGGCCTAAGCAAGCCTTGCCGAGAGCTGTTTTGTCTTCGGAGCATTTGCTGGTTAAGCTTATGCTTCATGAGCAGGGCCTGATTGACCGGCTAAAAAAAGATTTAAGCCCGCTGGATTTTCAGGATAGTTCTTTAAGCAGGATTGTGGAGCTGATTTTTCAGTTATATTCTGACGGGAAAAAGATCGAGCCTAAATGCCTGATTAATTATTTACCGGAAAAGGGCATATCTAATATCATTTGTCAGCTATCTACGGCAGAGGCGCCTGAAATAGTTGACAGGGATAAGGTGTTGAATGATTGCCTGCGCAACATCCGCGTGAACAAAAGAAAAATACGCCAGCAGGGCCTTCATGAAAGGATAAAGTTAGCTCAAGAAGAAAATGATGAGGGGCAATTAAAGGAACTATTGAAAGAATTTCATGATCTGGCTAAAGAGCCAAAGTGAGGAGCGATATAAAAATGGCAAAGTTTGATTTTAAGCGCGATTTAAAAAAGTTGATAGTACTGGGAAAGCAAAAGGGCTTTCTGACTTACGACGAGCTCAATGATTTGCTTCCGGAAGATATTTCTTCTACCGAAGAGATAGATGAGATTTTTGACCTTTTAGGCAGTGAGGATATTCGTATCGTAGACGGCATCCAGGATAAAGAAAAGGAAAGGCCTGAAGATCTCGATGACTCTAAAGAGCTGGCAGAAGAAAAACTTATTATTGAAGACAGGTTTCTTCCTTTGGATGACCCGGTTAAGCTTTATCTTAAGCAGATGGGGTCTATATCTTTGCTTACCCGCGAACAAGAGATAGAGCTGGCTAAGAGAATCGAAGAAACAGAAAATGATTTTCGCAAGGCGGTTTATTCCACCACTTTCGCGCGGGACGAGGTCTTAAAATTGGTTAATAAACTGCTGGAAAGAGAAGTAAATTTGGAAGACATATTGAAGGAGGAGATAAAGACAAGCAAAGAGGCAGTTTTAAGAAGATTTGCCAATCGGGCAGCGTGCCTTAGGCGTACACGTAAGGTCGGCGATAACGCGAAATTGCTTTTAAGTTTTGGATTTACTACTTCTGTTATCGAAAAAATCGCCAGAGGATATTTTAATTTAGTCAAGGAATTGGATGGTTCTTTAAGAAGGATGGATGATGGAGCAGCTAAAAAAAGAGGAAAGCTCGCGCATGCTAAAAGGAGAAAGGTCGAAATCTTTAACCAGCTAGGTCAGCCGTATTCTAAAATCAAAGAGCATGCCAAATTAATGCGGGGTAAATATATCAAATTCAGCCGCGCAAAAAAGAAATTAGTCGAGGCAAACCTGCGTTTAGTAGTCAGTATCGCTAAAAAATATACCAACAGGGGATTGTCTTTTTTGGATTTGATTCAGGAAGGCAATATCGGGCTTATGCGGGCGGTAGAAAAATTTGAATACAAAAGAGGCTATAAGTTTTCTACTTACGCTACTTGGTGGATCCGCCAGGCAATAACCCGTTCTATAGCCGATCAGGCAAGGACAATTCGCATCCCGGTGCATATGACCGAGACCATAAATAAAATTATCCGCACTAGCAGGATTTTTGTCCAGGAGAACGGGCGCGAGCCGCTTCCCGACGAGATAGCCAGGCATATGCGTATTTCACAGGATAAGGTTAAGGCAATTTTAAAGATCGCGCAAGAGCCGATTTCCCTGCAGACTCCGATAGGAGACGAAGGGGATACTCATTTCGGGGATTTTATCGAGGATAAAAAGGCGGTTTCTCCGGCAAACGCGACTGTGCGTTCGATGCTAAAGGAAGAGATGACTCAAGTCCTTGATACATTGACTGAACGCGAAAGGAAGATATTGCTTCTTCGTTTCGGGATGCAGGATGGCGCAGCGCGCACCCTTGAAGAGGTGGGAAGTATTTTTAAGGTTACCCGGGAAAGGGTTCGCCAGATAGAGGCAAAGGCTTTGAAGAAATTGAGGCATCCGACCAGGTCAAGGCGCCTGCGTAGTTTTCTGGATTTGACATTGGCCCATGAAAGGGAGTATCATTAAATACTGATGTCGTAAAAGCATGATTAAAAAATCTCCGCAATAAGCCATTGCGGAGATTTTTTATTAAAAAGCGCTTCAACCAAAATCAGCCCCTGGAGCTGATTTTGGTTAGCTTAATTACTAGCTCCAGGGGCTGATTTTGGTATGGCTTGAAATATGAAACTAAAACTTATCGCATGCCTATTAATAATAATCGCAGGATTTGCGGTTTATTACAATTGCCTAAACAATAGCTTTGTCTGGGATGACCATATCTTGGTCTCAGAAAATGTTTATATAAATAATTGGTCTAAGCTTCCGCAATTGTTCAAAGAGAATATTGCCGCCGGAGGCTTTGAGAAATTCAATTCTTACCGCCCCTTGCAAATGCTTACCTATATGTTGGATTATTCTTTCTGGAAGCTGGATGTAAGAGGGTACCATCTTACCAATATTATATTGCATGTTTTGGTTTCGCTTTGTGTTTTCTGGCTCGTAAGCATGCTTTACCAGAAAGTGATGCTTGCTTTTCTTGCCGGTTTATTTTTTGCCCTTCATCCTATGCATACCGAAGCAGTCGCCTATATTTCCGGCCGCGCGGATTCTCTGGGCGCCTTATTTGTTTTATTGAGTTTGGTTTTTTATGTCAAATACATACAACTAAATAAAATCAGCGCGTATTTTTTCTCTTTGCTGTTTTTTGTCTTTGCCCTTTTCTCCCGGGAAAACAGCCTGATTTTGCCTTTTTTGCTGTTGCTATATTATTATACTTTCGGAAAAAAAATAAAAATACCGGCTTTTTTGGGCGTGGTCGGGGTAACTTTAACCTATGTTTTGTTTAGGATCATATGCTTGAAATCTTTGATGTCGGATATTATTTATTCTGGGACTTTATTACAAAGGATACCCGGAGTTTTTATCGCCGTGTTTAATTACATCAAGCTTTTATTCCTTCCGTTCGGATTGCATATGGAATACGGCCAGCGGGTTTTTAAATTTACCCATCCAGATGCTCTGCCGGGTTTATGCATAGCAGTAGTAATTGCATCTTATCTTTTTCTGTTTAGGCGTAAACGCGGATTAGTATTTTTTTCTCTCCTTTGGTTTGTTGTAACATTGGCGCCTTCGTTGAATTTATATCCTCTTAATGCCTTTATGGCCGAACATTGGCTTTACCTGCCTTCGATAGGATTTTTCCTTATCCTTTCGGGAGGGATCATTTCTTTGTATGATGATGCAAAAACCAAAAATTACGCTATTGCTTTTGCGTGTATTTTGATTCTGTTTTACTCATATCTTACAGTTAAACAGAATACGTATTGGAAAGACCCGGCAGCTTTGTATAAGAGGACATTGAGATTTTCGCCTGATAGCGTCCGGACTTACCATTTGCTGGCGGACATTTATACTAGAACAGGGAGGGAAGAAGAGGCACTGGAGCTTCTCCGTAAAGCTTTACAGCTTAATCCCACGCATCATTACGGGTACAATAATATAGGAAACATATATGCGGCGCTTAAGAAGTATCCAGAAGCCATAGATTCATATGGCAGGGCAATAAAGATAGCGCCTAACTACGCGGGTTCTTACAATAATCTTGGTAATGTCCACAGCGATACCGGCGAGTGGGACAAGGCTATTTGGGCGTATAAGAAGGCGATAGAGCTTAACCCTAATCTGGTGGCTGCCTATAATAACCTGGCAAATATCTATAATAAGACGGGTAACAAAGAGATGGCCGCGGCGTTATATAGGAAGGCAATCGAGCTTAATCCGAACATTCCCGAAATACACAAGAATCTTCAGGCGCTGCATGAGAAGAATTAGCGGTAACTTTGGTAGGTTATATAGTGGGTGTTGAACAGCGTCATTGCGAGGAACCTTCGCTTGGCATGTCTGTGACGAAGCAATCTCTTTCTAAGTGCGAGATTGCTTCGTCGCCATTTGCAGGCGAATGCTCCTCGCAATGACAAAAATGTTTGTAGGTTAACTTTGGTCGGCGAGGCCTATAATCAGCCACCACAGATAGGCGGTTTCAGGCATAAAGAAACTGAAGTCAAAAAGATTGTCAATAGCGAATATCAGGAAGGCAAGAAACAGGGTTTTCGAGAGGGCGCTGTTACTTTTCAATAATTTATTGAGGGCAAAATAGAAAACCGCGGCCAATGATATAAATCCCGCCAGCCCTGTTTCTATCCATATTTGAAGATAAGAATTATGGGTGAATTGGCTGAAATGTCCCCAGTAATTGCGCAGGCCTGTCCCTTTAAAGGGGTGAGCCAAGATATAAGCAAATCCTTCTTTCCAATAAAATATTCTTTTGCCAAAAGAAAAATCCACGTTGGTAAAACTTGAAGAGCCGGTATTGCGCCATAAATATATAAAGAAAATAGCCATCAGGGAAAACAGGGTGATAATGGTTATTTTTTTTGACGGGTAAATAATTTGCAAAATTATTAACGCGATTATGATGCTGGCGAATGCGCTTATTGACCTTGTCAGGGATAAAGAGATGAAAATCGGTAAAGAGAATGCCGATAGCAAAAGCGCTGTTTCTTTAATGGGTTTTTTTAACGATAGGATATAACCGGTTGTGACTGTCAGGCCAACCGCTAAATAACAGCCGAGCAATGAAGGCAGGATAAACGGAGCAAATGCCCTTTGCCTGTTGATGTATTCCAGGGCGAAAGGATACTGGATTTGGGAAAGTTTCAGGGAATCGACGATGTGTTTTGTACCGAAGAAGAAATAATAGAGCGAATACAGGCTGACCATAAACGAAGAAATAATCAGGACGCGTAAGGCTGTTGTTTTTTGAGCGCTGTTTAGGTTTGCGGCAAAAAGGTAAACGAAAAATAAAAAGATAAATTTATAAGCCTCGTTTAAAGAGCGCGCGGAATTTAAGCCCCAGAAGCAAGACGCAAGTAAAGAAGCGATAAAAAGAAATAAGCACGCGCTTATGGCTTTATCAGGCAAGAGAACGCCTTTTTTGCGCAGGAGAAATATGGCGGTTAAAAGGATAAAGGCGTAGGAGTAAATGAAGTCGAGGAAGCCAAAAGCAAGGCTTGCCAGAAAAGGCCGCAAAGCTATTAACAATAGAAGTATGAAGAACATCGTGATATAATTTTAATGTAGGCAGGGTTGGAAAGCAAGGGAATTATAATAATCATAGAATCACTGATAAGCTCGATGGAAATCTCTGTTCGCGCACGAAAATTTTTGCCGTCGGCTGCGGTTTGCGGCTCATTACGCTCTCACTACATCCTTTCTACTTAAGTAAGCTCGTTTCATTCGCCGCGAATCCTTGCCGACTTTTGGCAAAAATTTTCTAATTGTGTGCGAACAGGGATTTTCATCGCTTACGCATAATCTAATAATATGTCATCTGAATTAGTCTCTATAATCATCGCTACATATAACAATGAATCCGGGTTAATAGCGTGCCTGGCATCTTTGAAAGAACAAATATACTCTCCTGTAGAAATTATAGTAGTTTTAAATGGATGCCTTTACGACGCTAAAGCAATAATTTTAAAGTATGCCGAAAAGGCAAAGGTCATTGTTAATCAGGAAAACCTCTATTTTGCCAGAGCGCAAAATCAGGGGATTGAAGCGGCAAAAGGCGAATATGTCTTTTGCCTTAACGATGATTGTGCTGTAGGGCACAATCATATTAGTGAGGCAATCAAACCATTTTATATGGATGATAAAATTGGCATGGTTACCGGAAAGATATTGCGTGATGATAAGGTTGCAATAGATACCACAGGTTTATTTTTGGGAAGGTCTAGAAGGCCTGTAGAAAGAGGATACGGCGAGAAAGATGCCGGCCAGTTTGAAAATAGCGGATACGTTTTTGGCGTCTGTGCCGGATGCGGCCTTTACCGGCGCAAGATGTTAGAAGATATAAAAGACAAGTATGGTTATTTTGATAACCGTTTTAAAATGTTTTATGAGGACCTGGATTTAGCTTGGCGTTCGCACAAAAAAGGATGGCGGGGTTATTATGTGCCGCAGGCGATAGCCTATCATAAGAGGGGGGGCAGCCTTAAAACGATAGGAGATAATACACAGCCATCGTTATCGCGAGTAGGGACAGCACAGTGTGCTGTCCCTACAAAGATGAGTCGGCGAAGTCCCTCGACTACGCCCTTCCGCAAATTCTTAGCTTCGCTCGGGATGGTTCGAGGGATGGTGAGCTTGTCGAACCACAATCTCTTTTTAAGTAAATTCTATTTTACCCGGCTTTCACCTGATTTACAAAGAGATTTGCTTAAGAATAGGTGGCTTACCATTCTTAAAAATGATTCATTTTTTGGATTCGTTTTCAATTTTCCTTTTATCTTTGCCTACGAGTTAAAACTTCGCTTTTATATGTTGGTTAAGAATCTGTAATAGTTCAGCTTTTGGAAGTCGCCGACGAGTGTCATTGCGGGCAAAGGCCGAAGCCGCGAGCGAAGCGTGGCGGGAAGCAATCTTTTCCGCCTGCGCAATTCTTGCTACGGCGGATCCGCCGTAGTGCGAAGCACGTAGGCGGAAAAGATTACTTCGTCGCTGTCGCTCCTCGCAATCAGACTGTGTCACATTAGATGTTGAAATTTTAAAGTGGATTCCCGCTTTCGCGGGAATGACAAAAACAATGATGTCATCCCTGCGAAAGCAGGGATCCAGAATTAAAGTGGAGTAATAAAAATTTATATTTTCTAAAATTCATAATTATGACACAGTCTGAATGACATGGTTGCTTCCAAAAGCTGAACTGTTACAAAAATCTAGGGACGGTTCTAAAACGCGGTTGAGAAGTATCCACCGATTAGAATATCTAATAAATATTATTAGATAGCTTGACAGATTATTATTTGTCTGTTATATTGAAAAAGCTAAAAATGAAAAACGGAGGATAGATGCCTGTTTTTGATGTGTATATTAGCCCGGATGAGCCGGTGTATGTAATCAGCGTGGCCTGTAAGCTGGTTGGTTTGCCGATATGGACATTGCGCCAATTGGACAAGGCCGGGATTGTTTGTCCTAAGCGGATAGGCAAAAAGAGCCGTCTTTATTCTTTGAAGGATATTAAAAGATTAGAATATGTGCATTTTCTTATGGAAGATAAGCATGTAAACATTCATGGCATAAGGATTATTTTAGAAAAGGAAGGCGATTAAATTTTTTTGAGTTAGTGTTAGCGCTCATCAGCTGTAAGTGCTAAATTTGTTAGCCAGTTTGCCAGTTAACCAGTTAAAGAATTTTAAGCAGGCAAAACCGGTGAACCGGCAAACCGGCTAACCGGCTAACAGACAAAAATAGGAGTTTTATATGAGATTAGATAAGTTTACGATTAAGGCGCAGGAAGCAATTCAATCAGCAATAGAATTAGCGCAGGATTCAAATCAGCAGCAGGTTGATAGCGAACATCTTTTGTCGGCGCTTTTAAATCAGGAGGAGAGCCTTATTTCTGAAGTGTTGGCTTCAATCGGCATAAATACCGCGCAGTTATCGCGTCAGGTTAAAGAAGATCTGGAGAGCCGGCCTAAGGTTTACGGTAAAGGCGCTGACGCGCATTTGTCTAGCCGGTTAAGCCAGGTTTTACATAACGTCCAAGAGCAGGCAAAACAATTAAATGATGAATTTGTTTCGGTGGAGCATTTGTTTCTGGCGTTATTAGAGGAGAAATCCGCCGTATTGGTAAAGCACAACATTGATAAGAATATTTTTCTGGCGGCCTTAGCTAAAATCCGGGGAAATCAAAATGTGACTGACCAAAATCCCGAATCCAAATATAGAGCTTTGGAGAAATACAGCCGCAACCTTACGGATCTTGCGTATAAAGGAAAGCTTGACCCGGTAATCGGCCGGGACGATGAAATCCGCAGGGTGATTCAGGTTTTATCCCGCAGGACAAAAAATAACCCGGTGTTAATCGGAGAGCCGGGAGTTGGAAAAACCGCGATTGTCGAGGGGCTTGCACAGAGAATCGCCGCGAACGATGTTCCTGAGGGGTTAAAAGAAAAACAGGTTTTGGCATTGGATATTGGGTCATTAGTTGCCGGGACAAAATTTAGAGGGGAGTTTGAAGAACGGCTTAAGGCTGTGTTAAAAGATGTGCATTCTCGAGAAGGAGAAATAATTTTATTTATCGACGAACTGCATACGCTTGTTGGCGCGGGAGCCGCGGAGGGGGCGGTGGACGCTTCCAACATGTTAAAGCCGGCGCTAGCCCGCGGCGAATTACGCTGTGTTGGCGCGACTACTTTAAATGAGTATCGTAAGCATATTGAAAAAGACGCGGCTTTGGAGCGCAGGTTTCAGCCGATTTTAGTCAGCGAGCCGACAATAGAAGACACAATAGCAATTTTGCGCGGATTAAAAGAACGCTATGAAATCCATCATGGAGTGCGTATAAAGGATTCAGCTATTATCGCCGCGGCAACGTTATCCGCGCGCTACATTACCGATAGATTCCTGCCGGATAAAGCTATTGATCTGATTGATGAGGCGGCTTCGGGTTTACGCATTGAAATAGATAGCGTGCCTTCGGAGCTGGACGCTTTAAACCGTAGAATTGTCCAGTTGGAAATCGAGAAACAGGCTTTAAAAAAAGAAAAAGATAAAGGTTCTCAAGAACGGCTGGAAAAAGTAGAAAAAGAACTAACTTCTTTAAAGAAGGAATCCGAGAAATTAAGCGGGCAATGGCATAAAGAAAAAGAGGCTATTAAGAAGATTCAGGCGATTAAAAACAAAATCGAGGAATTAAAGGCCGAAGAGAAAAAATATGAGCGCGCAGGAAATTTGGATAAGGTCGCGGAAATCCGCTACGGAAAATTATTGGAATTGCAAAAAGAACTTGAGAAGGAAAACAAAAATATCCGCCAGGAGCAATCTTCGCGGCAGATGCTGAAAGAGGAAGTTGATGAGGAGGATATTGCCGATGTCCTTTCTAAGTGGACGCGTATACCTTTGAGCAAGCTTCTTGAGGGTGAAGTCGAAAAACTTTTAAAAATAGATGAACGCCTGAAAGAACGGGTTGTCGGCCAGGATGAGGCTGTCGAGGCAGTATCAAGTTGTATCCGCAGGGCGCGTTCGGGTTTAGCCGATCCCAACCGGCCGTTGGGTTCTTTTATTTTTATGGGGCCTACCGGAGTAGGCAAAACCGAGCTGGCTAAGTCATTGGCCTGGGTTTTGTTTGACAGCGAAGCAGCGTTAGTGCGGATTGATATGTCCGAATATATGGAGAAACACTCCGTATCGCGGCTTATCGGAGCGCCGCCAGGATACGTCGGTTATGAAGAAGGCGGACAGCTTAGTGAGGTGGTGCGCAGAAGGCCGTATTCCGTTGTCTTGTTTGACGAGATTGAAAAAGCCCATCCGGAAGTGCTGGATGTTTTACTGCAGGTTCTTGACGATGGCCGGCTTACTGACGGCCAGGGAAGGGTGGTGAATTTCAAGAACACCCTGATCATAATGACTTCTAACTTAAGAGACAAAGAAGAACTTAAGGAGCGGTTAAGGCCGGAGTTTTTAAACCGTATTGATGAGATTGTCATGTTCAAGAAGTTGGAGCTGGAAGATTTAAAAAAGATAGTGGATATACAGCTTGAGATATTGCAAAAACGGCTGGCAGAGAAGAAAATTGGGTTTCAGATGTCGGATAAAGCCAAAGAGTATTTGGCAGAAACCGGCTATGACCCTGTTTACGGCGCGCGGCCATTAAAGCGGGTTATCCAGAAATATATACAGGACCCTTTGTCATTAAAGCTTTTAAGCGGAGAACTTAAAGAAGGAGTAAATATCAAGGCCTGTATGGCAGACGAGGCCAAGGCTAAAGCTCATGTTGACAAGGGGATTATTTTTGTTAAAATATAAGTTTCCACAAAGGAAGCTAAAATGGTACGAATAATCGATCAAGAGACAAGAAGAAGGCAGGTTTTGGCAGCGGTTATCGATAATTATATCAAAACTGCTAGCGCGGTAAGCTCTGAAGAAATCTGCAGAGCTTTTGAGTGTTCTTCGGCCACTATTAGAAATATAATGGCTGAATTGGAAGAACAGGGGTATCTGGCCCATATGCATACCTCAAGCGGCCGTGTGCCTACGGATAAAGGGTACCGCTACTATATAGATGTCATTGCTTCCGAAATTGAACTTGTTACCCATGAAAAAGAGCGGATTACCTCCGAGTATAATCACCAGATTAATAAGCTTGAGGATATTATGGAAAGGGCATCGGAGGTTTTGTCCAATTTTACCCGCTGCGCGGGGATTATCTCATCCATAAATCTCGGGAATAAAATCTATTATAACGGCACCTCGTTTATAACCGAGTATCCGGAACTGAAGAATATCGAGAGAATACGCGGAATATTAAAATTGCTGGAGGAGAAAAACACGTTGCTGGATATTATTAACCGTGACCTTGAGAAGAAGCTGAATGTTTATATCGGATGGGAAACTGCCTGTCGTGATATTTCCGATTGTTCATTGGTGGTGTCGACATACGGTATTGAAGGCCGGCCGTACGGCCGCATCGCGGTTTTAGGGCCAAGGAGCATGAATTATTCCCGGGTGATCCCAACGTTGGAATATGTGTCGGAATTGGTAGGCAAGGCGCTGGAAAACCTGTGATCCTCTTTTCGTCATTGCGAGGAACCCTCGTTTGGCATGTCAGTGACGAAGCAATCACGTTTTTAAAACGAGATTGCTTCGTCGCCGCATGCAAATGATAGCTCCTCGCAATGACGGTGAATCGATAAATTTATAATATAATATGGACAACCCAAAAGACACTCACGACAAAAAAGAAGAAATGCCGCACGCCTCACAGGAGAAGATAATTACCTTAAGCGAGGCAGAATACAAGAAGCTTCTGGAAGGAGTGGCAAAGGCGAAGGAGCATGATGACCGGCTGCTTCGCCTGCAGGCGGATTTTGAAAATGCCCGTAAGCGGGTGGAAAAGCAGGCCCTGGATTTTGCTAAATACGCTAATGAGGGGATTATCCTTGAATTACTTTTGGTTCTTGATGATCTGGAAAGGACAGTTTCCGCCGCTGAGAAAAAAAATACCAGCCCCGAGACTTTTTTGAAAGGCATAGAAATGATTTTAGCGCATCTTTATGAGATGCTTAAAGAACACGGGTTAAAACCGGTAGAAGCCATAGGCAAACAGTTTGATCCGCATACTTGCGAAGCTTTGATGCAGGTAGAATCGGACATGCCTGAGGGAACGGTTATTGAAGACCTGCAGAAAGGGTATTTTCTAAACGACAGAGTTATAAGAACAGCAAAAGTAAAAGTATCTAAGAAACCAGATGTAGGGACAGCACAGTGTGCTGTCCCTACAAAGGGATAATTTATAAATAGGAGGGTATTAAAATGGCAAAAGTTATCGGAATTGACTTAGGGACATCTAATTCAGCGGCAGCAGTTATGGAAGCGGGAAGGCCTGTAATTATTCCTTCGGCAGAGGGAGCTGGGGTTGCTTCGGGAAAGGCATTTCCATCATATGTTGCTTTTACAAAAGACGAACAGCGTTTGGTCGGTGAGCCTGCCCGGCGCCAGGCGGCAATAAATGCCGAAGTCACAATTCAGGCGGCAAAACGTAAAATGGGCACGGACTATAAATTTAAAGTCTATGGCAAGGAATATACTCCTCAACAAATCTCGGCTTTTATTTTACAGAAGATTAAACAAGATGCCGAAGCCTATCTTGGTGAAAAGATAGAAGAAGCGGTGATTACCTGCCCTGCTTATTTTGATGATAACCAAAGAACCGCGACAAAAGATGCCGGAGAGATCGCGGGCTTGAAAGTTTTAAGGATTGTTAACGAACCTACAGCCGCCTGCCTTGCGTATGGCCTGGAGAAATCACAGAAGGAACAGAAGATTATGGTCTTTGATTTGGGCGGCGGGACATTGGACGTCACCATAATGGAGATGGCTCAAGGCGTTTTCGAAGTAAAGTCAACCTCCGGAGACACGCAGTTAGGCGGGACTGATATGGATGCCACGCTGATTGAATATATAACCGGTGAATTTAAAAAAGAAACCGGCATTGAATTGAAAAATGACAAAATGGCGATTCAGCGTGTGCGTGAGGCAGCGGAAAAGGCGAAGATCGAGTTGTCCAGCACAGTGTCTACCGATATAAACCTGCCGTTTATTACAGCCGATAATACAGGGCCAAAACATATGACGATGAATATAACCCGGGCAAAGTTGGAGGATTTAATCGGCCCGATTATTAACAGATGCCGCCATCCTATAGAGCAGGCGTTGTCTGATGCCAAGTTTACCGCGAAAGATATCGACCGTATAATCATGGTTGGCGGGCCTACGCGTATGCCGATAGTCCAGAAATTCGTCGAAGATTATGTCGGTAAAAAGATTGAGCGTGGCGTTGACCCGATGGAATGCGTGGCTTTGGGCGCGGCGATACAGGCGGCGATTATTAAAGGCGATATGAAGGATGTCCTGCTTCTGGATGTTACGCCGTTATCGTTGGGTATCGAAACATTGGGTGGGGTCAATACAAAACTTATCGAGAGGAATACGACTATACCGACCAAAAAAAGCCAGGTTTTTTCTACTGCCGCGGATAATCAGACAGCGGTTACTATACGGGTGCTTCAAGGCGAGCGGCAGATGGTGGAAGATAATGTGGAATTGGGGCGGTTCGATTTGGTGGGTATTCCTAATGCTCCCCGGGGTGTGCCGCAGGTCGAGGTTACTTTTGATATCGACGCAAACGGGATTGTGCATGTCGCGGCTAAGGATTTAGGCACCGGAAAAGAGCAGTCAATCCGGATTACCGCGCCGAAAAAACTTTCTCCGGAAGAGATCGAAAAAATGGTCAAGAACGCGGAGAAGTTTGCCGCGGAAGATACCAGGAAGAAAGAGGAAGTGGAAGTAAAAAATCAGGCGGATACTTTAGTTTATTCGACGGAGAAATCCCTTAAGGAGTTTGGCGATAAGGTATCGGCGCCTGAAAAAGAAGATATTCAGAAAAAGGTAGATGAGCTTAAAGAGGCGATAAAAGGCAAGGATGCGGAGAAGATTAAGGCAGCTATGGAAAGCCTGACTAAAGCTTCTCATAAGTTGGCCGAAGAGATTTACAAACAAAGCGCCGCTAAACAGCAGGATAAGCAACAAGGCGCTTCGCCGACTGAAGAAGGCAAGGAAGAAAAGGCGGACGAGCCAAAGGCAAAGAAGAAAAAAGACGAAGATATCATCGACGCTGATTTCAAGGCGGAGGATGAAGACGGGAAGAAATAGCAATAATAAATAGATAATACATAGAACTTGGAGCTTGGAGCTTGGAATTTGGATGTTGATTAAGGGACTAAGCTCTAAGCTCCAACATTAATTGCAATATGCCTACTAAACGAGACTACTACGAAATACTGGGAGCTGCTAAGAGCGCGACTTTGGATGAGATAAAGAAAGCATACAGAAATCTTGCTTTACAGCATCATCCTGACCGCGTGCCTCACGAGAAGAAGAAAGAGGCGGAGGAGAAATTTAAGGAGATTTCCGAGGCCTACGCGGTTTTGTCCGATTCCCAAAAGCGCGCTCTGTATGATCAATATGGCCATTCCGGTATTGACCAGCGGTACGCGTACGAAGATATTTTTAAGGGCGCTGATTTCGGAAGTATTTTCGGCGATATGAAGGATTCTGGCTTTGGCGGAAGTATATTTGAAGAGGTTTTTGGCGATATGGGTTTTGATGTGTTTGGCTCATCCGGCGGCGGAAAGCGAGAACGCGCAAGGCGCGGCAGGGATCTGCAGATTGAAATTGACATAACTTTGCAAGAAGCGTATTCCGGAGCTGAGAAAACTATAACCGTTCCCAGATACGAATTATGTTCTACCTGTCAGGGCTCAGGCGCGAAGCCGGGAGCGAAGAAAAATACTTGTCCGCAATGCAAAGGCAACGGGCAGGTAGTGATGTCCAGCGGATTTTTTCAGATAAGGCAAACCTGCCCTAAGTGCCGCGGGGCAGGTTATACAATAAGTCAGATTTGTTCATCTTGTAACGGCGAAGGCAGGGCGCGGGTTACTCGTAAAATTGAGGTTAAGATTCCGGCGGGAGTCGATACGGGTTCGTCTTTGCGTGTCCGAGGAGAGGGCGAGGCAGGGACACAAGGCCATGGCGACCTGTATGTCCTGATAAATGTTTTGCCGCATTCTGAATTCGAGCGCCACAATAATGATGTATTATCGCAAGCCTCGATAAATTTAACCACCGCGCTTTTAGGCGGGGAGATAGAAGTCGATACTTTAGATCAAAAAGTAAGAATGAAGATACCTCAAGGCACGCAGCCGGGGAAGATTTTTCGGTTAAAGGAAAAAGGCATGGTTGATTTACACGGGTATGCCAGGGGTGATCAATTAGTCCGGGTTAATGTAGAGATTCCTAAAGATTTAAACAGCCAGGAAAAAAATCTTATAGAAGAATTCGCCAGCCTGCGCGGCGAGTTTAGCGGTGAAAGACAATCATTTAGCGAAAAAGTGAAAAAAGCGTTTAGATAGTTAACCAGTTAACCGGTTGGCCGGTTAGCCAGTTAAAAAGTAAAAAATTTTAACCGGTAAACTGGCCAACTGGCAAACCAACTAACCAAAAATATGCCTACATATGAATACGAATGTACATCATGCGGCCATAGTTTTGAAATTACGCAGAAAATGACCGACGCGCCTTTAGAAAAATGCCCTAAATGTAAAAAGGCATTACGCAAAGTTATCGGCAATGGCGCGGGAATAATTTTTAAGGGTTCGGGGTTTTACGCGACCGACTACCGCAAACAGGCCTATAAAGAAAAAGAAAAGCAGGATAAGCCGTCTTGCAATGTATCTTCAGGTAAAGATTGTTCATCCTGCCCAAAGAATGCCCGTGGTGGAAAATAGAAAATGGATAATGGATAAATAGAAATACTTTCCCATTTTCTATTCTCCATTTCCCAGCATCTTATATAGCTACTATAAAAATGATAGATGTAAAACCTTTCAAAGCCATACTTTATAATAGAGAAAAATTCAGGGATTTCTCTAAGCTTGTCTGTCCGCCGTATGACATCATTTCAAAATCCGCGCAGAGAGATTATCATCGTTTAAGCCGGTATAATTTTATCCGTTTAATCCTTTCTAATATACGCCCTTCGGATACCAAAGATAACAATAGATATACGCGTTCGGCAAAAGCTTTTAATGATTGGTTGAAAAAGAAGGCGCTTGTTAAAGATGATTCCGAGGGTGTATATTTTTACCAGCAACAATATAAGCATCTGGGAAAATCAACGGATCGTTGCGGATTTATAGGCCTGCTTAAAATAGACAAGGACCTGGTCCGTCCGCATGAGCACACTCATAGTAAGCCCAAGGAAGACAGGTTAGAGCTTATAAAGAAGGTAAAAGCGAATTTAAGCCCTATATTTGTTTTGTTCCCGGATATCGCCGGATACATTAAAAAAATGGCAGGATTGTGTTCTGGAAGTAAGCCGTTAATCAGCGTGAAAGACGCGTATGGAGTTTTAAACCGGCTTTGGCGCGTAGACGATAAAAAAATGCTGGAGAGCCTAAGGGTTTATATGCGCGACAAAGATATATTTATAGCTGATGGCCATCATAGATTTGAGGTTGCGTGTTTATACCGCGATATGCTAAAATATAATTTACCTGATTTTTCGGAGAGAGCCTCTTATAATTATATTATGGCATATTTTACCGATATGTCGGCAGGTTCTTTGACTATTATGGCCACACACCGGTTGATTAAAGATATAAATAAGGGCCTTAGTGGAAGATTATTAGACAAAATAGCTGGGGGTTTTGTAATAGAGAAGGCAAAGAATCGGAAGAATTTTTTAGAACTTTTCGAAACAAACAGCGCAACTTCAGGAGTTTTCGGGTTGTATTTTAAGAAAGAGTTTTACCTTTTAAGGTTAAATAAGCCATTGCCTTCGGACAAATTCGACTGCCTTGATGTGAGCCTTTTTAATAGGTTTTTACTGGCAGAAGTTTTAGGGCTTACCGTTGAGGACAAAAGCATCATTTATTCCGCTGATATTAGCGAATCAATAAAGCTTGTAGACAGTGGTAAAGCAAAAATAGCGTTTTTCTTAAGGCCGACAAAAATAAGCCAGATGAAAGAGGTCGTTTTAGAGAAGCGTAAGCTTCCTCCGAAGTCCACCTATTTTTACCCCAAATTGTTATCGGGGTTAGTTGTTCATAAATTCGAAACCAGTTAGCCAGTTAACCGGCTAACCAATAAAACATGCCGCTATTTAAATCGAAATACACGATAGTCAAGGTTAAGAAAAAGGAAATCCCTGAAGGTTTATGGACAAAGTGCGACGGATGTTCAGCTCCTATTTATAATAAAACGCTGGAAGAAAACCTTAGGGTCTGTCCGAAATGCGAGTATCATTTTATCTTAAATTCGGGCGAACGGATAAAGCAGATTATTGATGACGGCAGTTTTCAGGAATATGACGCGGATATGATGCCCGTTGATCCTCTTGGTTTTAAAGGGCCGAAGGCTTACATAGATAAGTTAAAGGCTGACCAGGAGCTTACAGGGTTAAAGGAAGCAGTGATAACCGGTGAAGGAAAGATAGACGGTAAAAAAGTTATTATAGCGGTTACCGATTCCAGGTTCATCATGGGTTCGATGGGGTCGGTAGTTGGAGAAAAGATCAGCAGGGCTATTGAAAAAGCGACAAGTACGCGGGTGGCAGTTATTATTGTTTCAGGTTCCGGCGGCGGCGCGCGTATGTACGAAGGCATGTTTAGTTTAATGCAGATGGCTAAGACTTCCGCGGCGCTAGCCTTGCATAACAGGGCGCTTCTTCCCTATATCTCCGTGCTTACTAATCCGACAATGGCAGGAGTTATGGCGTCGTTTGCCGGCCTTGGCGATATAATAATTGCCGAGCCAAAAGCATTGATAGGTTTTACCGGCCCCAGGGTTATCGAGCAGACTATACGCCAGAAGCTTCCGCCGGGATTTCAGAAATCCGAGTTTCTTCTTGACCATGGGCTTATTGATATGATTGTTCACCGCAAAAATTTGAAAAAAAGCCTGGGGGAATTAGTCAAGTATTTAACATAAGAAAAGGAAAAGAAAAAATGGCACAAGTGAGTTTGAAAGATGTATGTAAAATTTATCCTGGCGGGGTTATGGCTGTCAATAAGATTAACCTGGGAATAGAAAATAAAGAATTTATGGTTTTGGTTGGCCCTTCCGGATGCGGAAAATCTACGACTTTAAGGATGATTGCCGGGCTTGAAGAAGTAAGCGAGGGCCAGATTTATATCGGCAATCGCGTAGTAAATGATGTCCCTGCCAAGGACAGGGACATCGCGATGGTTTTTCAAAATTACGCCCTCTATCCGCATATGACTGTTTTTGAAAATATGTCTTTTGGCTTGCGTTTAAGGCGTTACCCTAAACCGGAGATCTCAAGCCGCGTTATGGAGGCTGCCAATATTTTAGGGATAAAAAAACTTTTGGACAGAAGGCCGAAGCAGCTTTCCGGAGGCGAACGCCAAAGGGTGGCAGTCGGAAGGGCGATAGTCAGGAAACCGATGGTGTTTTTATTCGACGAGCCGTTAAGTAATCTCGACGCTAAATTGCGCGTCCAGACGCGCACGGAAATCCACAAGCTTCATATGCGCCTGCAGACTACGATGATCTATGTTACTCATGACCAGACTGAAGCGATGACAATGGGAGACCGGATCGCGGTGATGAAGGACGGTAATCTGCTGCAGGTGGCAGATCCGATAACGATTTACGATTATCCCGCTAACAAGTTCGTGGCCAGTTTCATAGGTTCTCCCGCGATGAACTTTATGTATGGAAGGATAATTAAAAAAGAAGGTAAGCTGTATTTTGACGAAGGCAAAATTTTAGTGCGCCTTGTTGAGCAGATGTCCGGCAAAATGGCGCAATATGCCGGTAAAGAAGTGATTTTCGGCATACGCCCCGAAGACATATATGATAAACTTTTTACCACATCCGCCATACCGGAAAATATTATTAACGCAACCTGCGAAGTGATTGAGCCCATGGGTTCGGAAGTTTACCTTTACCTTAATACGGGCCGCCACATTTTTGTGGCAAGGGTAGGCGCGCATGACCGCCCGCCTATTAATAAGGATATGGACCTTGTGTTTGATATGAGTAAAGTCCATTTCTTTGAAAAAGATACCGAAGTCACGATTCTTTAAACTAGAAGCAGAGCCAAAACAAAGAAGCTAAAAACGTAAAGCGCAAAGCGTAAAATTAAAACGTAAATCTTAAAGTTAAATCATTGCTGTCCAAATTAAACTCGTCATTGCGAGGAACCCTTGCTTGACATATCTGTGACGAAGCAATCTCGTCTTTAAGTACGAGATTGCTTCGTCGCACCGTGTCAACGATAGCTCCTCGCAATGACAGTAGAAATCAAATCTCATAATAACTTTATCGCCGCTATTTTGTATTTAATTTGGACACGAATGAAGTTAAATACATTTTAAGTTTTAGTTTTGCGCTTTTCGCTTTAAACTTTACGCTATCCAATATTGCGGTTTT
This sequence comes from Omnitrophica bacterium GWA2_41_15, assembly GCA_919901925.1. GTDB lineage: Bacteria > Omnitrophota > Gorgyraeia > Gygaellales > UBA12090 > CAKKQA01. Next base: position 36,730 of record CAKKQA010000036.1, on the reverse strand, counting down.
ATTTTATCTTATATGTCTAAACCCTACATAATCGGCATCGACCTTGGCGCGACTAATATCAAGGTTGGCTTAATAAAAAACCGCAAGATCATACACAAAAAAGTTATCCCTACCCGCGATTTTCCGTCTAAAATAGGGCTTATCAACGCATTGGCTGAAAATATAAATCATATTCCCGTAGAAAAAAAACAGATTTTGGCGGTAGGCCTGGGCGTTCCAGGATTAGTCGATTTCAAAAGGGGTTTTATTCATTATCTTCCTAATATTAAAGGCTGGCATAATGTTTATTTAGCGAAAGCTCTTTCGCTAAAGACAGGTTTACCGGTTTTTGTGGATAACGATGCCAATCTTATGGCGCTTGCTGAGGCGCGTATTGGCGCGGCGAAAGGGAAAAAGAATGTCATCGGTATTACTTTAGGTACCGGCGTAGGCGGCGGGCTTATATTGGAGGGCCGGCTTTATCGCGGTAGCAATTTTGCCGCCGGAGAGGTGGGGCATATTCCGCTTAATGAATCAGGCCCCAAATGTAACTGTACGGGTGTTGCCTGTTTGGAGCGTTATATTGGTAACATATATATATTGGAAGAAGTGAGGCGTTCTTTGGGCAAGGGATTTTCCCTGGAAGATTCCAGCCGTATGGCAAAAAAAGGAAACTATAAGGCTATAAGAATTTGGAAAGATATAGTAAGCCATTTAGGGGTTGCTTTAGCGTCTTTGGTGAATATTTTAGATCCGCAAGTTATAGTCATAGGCGGAGGGGTAGCTAGCGCCGGCAATATTATATTTGATCAGGTGCGCAAAGTAATCAGGCAGCGGGCAATGAAGCCGCAAGGCTCGCGCGTTAAAGTCGTTAAGGCAAAATTATCCAATGACGCGGGTATGTTGGGCGCGGCATTATTAGCTGAAGAAGAGAGCGCGTGATGCGGATGAAAATAATCAGGCCGGTGCTCGTAGCAAGTTTGCTGGTTGCCGGGGTTAGCTTTTTCGCTTGCGCCGAAGAAAAACAGCCGTCAGCTCAGAAACAAGATGTTCCCGTAGAGGTTAAAAAAGAGGCAGAAGGTTATGCCACTAATGTTGTTGTCGAGAAGGAGCTTGAAAGGCAGAGTTTGATAGAAGATGTTAAAAATGAAAAATCTGTAATTCCCGTTGAAGAATCCGTAACTGCCGCCGAACCAGCTAAAAAGCCTACCCATATTCCCACAACCGTTGACGCGGATAATATAGAATATTCGCAGGATAGGACGGTCCTTACCATGTCAGGCAATGTCAAAATTACAAAAGAAGGAGATGTGCTTACCTGCGATAAGGCGGTATACGATACTACTACTAATGAGGCGAAGGCAGAGGGGAATGTGGTGTTTAAGGACAAAAAAGGCATTATTAAAGCTAAAAACTTTGATTATAACCTTAAAACCAAGATGGGCGAAGGGTATGATGTCCATATTTTTTGCCCGCCTTATTATGGCGCGGGCCAGACGATGAAAAAAATCTCTGAAAACGAAATTGAGATGAAGAATGGCTACATCACTACCTGCGACAAGGATCATCCGCATTATCGCCTTCAGAGCCGCCTGATTTATATCGTTCCAAACGAGAAGGTTACTATTAAAGCAATGACCTTTAGGGTAGCTAACACGCCAATAATATATTTTCCTAAATATAGCCAGAATCTAAAAGATGACCGTATGCATGTCCTGGTTACTCCCGGTAACAGCAAGGATTGGGGGTTATTTCTTTTGACGGCCTGGAGGTATGATTTACTGCCTAACTCCGGCGGCAGGATTAACCTTGATCTCCGGGAGCGCAGGAACGTTGCTTTTGGCTTCGATAATTATTACGATACAAAGGTTATCGGGAAAGGCTATTTTAGGGCGTATTATATGCTTGAAAGAAAGTTCTGGTTTAAGCGTTTTTATCAACAACTTTATGATGACCATAAAGGAAAAAGTACTATAGAAAAAGACAGGTTTCGTTATGATTGGCGCCATAAGTTCGAAGTTGATAAAGATACTTATATGCTGGCGGAATTCCATAAAGTCAGGGACGCTAATTTTATCAAAGATTACTTTTTCAGGGAATATGAGAAAGACTCTAATGAGTCCACCTATTTTTTGTTTAACCGTAATTTTCCCAATCAAATAGGGACATTAAATTTTTTGATGCAAAAGCGCGTAAACAGGATTTTCCCGGAAACCGAAACGCTTCCTCAAGTGATATTTACAAAAGCCGATACTAAAATTCTTAACACCCCGTTATATTTTAGCAGTAACACTTCTTATACGAATTATAACCAAAAATATCCGGCGCCTTCGGATGAGACTTCTCATAATCAGACAACAAATACTTATTTAAGGCTTTCACTCCCGTTTAGCTTTTTTTATGTGGTGATGAACCCTTACGCGGGCACGAGGGAAACATATTACAGCAGGATGGTTAATAAAAACCAAGGCGCTTTTCGAGAGGTTTGGGATAGCGGTATCAGTATGTCTACCAGATTCTACCGGATATTCGATGTGGATAAGGACATTCTCGGGATGGAGCTTAATAAATTACGCCATGTAATAATTCCAAATGTTTCATATTCTTATACCCATCCTCCTACCTTGCCTCCTTCGAAAGTTGTTAATTTTGACGGTACCGTAACCGAACAGAATCAGATGAGCCTTTCTTTGGAGAATAAACTGCAGACTAAACGCAAGGATAAAACCGTGGATTTCCTGCGTTTTATAGTATCTACGAATTATCTTTTTAATATAGAAGGCAGGAGACGCCGCTGGGATGATAATATAACGTTAGACCTGGAGAGTCAGCTAACTGATACATTAAGGCTGGAGTCTAAAGATACTTATAGCCGTAAGGAGCGGGTTTTTACTAACGCTAATTTTGACCTTTGGGGTTCGGCTAAAGACATAACATGGGGGACCGGATACCGTTATGCCCGCAAGTCCAGCAGCCAGTTTACCGGCGAAGTTACTTGTAACATACTAAAAGGCTGGTCGTTTAGGGTTTATGAAAGGTTTCAATTTATGGGGAACACCCTTGTTAAAGAACAGAATTATTCCATTACTAAAGACTTGCATTGTTGGTTATTGGAAGTAAACTATAATGTATTGAGGAATGTAGGCGAGACTATATGGTTTGCCATAAGTCTGAAGGCATTCCCTGAAATGTCGCTAGATTATAACCAGAGCTATCATCAGCCTAAGCCGGGATCGCAAGGATACCAGAATCTATAGCTAAACCAAAAAGGCTTATCAAGCGGGAATTAATATATGAATATTTCGATTATTGGCACCGGATACGTCGGATTAGTAACAGGCGCCTGCCTTGCTGATTTAGGAAATAAGGTGATTTGCGCGGATAGCGATAAACAAAAAATCGGCCAGCTTAATAAATTGAAAATGCCCATATATGAGCCGGGGTTAGAGGATGTGGTCAGGCGTAATGTAAAGGAAAAACGGCTTAAGTTTACCGCTAATATTAAAGAGGCTGTCAGGGATTCTAAGGTGATATTTATTGCCGTAGGCACGCCCTCTAGAGAAGGCGGAGAGGCGGATTTGACCGGCGTAGAAAATGTGGCCAAGGTTATCGCGGAGAATATGAACGGTTACAAATTAATTGTAGAAAAATCCACAGTGCCTGTTGAAACTGGTTCTTGGGTGGGCCATACCATCAGAGTGAATCTTCCTAAAAACAAAAAGATAAAATTCGATGTCGCCTCAAATCCTGAATTTTTAAGAGAAGGGCAGGCGATACGCGACTTTACGCATCCTGACAGGATAGTGTTGGGAGTAGAATCAAAGGTGGCTCAAGACCTTTTAATCGAGTTGTATAAACCGTTGAACGCGCCGATTGTGGTAACGGATATTAAATCAGCCGAGATTATAAAGCATGCCTCGAATTCTTTTCTCGCGACTAAAATATCTTTTATTAACGCTATTGCCTGCCTTTGTGAGCAGGTAGGAGCCGATGTGGCAAAGGTCGCCGAGGGCATGGGGCTTGATAAAAGGATAGGCAGGGCGTTTCTAGACGCGGGCATTGGTTATGGCGGCTCCTGTTTTCCCAAAGACCTGGATGCTTTTATAAATATCGCCAGAAAAAACGGCTATAATTTTGACCTGCTTAAAGCTGTTAGGGATATTAACGAAGCCCAGAAGAAAAACCTGGTCAAAAAGATAGAAGATGCCCTTTGGATTGTCAAGGATAAGTTTATCGGGGTGCTTGGCCTTTCTTTTAAGCCTGATACCGATGATATACGCAATGCCCCGGCATTGGATATAATCGCGGAGTTAGAGTCTAAGGGCGCAAAAATAAAGGTGTTTGACCCCCAGGCAATGCCTAAAGCAAACCAGATATTAAAAGGCGTCAAATTCTGCCAGAATGTTTATGAGGCGGCAAAGGGGGCTGATTGTTTGGTTATGTTAACGGAATGGAACGAATTTAAAGAGCTGGATTTGCCGCGTTTGCATAAATTAATGCATCAGCCGATAATCGTTGACGGCAGGAATATTTATGATCCCCGCGCGATGCAGAAGGCAGGTTTTAAATATATATGCATGGGGAGGAAATTGTAATGGCTGTAATAAACGGGGTGAAAATAAAAAAGCTGAAGTTGATTAACGATGAGCGCGGCCGGCTGATGGAGATTTTAAGGAGCGACGATAAAATATTTAAAAAGTTTGGCCAGGTTTATATAACTACCTGTAAGCCCGGGGTTGTCAAGGCATGGCATTATCATAAGAAGCAAGACGATCATTTCGTCTGCGTTAAAGGCAGGATTTGCCTTGCGTTATATGATGCCCGCAAAAATTCTTCCACATATAAAGCGATTAACGAGTTTGAGTTGTGCTTAGAGGGCCAGCAGTTAGTTAAAATTCCGAAACATGTTTATCATGGTTTTAAATGTATAAGCGATGAAGAAGCAATAGTAATTAATATTCCGACAGTGGCTTATAATGCCAAGAAACCCGATGAGTATAGGATAGACGCGTTTAAAAATGACATACCCTATGATTGGGGAAAGTAAAACTATGAGTGAAATATGTAATTTGAAAGGTGTAATTTTGGCGGGTGGATTAGGGAAACGCCTTGAGCCGTTGACCCGTATTACCAATAAACATCTTTTGCCGGTTTATAACAAGCCGATGATTTATTATCCGATTACCACGCTTGTAGACGCCGGTATTAAAGACATAATGATTGTTACAGGCGGAAATAACGCCGGAGATTTCTTAAGGCTTATGGGCAATGGCGCGGATTTCGGGCTTCGGCATATACATTATACTTATCAAAGAGGGGAAGGCGGCATTGCCGAGGCATTGAATTTGGCGGAATATTTTTCCGACCGTTCTCCGATAGTTGTAGTGCTTGGTGATAATATAATCGGCGGCTCAATTAAAGAATACGTCGAGAAATTTAAAAAACAAAAAAACGGGGCGCGCATTTTACTCAAGAAGGTAAGCGACCCGGAGCGCTTCGGAGTGGCAGAAATAAAAGCGAAAAAAATAATTTCTATAGAGGAAAAGCCGAAAGTCCCAAAGTCTGATTACGCGGTTTGCGGGATTTATATGTATGACCATAAGGTCTTCGATATCATAAAAACGCTTAAGCCTTCCGCCAGGGGCGAGTTGGAAATAACCGAAGTAAATAACGCTTATTTAAAAGCTGACGAGTTGCGTTACGATATCCTTAAGAGCTGGTGGACAGACTGCGGGCTTCCCGAGACGCTTTACCGGGCGGCGTCTTTAGTTAGGAAAAAAGAAAAGGCATGAAACTATTAATAACAGGCGGCTGCGGCTTTATCGGTTCTAATTTTATACGGCATATATTAAGAAAATACCCGGATTACAAGATAATTAATCTTGATAAGTTAACTTACGCCGGAAATCCTGAAAACCTAAGGGATATCGAAAAAGACAATAATTATACTTTTGTCCAAGGCGATATCTGCGATAACCTGTTAGCCAATAAGCTTATCCGCGCCTGTGATTATCTGGTTAATTTTGCCGCTTGCACGCATGTTGACCGTTCCATAAAAGATTCCAAGGAATTTATAAAGACAAATGTTCTTGGCGTCCACACACTGCTTGAGGCAGTACGGCGTAATAATCATTTAAAATTGTTCCTGCATATTTCCACGGATGAGGTTTATGGCAGTGTTTTAAAAGGCAAATCAAAAGAAACTGATAACCTAAAGCCAAACAGCCCTTATGCCGCAAGCAAGGCCGCGGGGGATTTATTGATTCGTTCTTATTACGCTACTTACAATCTGCCGGTTATTATTACGCGTTCCGCGAATAATTTCGGGCCTTTTCAGTATCCTGAAAAAGTAATACCGTTATTTATCACAAATCTTCTGGAGGGTAAGAAAGCCCCTCTTTACGGCGATGGGTTAAATGAACGCGATTGGCTTTTTGTGGATGATAATTGCCAAGCGATAGATACCGTGCTTCATAAGGGAAAGACAGGCGGGATTTACAACATCGGCGCGGGCAATTCAAAAAAGAATATCAAGCTGACAGAGAAAATCCTCGAGTTTTTAAATAAGGATAAAAGTTTTATCAAATATGTCGCGGACAGGCCCGGCCATGACAGGCGGTATGCGTTAGATTGCAGTCAGGCGCGCAACCTTGGCTGGAAGCCAGCATATTCTCTTAGCCGGGGGCTTAAGTTGACGATTGATTGGTATAGGAATAATCCGCAATGGTGGAAAAAGATAAAAAAGGAAAATTAGAGAATGCATGCACAATTAGAACAGAAAATAAAGAGTAAAAGCGCTAAAATTGCTGTGATGGGTTTAGGTTACGTAGGCCTGCCTTTGGCTGTTGAGTTCGCCCAATGTGGTTTTGTTGTATTTGGAATCGATAATGATAAGGATAGGGTCGAAAAGGTCAAAAAAGGCATTCCATATATTCTTGATATACCCATAGAGCGAATAAATAAATTAGTCAGGGCAAAAGCGTTGAATCCCACATCTAATTATAGTAAATTAAGCGAAGCTGACGTTATCATAATCTGCGTGCCTACGCCCCTTAAGCGCAAAACCCAGCCGAATATAAATTACATAAAGAGCGCGGTAAAAAAGATAAAAGCCCACCTAAAGCGCGGCCAGCTGGTTGTGTTGGAAAGCACCACATACCCCGGAACAACAGATGAAGTGGTCCTTCCTATATTAGAGTCTACCGGGCTTAAGTGCGGCCGGGATTTTTATCTGGTTTTTTCTCCGGAGAGGATTGACCCCGGAAACGAGAAATACCCTTTGAATAAGATTCCCAAAGTAGTCGGCGGGATAACAAAAGAGTCAGCGCAGGTTTTTAAGCTTCTTTACGAATGCATCATCGAAAAAGTGGTAATAGTTTCTTCTCCTCGGGCCGCGGAAACCGTGAAATTGCTGGAGAATACTTTTAGGCTGGTCAATATCGGCTTGGTAAATGAGATAGCGATGATGTGCCGGAAAATGGGGCTGGACGTCTGGGAGATAATTGATGCCGCTAAAACAAAGCCTTTCGGCTTTATGCCGTTTTACCCCGGCCCGGGCGTAGGCGGACATTGTATCCCGAAGGACCCGTTGTACCTTTATTGGAAGGCCAAACTTCATGGGTTTAAGTCGCGCTTTATCAAGCTGGCTTCTGACCTTAATTCCGCGATGCCCGCGTATGTGGTTTCGCGGTTAAACGACATTATCCCCTTAAGGGGCGCGAATATTCTGGTGATGGGCGCGGCCTATAAAAAAGATGTAAAAGACCTTAGGAAATCGCCGGCATTGGAAATAATAGAACTGTTGAAGAAAAACCATGCCAATGTCCATTACTCGGATCCCTTGATTCCGTATCTTAAGTTCCCTGAATTTAGCCTTAAGGAAACAACGATAACCGAAGATATATTAGCCAGCATGGATTGTGTCATTATTGCTGCTGACCACAGTAGTGTAGATTATAATTTCGTCCTTAAACACGCGAAAAAGATTTTCGATACACGCAATATCTACAAAGGCGTCAGCAGCGAAAAGATAGAGCGGCTGTAGGGCGGAAACTATAAGCTAAGTCAAAATTAAAAAGGCAAAAGTTAAAACCACAATTCAAAAATCAAAAGTAAAAGAAAAATACTTTAGCTTGAAACAGGAGAAAGTATAAATGAAAAAGACATATCTTATCACCGGAGGCGCGGGATTTTTAGGCTCGCATCTATGTGAACGCCTGCTAGGAGAGGGCAATAAAGTAATATGCATGGACAATTTTATTACCGGCGAAATTAGAAATATCAAGCATTTGGCGGCTGATAAAAATTTTAGGCTGATCAAACGCGATGTTTCGAAATATATCAATATTAAAGAAAAACTTGATTATGTCATGCATTTCGCTTCACCTGCCAGCCCTGTGGATTATTTAAACTTCCCTATTCAAACATTAAAGGTTGGTTCTTTGGGCACGCATAACACCCTGGGATTGGCAAAGGCGAAAAAAGCGAAATTCTTTTTAGCATCTACGTCCGAAGTTTACGGCGATCCTTTGGCCCATCCGCAAAAAGAAGAATATTGGGGTAATGTCAATTGCATAGGCCCCCGCAGCGTATATGACGAGGCCAAGCGTTTTTCCGAAGCAATAACAATGGCTTATCATAGGGCGCGTAAAGTCGATACAAAAATTATCCGTATCTTCAATACTTACGGAGCGCGTATGCGCAAAAATGACGGCCGGGCAATACCGAATTTTATCTGCCAGGCGCGGACAAATAAGCCGATAACAGTTTACGGAGACGGCAGCCAGACTCGTTCATTCTGTTATGTTGATGATTTGATCGAAGGCATAATCCGGCTTGCTAATTCTTCTTTGAATACTCCGGTGAATATCGGGAATCCTAACGAAATGAAGTTGATAGATTTGGCAAGGTTGATAATAAAATTGTCCGCAAGCGAAAGCAGGATATGTTTTAGGAAACTTCCCGCGGACGACCCCAAACAGAGGCGCCCGGATATAACCAGGGCAAATAAATATTTAAAATGGGCGCCGGAAGTCAATATTGAAGAAGGGTTAAGGAAAACGATTAGCTGGTTTGCCGAGGGATAAAAAGATATATGCAGTTATGTAAAATCCTTCGTTCCGCATTGCCGGTAAATTTTACTTGACAACTCTAATTATCCTATTAAAATGAATAAAACAGATGCCTGATAAAAAAGGCGGAAAGGGGGAATGGTTTTATGTTAAGAAGAAAGGGTTTTACATTAGTGGAAATTATGATTGTAGTGGCCATCATAGCTCTCTTAGCGGCGATAGCTATACCTAATTTATTGCGCCCGCGTATGACAGCAAATGAAGCAGCCGCGCAGGCAACATTGAGGACCATCTCCACGGCAACGGAGACCTATGCGTCAAGCAATAACGGAAGCTATCCGGCAGGAAGCGACCTTTCATGGGCAACAACCGTGACTCCTAAATATTTGAATGAGGATTATACAAGCGGCTCTAGGCAAGGGTATCAATATACTTTTAGCGGTACCACTAGCGCTTATACCGCTACCGCTAAACCATGCGTCTGCGGAACCTCCGGGACGAAAAGTTTTCAGATTTTCACAGGTGGGGTTCTTTCTGCAGATGGAACTTGCGCGTCAGGTTCTTGCGCGTAATATTTTGTAATTTATTTGTAGGGTTAAACCCCGCATTCAATCTAATAAAAGATTGGATGCGGGGTTTTGTTTGTAAGTAGATCTCCTGCGCTGTGCCTGGGCACGAATGTAGGGACAGCACGTTGTGCTGTCCCTACATGAGTAAGTAAAATCTGCCTTCGGCATAGGAAAAGGGTCTCTCGCTGCGTCTATTCGGCGCAGCTCGAGATCAAGTAAAATCTGCCTTCGGCAGATTTTACTTGACTGAACCCGTTCATATATATATACTTATAATCATTGATAAGAAAATATATGATAAAAATAGCTAATCTACAATTGGGAAATGCCCCGCGGATAGCGCTTAGTGTTTCGGACCGGGATACGCCGGGTGAAATTGCCAAATATAAGGTTGACGCGCTTGAGTTACGAGTTGATAGCTTTAAAACCTTAACCGTCGGCAGAATCGTATCAAAAATCAGGGATTTCCGTAAAACGAGGCTCCCGCTGATTTTAACTGTCCGTTCTAAGGAAGAAGGGGGCAAAAGGCATATCCCCGACGGTAAACGCCTATTTTTGTTTTCCTCATTAATCGAGCTGGTTGACGCGGTTGATATCGAACTTGGCAGCGCGATTTTAAAAGACGTCTTAAAAATCGCAAAGGCCAATCGTAAGGCCAGCATAATTTCAGTCCATGATTTAAAACGTACTCCTTCTTGCGCGGAGCTTGAAAGAATTTTTAAAAAAGCAAAAAGCCTTAAGGGCGATATCTTTAAGATAGCGGTTACCGCCGCGTCTTATGAGGATGTTTCGCGCCTTGCGCTTTTTACTCTTACCCACAAAAAAGACAATATAATATCAATATCAATGGGGAGCAAGGGGGCTGTATCGAGGATATTCTTTCCGATCTGCGGATCCCTGTTGACGTATTCCTATATAAACCAGCCAAAGGCTAAAGGCCAGATTCCGATAAGCGAATTAAACAGGCAGTTTAAATTATATTTTAGTAATGATGCCTAAAAATAAACCAAAGGCTTTTACCCCGTTAGAAACTTTAATTGCTCGCCCTAAAGCGAAGAGGTTTCTAACGGGGTTTACCCTTGCTGAACTCTTGCTGGCCGCGGCAATATTGGCTGTGGCTTTGTGCGCCCTTTTAGCCACGTTTAGTTATACGATGATATTAAATCAGTCGTCCAGTAACAATATCGTCGCTGTAAATGACGCGCAGTACGTGATGGAGTTATTTAAGACAATGTCCTTTAGCCAGATTCAGGGGTATAAAGCAGCTGGAAATTATACTGTCCCAAGTTTAGCAAACTTGCCATCAGAAAACATATCGGTAACTTTCGGCGCGGGAACTGACCCTATTCAAGTAGAGGTTGCGGTTAATTGGCTGGAAAGGCAAAGGGCCCGTCAGATAAAACTGGCAAGCAGGTTTACGAATTTACAATAAGTAGTTCATTGCAAAGCTAATTATTACAAATATTAGGTGTAAGGTTAAAGGTGAAAGGTGAAGGGAAAAACGTTGTTCGTTCACCCTTGAACCTTAACCCATAAAAAGTAATTTTATAACGCAGTAGTAATTTTTGGGGGAAAAGTTAATGAAAGGGTTTACCCTGTTAGAAGCTTTAATTGCTCATACTAAGGCTAAGAGGCTTCTAACGGGGTTTACCCTCGTTGAGCTTTTAGTTGTCATAGGGATATTTGGCTTGATGATTGCCGGAATTCTCGGCGTTTTTAACACAGGTATACTTTCGATAGGCACAGCTTCTCTGAAATTAGACGTTCAGCCTCCCGCAAGGATAGCTATGGATTGGCTTATTAAGGATATGCGTCAAACTGATTCCGGCCACATAAGCGTTCAGCAGGCAGACAGGATTGTATTTCAGAGATCTACCGGCGTAGATAGCTGGGGAAACACTCTGGAATATAAATTAGTAACGGATGACCAGGATGCGTCAAAGAAAATGATTGCCCGTATAGATTCGGCTAATGGCGCGGTCAATAAATTCAAGAATATACAATCTTTTGCCCTCAATTATTCTGAAATAGGCAGCAATTTAATCGCGGTTACGATTACCGCTGGAAAAACATATATGGGCAGGGCCGTAACATTTTCTTTATACTCAAAAGTTAAATTAAGGAAATAGTGAATATGAATAACCGAGGAATCGCTTTGATTTTGACGTATATGGTTATCGCGTCATTCCTGGTTTTGTTTGTGGGAAGCGGGTTTGTATCGCGCAGCGTTAATGAATCTTTTCAGGTTAACCGCTATTTATATTCTACTACCGCGTATTGGTTATCTGAAGCAGGTGTTGCCGAGGCAGTCAAACAGCTGCCTTCCAGAGCTTCTTTGTCCGGGAATATTTTTGTCGGCAGTGTTAACGGAAGTTACAGCACTACTACTCAAATTTCCGGAGTTAATTATGATATAATTTCAACAGGGACTTTTTCCGGTGTTCAGCGCACAATCAAGGTTACGGTATCCTTGCCAACAACAGGTTTTGGCAATATGACTAGCGCCATTGGGACTACCGGTGAATTGAGTGTAAGAGGCAGCGTTGATATTAATCCCGAAGGCTCTTATACTACGCAGTCTGAACTTGATTTTCAGGAGATCTTCGGGACAAGTAAAGAAGCAGTAAAGTCAGTAGCTGACCATCTTTACACTGACCCTGGTGAAAACCAGCAGCCGGTAAACGGTATTACCTGGGTTGATTTGACAGGGGATACACCTAGTACCGCGCAGGATTATAAAATAAGCTCTAACTGGAGCGGAAGCGGCTTATTGATTATTGACGGCCACAGGAACGATTCCACAAAAGACATCGCGGCGCTGGAAATCTCCGGGGGTTGGCATTTTGACGGTGTTATTTGGGTTTTGGGAAAGATTAAAATAAGCGGCACCCCGGTTATAACCGGTTCGCTTTTCGCGGAAAGCGCGGTTGATGTGGAATCTGATTTGACCGGCAATGCGGTTTTGAATTTTAGCGCCGCCGGTGTCGCGGACGCGTTTGGCTTATTGACCGGAAAGACTATGATTCCTACTGTGAAAGCCTGGTACGAGCTATAAAATGGGACACGATAAAATTAATAATATTCTAAATAAAATAAAAGCGGCCAGGGGGCGCGCTTCGCAGGGCGCGGCAATAGGGCTTGATATCGGCACTTCGAGTATTAAGCTGGTATGGCTGCAAACAAGCGGCGCAAAGAAAATTTTGAAGAAATCTTTAGTTTCTCCAATACCTTCCGGAGCGGATTTGTCTTCAGTGCTGGAAGGCATTGTGAAATCCGAAGGTTTAAAAGGCAGGCCGGTTAATGTTTCCTTGTCCGGCCCGGCCGTTGTAATGCGTTACATAACATTGCCGTTATTGACACCCGAGGAATTAAAGAATACTTTACAGTTTGAGGCTAAGGAATACCTGCCTCTTCCTCTTGAGGAAATGTTTTTAGACTGCGCTATCCTTAAAGAAAAACCCGACGAGAAGAAGATGTCGGTTTTGCTGGCAGCGGTGAAGAAATCAGCGGTCAGCGAGCGGCTTGTCCTTTTGGAAAAAGCAGGGCTTAACCCGGGGATTATAGATGTTGATTGCTTATGCATAGCTAACTCTTTTACGGTTTTTACGGAGGAAGCCGCGAAGAAAGGGCCGGTAGCATTATTAAATATCGGCGCTAAGTTTACAAATATGTGTATTCTAGAGGACGGCATATTGAATTTTAGCAGGGATATACTTTTCGGAGGTTCGGATGTCACACAAAAAATTTCTTCCGTCTACAATATCGATTTAGCCAAGGCGGAAGCGATGAAATTAGACCCGCAAAAGAGGGTTGAGCTTTTGAGTATTTTAGAGCCGCTTATAAGCCATTTATCTTCAGAAATAAGATTAGCTATCGATTATTATGAAAATCAGAGCGGCCTCGAAGTATTTAAGATATTTGTAAGCGGAGGCCTAAGCTATTCGGCGGGAGTTTTAGAATTACTGAATAGTTTTTTAGGCGTTTCAGCCAGGGTTTTTGATATTTCCGCGCCGTCCGATATCAAACCCGGCCCGCAAGCCATTAATACAGAACAGGCTTTATCTTCTAAGCCGCAAGGCCAGAAGATCGATTATCCTATGTGTTTGGAATTCGAAGATGAGGCGGCAAAAAAAGAATATACCCTCAAGTCAAACATTTATTCTGTAGCGCTGGGGCTGGCATCAAGATGATAGAAATAAATTTATTGCCTGAAGAATTGCGCCAAAAACAAGGATTTCCTATTCAGCTGCCAAAGGAATTCTTGAGGAATTCTTTTGTTTTGATCCTTGCTGTTTGCGCCTTATTTTTTCTGGGGCTTCAGTTGTTGATAGTTTTTAATTTTTCCCGCTTAAAATTATCCGAAAGTAAATGGCGCGTTTTGCAGGCGCAGAAGAAGAGCGTTGACGAAGTAAAGAATGGCGTTTCAAAATACCGGGCTTTGCAGAACGGTATTTTGCTTGTTTCGGCAGAGAATTCGGAAATTACGCGCAAGCTGTATATAATAAGCGATTTTACGCCGCAGGGTATCTGGCTCGAGGAGTTATTTATCGGGAAAAGCGCTTTGCGGATAAAAGGAAGTTGTATTTTACCGTCTACCGGCGAAGCCGCGCAGATAAATAAATTTTTCGGGTTATTAAAGGATAATGTTCAAATAAACAAGGGTTTAAATAAACTTGAGATAGGGACGATCATAAAAAGAAAAGCTGGGGCAATCGAAGTGGCCGACTTTACAATAAGTTCTAAACAATAGGCAAAAAAGATGAAAAATCTTTTCCCCTCGCAGGACAAAAAAGACATCGCGCTTGTTGCTTTCGCGCTGATTATTGCCTGTATTTATTTTGTCTTTATTTTTAAATTACAGGCGCGTTCGCTAAAAGAAGTCAGCGGGAAATTAGCAAGCCAGGAGGGAGCGTTTAAGCAATTTAAGAAGGACCTTTCTAATTTGAAGGCGTTGGAAGATGAACTGGCAATGCTAAAAAATAAATCCGCTTATGTCGAACAGGAATTATTGGACAGCCTGACTATTAATAACTTCAGAGAAACAATACTTAAAAAAGCAAGCTCTGCCGGCGTAAAAATTAAAACGGTAAATTTCGCGGACAATCAACCGGGTGGTAAGATTATTGAAATAGGCGGTTTTAAACTTTCGCCTTTGCCTATAGATATAGAATTGGCTGCCCGTTATTTTCAAGCAGTAAAATTCTTAAGCGTTCTATGTGAGGACTTGCCGGTAAAAATAAACGACGTAACAATAACGCGTGGCCCGGATATGTTCAGGCACGCGGTCAGTGTTAATTTAGAAACATATGTTAAGCAAAAATAAACATTTCTTTTCGCTGCTTTTTTTTGGTATAATAGTCATGTTTTTAGGCAGCGTATGCTCAAGCGCCCAATCGGCTGTGGAAAAGCCTGTTGCTAAATCCGGGCGCGATCCATTCTTGCCTTTAGTAACCGAAGACGGCAGGCTTTTAGAGTGGAAAGGCTCTGGCAGCGATTCAGATAATACATTCACGCTGGAAGGGATTATTTATGATCCACAAGGGGCTTCTTACGCTGTGATTAACAATGAGGTAGTTAAGCCCGCGGATGTGATTGAAGATTATCAGGTGCTCGAAATACAGCCGGATAAGGTTATCTTAAAAAGAGACGATCAAACTATTGAAATAGAATTAAGGAAGGAGGACTGATGCTAGAGCGCAAATATAACCAGTTTTTGTTACTGGCATTGACAGTTTTCGGCGCTGTTTTATTTTTTAGCATCAGAGGATATTCCCAAACCGTTTCTTCGGATGGCGCTAATAATACAGAACAGCCTCAAGCTGCTGCTCAAACGGATGCTTCCGCGCAAGGCGTGGCCGCCGCAGTTTCTAATGAATCAAGCGGTAAGAATGTTATCAGCCAGAAAATTTCGGGAGCTGATAGTTCGGCAGCCGCTCTTTCAAATAAAAAAATCACAATTGACTTCAAAGACGCTGACATAAAGAATGTGTTGAAGCTTTTAGGCTATAAAGCAGGAGTAAATATTGTTCCTTCAGCCGAAGTTAACGGCATTGTAAGCGTGCGGCTGGTCGATGTTTACTGGGAAGATGCCTTGAAAACTATTATTAGCAGTTATGGCTATAGCTATGAACAGAGAGGCAACATCATTATGGTCGCTCTTGTCGAAAAATTGACCGCCATGAAGAAGCAGGAAGCGGACCTTGCTCAGGTTCAGCCGGTGTTAACAGAAGTTTTTCACCTTAAATTTATAGACGCGCAGGATGCCAAGAAAGCAATTGAGAGCCAGCTTTCTTCTCGAGGTAAGGTTACAGCGTTGGAGATGACTACCCAGCCGGGTTGGGAATTCAGTAAAGAATCGTTCGGAAAAATAAACAGGACCATTGAAGAAAGAAAAGGGCGCTCCCGTGTTTTAATCATAAGCGATGTGCCTCCGGTTATGGATAATATCAGAAAAGTTATCACTGAAATTGATATAAAGCCCATGCAGGTTTTAATTGAGACCAGGATTATGGAAGTCAGCCGCGATAAATTAAAAGATATCGGCGTTGATTGGGGTACAGGCTCCACGGGAGCGGAAACCGCTACAATGATTACAACGCCGACAAGTAAGAAATTAGGCAGAGTTACTTCTGATTTAGCCGGACATGTTTTAGGCTCTCAAGTCTCGCCTGCGGCATTTACGCCTAAGGCAACTAATATCTCCGGAGTTGAGCCGTTTAATACGGGTTTGGAGGTTCTGTTTCAGAAGTTAGCCGGGACACAATTTGAAGTAATGCTTCACGCGCTTGAGGAAGATATCAATACTAATACCCTTTCAGCGCCAAGGATTGTCGCTTTGAATAATCAGGAGGCAACTATTTTAGTCGGGACAAAATACCCGATACTTAAACAAGATATTACAGGGGTAGGTTCAGGTTCAACAATAAGTATTACGCTGGATTATTATCAGAATATTGGTATACAGCTTAATGTCATACCGCAGATAGGCGCGAATAAGTATATTAATATGGTGGTCCATCCGGCGGTAAGCTCATTTACGCAAACGCTGGGAACGAATAATTACCCTATAATTGATACAAGGGAAGCAGAGACGCGGGTTTTGATGAAGGACGGAGAGACGGTTGTTATAGGTGGATTGCTTAAAGACGTCAAGTCAAAGAATATGACAGGCATACCTTATTTAAGCAAAATTCCTATAATAGGTATGGCTTTTCGGCGCGACACGGATGATATAGCAAAGATTGACCTTTTGATATTTATCACGGCACGTATAATTGAGGATGGCCAGACTAGCGAAGCAGAGATAGCTAAATGGCAGGAAACTTTTAAGGCTGCCGGCGATAAGAAAAAGAAGGGCAAGAAAAAGATAAAATCATAACCGTTGCTTCCCTCCATTAAAAAAATCCTGTTAAAAAAATAGCTGTTAGACGTATAATTAAATGCCTGCTAGCGTAAAAGTGATTGTTAACTTTAGTAAAAAAGGCCTGATGCGTTATATTTCGCATTTGGATTTATTGCGGCTTTTTGGCAGGGCATTGCGAAGGGCCGGCGTGCCTCTGGAGGTTTCCGGAGGGTTTAGTAAGCATCCGGAAGTTAAAATAAAGAGGGCGTTAAAATTAGGATTAGAGAGTGATAATGAGGAAGTCGAAATCGGATTAAGAGAGCAAATTAGTTTAGAGGAATTTAAAAATAAATTACAGGCTCAATTGCCCGAAGGAATTAAAATAACATAAAAAAGACGGTAAACTTGATTTCAGGTTGAAACCTGAAATCAAATGTGCCTATGGGAGGTAATTAAGATAGATGGCTAAAGAAATTTTAGTTAACGCGGAAATTCAGGAAAAACAGGTTGCGATAGTTAAAGAGGGGGTGCTTGATGAATACTATATCGAGCGCCCTTCCGATAAGACGATTGTCGGGAATATTTATAAAGGCATAATCGATACGGTTGTGCCGTCGATAGGCGCGGCTTTCGTGGATATCGGTTTGGAGAAAAAAGGCTTTCTCTATCTTTCGGATACTGTTGAGCCGATAGAGCCGATAGGGCCGACGAGCCGGGAGAATAAAGAATTTAAAAAAGGGCAGGAGGTTTTGGTTCAGGTAGTAAAAGAGCCCATAAGCACCAAAGGGCCGAGGCTTACCACGCATATCGGATTGGCCGGCAGGTATCTGGTCCTTATGCCGCAGGATACGCACCGCGGAGTTTCCCGCAGAATAGAGGACAGGCCTGAAAGGTCAAGGTTACTAGGGATAATGGAAGAGATAAATGTCCCGACGGATATAGGTTATATTATCCGCACAGTCGCCTGCGGAAAAAATAAAAATAACCTACAGCATGATATTTTCTTTTTGCTTAAGCTTTGGCGCAGGATTAAGCAATCGGCTTTAAAGAATAAGGCCCCTAGTTTAATATATGAAGAATACGATTTAGTCTTGAGGGTTATCCGGGATTCTTTCGATGACCAGATAAGCAAATTAATCGTGGATTCAAAAGATGAATTCAAGCGAATCCGTAATTTCTTAAGCGTTTTTTCCAATGATCTGGTTAAAAAAATAGCATATTATGACGAAAAAAATGACCTTTTTACGGTTAAGGATGTCCAGAAACAGATCGATAAAATTTATGAACGCAAGGTTTTTATGAAATCCGGGGCTTATCTGGTGATTGAGCCGACTGAAGGCTTGGTGGTTATAGACGTTAATTCCGGAAGGTTCAGGAAAAAGACTGATCCCGAACAGATGGCTTTGGCGGTAAACTCGGAAGCGGCAAGGGCTATTGCCAGGCAGTTAAGATTGCGGGATTTAGGCGGGATTATCGTCATAGATTTTATCGATATGGAAAGGGAAGACCACCGCCGTGATATATTCAGGATACTTAAAGGTTCTATGGAAGAGGACAAAGCGAAATACGAGATCATAGGCATTTCTAAATTCGGCGTGGTCGAGATGACCCGCGAAAGGGTTTATCGGACCATTGAAAGCTTATCATATTCGACTTGTCCGTATTGCCGGGGCCGAGGCAAGATCAAATCAATATCAACTATGTGTATATGGGTTTTGAAACAATTGAAGACTCTTCTGCCGCAATCCCAGGGTAAAAGAGAAGTTAATGTGTTGGCAAATCCTGAAGTTATCAATGAGCTGTTAAAGGGCCATGAAAAGGATATTGTCGCTTTGGAAAGGCGCTATAGGTCAAAGGTTAATTTTACCTTGGCCGCGACAGCGCATATTGAGGATGTGAAATTTAACTAAATTAAGGAGTGAATAAAATGTACGCGATAATCGAAACAGGCGGGAAACAATATAAGGTGGAGAAGGATAGTGTTATTGAAGTAGAGAAACTGAATGCGGAAAAAGGCAAAGAGGTTTCTTTCGGGAATGTCCTTTTGACGAGTTTGGGCGAGGAAGTAAAGGTTGGCCAGCCTTATTTAGAGGGTGTAAAGGTTACAGCCATCGTTGTCAATAATCTTCGGACAAAGAAGGTGATCGCTTTCAAGTATACCAGAAGGAAATCAAGCAAAACAAGAATCGGCCATAGGCAGAATTTGACGAGGGTTAAGATTGAGGAGATACATATAGAGAAAGTTTAGAACTTAGAACTTGGAACTTAGAACTTAGTCAGGCCAAACCAAGCTCTAAGTTCCAAGTTCTGGACTTAAAGGAATAAAATGTTCGTTGATAACGCAAGAGTAACTGTTAAAGGCGGAAAGGGCGGGGACGGCTGTAATAGTTCATACAGAGATAAGATGTGGCGTTACCCCAAGCCTGACGGAGGAGACGGCGGCAATGGCGGAAATGTTATTATCCGCGCGGATAATAATCTGCTTACGCTTTACGATTTTAAATTCCGCCAGCATTTTACCGCTCTCTCCGGCGGCCACGGTTCATCAAATAAAAAAACAGGCCGCGACGCCGCGGATACGGTTGTAAGAGTGCCTGTAGGCACAATCATTACAGAAGAAGCAATCGGATGTAAGTTAAGGGAATTGTTGGAAGACGGCCAGGAAATAGTTGTGGCCAGGGGCGGCTTAGGCGGCAAGGGAAGCGCGCATTTAAAATACGGCGACCATGAGGGGACTCTTGGCGAAGAAAAGATTTTAATATTAGACCTGAAACTGATTGCCGATGTCGGGTTGGTAGGTTTTCCTAACAGCGGAAAGTCTACCCTGATATCAAAGATTTCCGCGGCTCATCCTAAAATCGCTCCTTACCCCTTTACCACAAAAGCCCCTGTTTTAGGCGTTGTGGAGTCTGGCGTACATACGTATTCTGTCGCTGATATCCCCGGGCTGATTAAGGATTCACACGTGGGCAAAGGTTTAGGAGACAGGTTCCTGCGCCATGTTGAACACACTAAAATTCTGCTGCATATGATAGATATGGCTGGTTCCGATGGCAGGGATCCGATAGAGGATTATCGCGTAATAAGCGATGAGTTGAAGTTTTACAGCCGCGAGGTTTTTAAAAAACAGAAGATTTTGGTGGCAAATAAAATTGACCTGCCTTCTGCTAAACAAAATTTAGTAAGGTTTAAAAAGTCAGTCAAGGAAAGGATAATCCCTATATCAGCGTTAGAAAATGAAGGGATTGGAGTATTGTTAAATGCAATCGAAAAAAAGCTTTTCGCGCGTAGTAATTAAAGTCGGCTCTAGCCTGATAAGTTCCAAGTGCGGCTCAATCACTTTGGAATATTTAAAAAATATTACGGCGCAGATTGCCCGGCTTTTAGATGAAAGCAAAGAAGTAATTTTGGTTTCCTCGGGAGCAGTAGCTTGCGGCATGTCGGTTTTAAGGCTGAATAAGCGCCCAAAAGATATGGCCGGGCTTCAGGCGTCAGCAAGCATCGGGCAAAATGAGTTGATGGCTTTGTATCGTAAGCTTATGGGAGCAGATAAGCGTATATGCGCGCAAGTTTTGCTTACATGGGAAGATTTTGAAGATAGGGCGCGTTATCTGAATGTCAGGCATACCCTACTGTATTTAATCAAAAACAAAATACTGCCTATTATAAATGAAAATGACACTGTTTCAACAGATGAGATCCGCTTCGGGGATAATGATAAGCTTTCCGCGTTAGTCGCTAATTTGGTTTCCGCGGACATTTTAATTATTCTATCCGATGTCGATGGCTTATACCGCCTTCCTAAAAAAGAGGTAATTAGAGTAGTTAGTGAAATTACTCCTGAAATAAACCGTTTATGTTGTTCTACTGATAAGGAAACTTGTGTTGGCGGTATGTCCGCGAAGATCGCGGCTGTCCAAATAGCCACAGGCGCGGGGATACCTTGTGTTATTGCTAATGGCAGGGATAAGGATTCGCTTTTAAAAGCCGCCTCGGGCAATGATGTAGGCACGCTTTTTCTTCCTAAGAATTCCCTGATAAAAGCTAAGAAGGGCTGGATAGCTTACGGCGTCAGGGCTAAAGGCGCCCTTATTGTTGATGATGGCGCAAAAAACGCGCTTATTAATTGTAATAAAAGCCTGCTCGCAGTCGGGGTATCCGCTGTTAAAGGTAATTTCAAGAAAAATGATACTGTGAGCGTCTTAGGCACGGATATGTCGGAGTTTGCCCGGGGAAAAGTAAATTTCTCGTCGAAAGAATTAGACGCGAATAAGGGTAGCCGACTCGCGCGGGAAGTCATACATAAAGATAATCTGGTAATTCTGTAGTTTTCAAGTTTCCTAAATATGATACAAAGATTAAGAGAACAAGCCAAAGAAGCGAAATCAGCATCTTATATACTAGCTAACCTTTCAACTGATGTGAAAAATAAGGCATTGCTGAATATGGCTAAGGCATTAGAGAATAAGGCCCAGGCAATAATCGCTGAAAATAAAAAAGATATCCATGTAAATAAGTCATTAAGTAAAGCCCTTTTGGATCGGCTGTCTTTAGACAAAAAGCGGATTAAGCGGATGGCGGATTCTTTAAGGCAGGTGGCGGGTTTATCTGACCCTGTGGGGGATGTTATCGATGGCTGGACAAGGCCTAACGGGTTATGGATACAAAAAGTAAAAGTTCCGATAGGAGTTATCGCGGTTATCTATGAGTCTCGTCCGAACGTAACTAGCGACTGCGCGGGATTATGTTTAAAATCCGGAAACGCTTGCGTATTGCGCGGCGGAAGAGAGGCTATGCATACCAATAGGATAATTTCTTCTATAATGGAGCAGGAGGCCATTAAACAAGGTATTCCCGAGGGCGCGATTACTTTTATTGATACCCCGGACCGAAAAGCTCTAAATTATCTTTTGAAAATGAAGGAGCATATAGACCTTGTTATTCCCAGGGGAGGAGAAGGGCTCATAAATTTTGTCGCACGCAATTCCCGGATACCTGTTATCAAACATTATAAAGGCATATGCCATGTTTATGTCGATGAAACCTGTGACCTTAAAATGGCGGAAAATATCTGTTTTAACGCCAAGGTGCAAAGGCCGGGGGTTTGTAACGCCATGGAAACCTTGCTTGTACATAGAGCCTGCGCCGGGCGATTCTTGCCTATTATGATAAAGAAATACAAGGAAGCGGGCGTTGAAATCCGCGGATGCGCGTGTACGCGAAAAATAGTTAAAGGCATTAAGAATGCCACAGAAAAAGATTGGCGCGCGGAATATCTGGATTTAATTTTATCGGTAAAGGTTGTTGAGGATTTAGATGAGGCCATAAAGCATATTAATACTTATGGCTCGCATCATTCTGACGCGATAGTAAGCGAAAGCTATGAAAACGCGGATGTATTTTTAAAAAATGTGGATTCTGCCTGTGTATATGTTAACGCCTCTACCCGTTTTACCGACGGATACGAATTCGGCATGGGCGCGGAAATCGGGATTTCCACCGATAAAATTCATGCCCGCGGCCCGATGGCTTTGGAAGAATTGACGACATATAAGTATATGATTTTCGGAAGCGGACAGATTAGAAAATAGCCATAAGCCAGAAGGAAAAATATGAAAATTGGGATTTTGGGCGGCACATTCAATCCTATCCATTTAGGCCATCTTGTACTCGCTTGCGAAGTAAAGCATAAGTTGTCGCTGGATAAGGTAGTCTTTATTCCGGCGAATCTCGCGCCGCACAAAGAAGAAAAAGATCTTATTGATGCCAGTCATCGGTTAAAGATGGTTAAACTGGCAGTAGCAGGTAATCCGGATTTCGAAGTAAATGATATGGAAATTAAACGTAAAGGAAAATCGTATTCTATAGATACTATTAAGGCATTAAGCGAACAATATCCTTCGAGTTTTAAGCTTTTTTTTATACTCGGCTCTGACGCTTTAAATTACCTGGATAGTTGGAAGGATGTCCAAGAATTGATGAAGCTGGCAAAATTTGTAGTTGCCAGCCGCCCGAATTACCCGTTAAAGGACATGCCAAAAGGCGTTTTGCCGGTGGTTATCGAATCATTGGATATTTCCGCTTTTAGGATCCGTCAGCGGATAAAGCTTGACGAACCCGTAAGGTACCTGCTGCCGGAAAAGGTGTATAGCCACATCTTGAAAAACAATTTATATAAAGGCCTTTAATAGCAATTGCTATGCGCCGGAAATCTCTGTTCGCACACGAAATTTTTTGCCGTCGGCTACGGTTTGCGGCTCTTTACGCTCGCTGACATCCTATATACTTAAGTAGACTCGCTTCATTCGCCGCAAATCCTTGCCGACTTTTGGCAAAAAATTTCTAATTGTGTGCGAACAGAGATTTCCGGCGCCCTAATAATTTATAACCCTTTAGGCTAAATATGAAAACACAAATTGCTCCTTCATTATTATCAGCTGACTTTTCGCGTTTAGCTGAAGAAATTAAGGACGTGGAAGCGTTGGGAGTTGATTTTTTGCACCTGGATATAATGGATGGCCATTTTGTGCCGAATATTACCATCGGCCCGCCGGTAATTAAAAGTTTAAGGCCGGTTACTTCTCTTAGGTTTGAAGCACACCTTATGATTGAATCGCCGCAGAATTATATTGATAGTTTTGTCGATGCCGGCGCGGATATTATAACATTGCATATTGAAACAATTAAAAGCTCCGAATTTAAAAAACAGGCTTTAAAACTGCATAAGATCGGTAAAAAAATAGCCATATCTTTGAATCCCAAGACTATGTTGTCTCAAATAGGCGATTGCCTGGATCATTGCGATATGGTTTTGATAATGACTGTCCAGCCGGGGTTTGGAGGGCAAAAGTTTATGCCCGAGGTTTTGCCTAAGATAAGTAAATTGCGTTCTTATTATAAAGGCGATATTGCTGTCGACGGAGGGATTGATTATGAAAACGGAAAACTTACTGTAAAAGAAGGCGCTAATATCTTGGCTTGCGGCACATATATTTTCAAGGCGAAGGATAGGAGAGAAGCAATAGAGAAATTGAAGAATATAACAATATAGTTACAGGTTATTTTTGTTTAGGAGAGCAAAACATGTCTAATATTAAATTCGGCACCGATGGATGGCGTGGGATAATAGCGGATGATTATACATTCGAAAACCTGAAAATAGTCTCTCAAGCAGTAGCGGATTATATGGGAAGCGGTAAAAATATCGCGGTTGGTTTTGATACGCGTTTTATGTCAGGGGTTTTTGCTAAATTATGCGCGGAAGTTTTGAGGAATAACGGCCTTAAGGTTATCCTTTCAGACAGGCCCCTGCCTACTCCGGCGTTAAGTTTTGCCGTAAGCCGGAAAAAACAAGATTTAGGGGTTATGATTACCGCGTCTCATAATCCGGCAGAATATAATGGTTTTAAGATAAAGGTCTCCTCCGGCGGAGCAGCAGGGCCGGAAGTGACTTCGGCTGTTGAAGCCCTTTTAGGCAAAAATCCTGTGAAGGCTGATTCAGACAGCACAAGAGGAAACATAAAAACCGAAAACTTAGTCAGCGATTATGTTAAATTTATCCGTTCATATATCGATTTTAAAAAAATAAAAAACAAAAAATTCAAGGTTTTAGTAGATTCGATGTATGGCTCGGGGGATAGCTTTATCGCCGAAGTTTTAAAGGGCAGTTCTATAAAACTGGAATTCCTGCGTAATACTATTAATCCTTCTTTCGGCGGCTCAAGGCCTGAACCGGTAGAGGGAAATCTGGAGGAATTAAAAAAACGGGTGAAAGCGGGAAAATTTGATTTAGGCATTGCCCTTGACGGAGATGCCGATAGGATTGCCGCTGTGGCCAAAGGCGGAGTTTTTATCCATCCTCAGAAAATTTTAGGGCTATTGGCCTTACACTTAAATCAGGACAAAGGTTTAAGCGGCGGTATTGTCAAGACTATTGCCGGCACAACCATGATTGATAAAATCTCAAGCTACCTTAAAGTCAAACTTTATGAAACTCCGGTTGGCTTTAAATATATCTCTAATCTTATGGAAAAAGAGGATATAGTTGCCGGAGGCGAGGAAGCCGGCGGTATGGGCGTAAAGGGTTATATCCCGGAACGAGATGGCACCGTAGCCGGTTTACTGTTATTGGAGATGATGGTGTACCGCAATAGAAGTATCGGTGAGATTCTTGATGAAACCGAGAAACAGTTCGGCAGGTATTATTATCTGCGCGATGACCTTCATTTGGCTAAACGCGTAGAACCTAAAAAAGAAGACCTTCCCATCCAGCTTTTAGGGAAAAAAGTTGTTTCTGTCAAGGATTATGACGGGATAAAGCTTATTTGTGAAGATGAAAGCTGGTTGATGTTTCGGGCTTCCGGGACAGAGGCCCTGATGCGCCTTTACAGCGAGGCTAAAAGTTTAAAACGCTCCGCGGAATTGCTTAAACTGGGCAGAGAGATTATATTAAAAATGCAGTAGGACAAATCAGATGTTTTTATACCGTATTTTTAGGTTTTTTTTATTTATTGCCGCTAAAGTATTTTTTCATTTAGAAGTCCGAGGCAGAAAATATATCCCATTAAAAGGCGGTTTTGTCCTTGCTTCGAATCATTCCAGCATCCTTGACCCGATGCTTTTGGGTGTTGCCTGTCCGCGCGAACTTAATTTCGCCGCCAGGGATACCTTATTTAGGAATCCTTTTTTTGGGGCTTTAATATTTAAGGTTGGAGCTTTTCCTATAAAACGCTGGTCAGCGGATTTAGCGGCTATTAAAGAGTCGGTTAGGCGCCTAAAAATAGGCAGGGGATTAGTAGTGTTTCCTCAAGGGACAAGGTCTAGCGGCTTTGAGCTAAATAATATATCCACGGGTTTTGTTTTTCTGGCTGATAAAGCTAAAGTACCGATTGTCCCGGTGCGTATACGCGGCTCTAGAAATGCAATGGGAAAGGGCAGAAAATTAATTAAGCCTGCTAAGATCAGGATAACTTTCGGCAAACCGGTTTTTATCAAAGATTTGAAAGATTATGATAAGATAGCTAAAGATGTATTTGGACAAATAGCCCTTCTTAGTTAGCCAGTTAGCCTGTTTGCCGGTTAGCCTGTTATAAAAGAAAATCATTTTTTGCTTTTTAACTGGTAAACTGGCCAACTGGTAAACCGGTTTATTGTCAGTTTTCAATAATAAGCATTGACAATTACAGTAAATTTTAAGATAATATTAGTTTACCTTTAGGGCTGATAAATAAACAATGGCCTTAAAAGCTAAAAATACAAAAAGGAGAGTGACTTTTAATGGTGGAAGCCAAACAAAGTAAATGGCAGGAGCTTTACGAAAGCAGTTTTAAGACTGTCGAGGAGGGCCAGATTGTTATGGGAAAGATTGTATCAATCGGCCCAAAAGAGGTTTTGCTCGATATTGGATATAAATCCGAAGGAGTTATTTCTAAGGAGCAGTTTTCGAAAATAGAACTGCAGATTGGAAAAGAGATCGAGGTTTATGTCGAGGCGGTAGAAGATGAAGCGGGAATGATAATTTTGTCCCGCGAAAAGGCAATAAGGCTGCAAGGTTGGGACAGGATTGTAAAGAGTTCCCGTGAAGGGGATTTAATCAGCGGAGTGGTAAAAAGAAAGATAAAAGGCGGATATCTGGTCGATGTTTTTGGCATTGACGGTTTCTTGCCGGCTTCGCTTTCCAGCTTTCGCAATTTGACGGATAGAGAAATACTGGATAAATCGTTCAGCTTTAAATTGGTAAAGGTAAATAACTTGCGCCATAGCATTATCCTTTCCCGTAAAGAAGCATTGTTTAAGGAGAGGGAAGAAAATAAAGAAAAGATTTGGGGAGCTCTTAAGGCCGGAGAAATAAGAAGCGGTATTGTAAAAAGCATAACCGACTTTGGGGCATTCATTGATTTGGGCGGAGTTGACGGCCTTCTGCACATTACTGATATGAGCTGGTCAAAGATAACCCATCCTTCTGAAGTTGTCGCTTTAGGAGATAAGATAGACGTGATGGTGCTTGGGCTTGCTCGTCAGGAAAACAAAGTTTCTCTTGGGTTAAAGCAAAAACAGCCTAATCCTTGGGTTGATATTGAAAGCAAGTATCCCATCGGGGCCAAAGTAAAAGGCAAAGTTGTTAACATATTGCCATACGGTGTATTTATTGAATTAGAAAAAGGCATAGAAGGGCTTATACACATTTCGGAAATTTCTTGGGCAAAACGGGTGAGCAACCTTCAGGGGACATTTGCCATCGGTGATATGGTTGAAGTCCAGGTTTTAAGCATAGACAAGGATGCCCATAGGATAGCTCTAAGCATAAAGCAGCTTGAAGCAAATCCTTGGTTAGATGCTGAAGCCAAATATCCTGTTGGATTGACAGTGGCCGGAAAGGTAAGAGGTTTTACGGATTACGGCGCTTTTATCGAGCTGGATAATAACCTTGAAGGGATGATTCATGTTTCCGATATGTCATGGGCAAAGAGGGTAAACCATCCTCAAGATGTGTTAAAGAAAGGCCAGAGGGTGGAGGTGATTGTCTTGGCAGTCGACGGGACTAACCGCAGGATTTCTCTAGGGTTAAAGCAGCTTCAGCCGAATCCGTGGGGCCAGATCGCCCAAAGATATCCCGTAGGCACTATTTTAGACGCGCAGGTGCTTCAGCTTAGCCAGTTCGGAGTTTTTGTAAAAATCGACGAAGAGCTGGAAGGCTTGATATATTCCAGCGAGATAGATAAGGAAGCCGCGGATAAGTTAAAGCCTCAAGATAAAATACAGGTTAAGGTAATTAAAGTTGACGTCGAGGAAGCGAAGATTGGCTTGTCCGCCAGGATATAATTCTACTTCGCCCTTCAAGAAGTAGGCGATAGTAGGGCTTCGTAGCAATTATTCCTTCGAAGCTCTACCAGTGTTGGGGTGTTGAGGAGCGAAGAAGAATAATTCTGCTACGCCATTCAACTTGCAAACAACGGTATGGCTTCGCAGTAACATTTTTAATTAGCCAAACTCTAAAAAATGGAACTGCAAAAGCAGTTAGATAAGATAAAGCGCGGCAGTGCTGAAATAATCAATGAAGGAGAGCTTAGGGATAAGCTCTCCTTCAGCATTAAGAGCGGCAGGCCGCTAAAAGTAAAAGCCGGTTTTGACCCAACGGCTCCTGATATACATTTAGGCCATACTGTACTGCTGAATAAGCTGCGGCAGTTTCAAGACTTGGGCCACATGGTTTATTTTTTGATCGGCGATTTTACCGCGCGTATAGGCGACCCTACCGGCCAGAACAAGGCCCGTCCGCCGATGGCAAACGAAGATATCTCAAAAAACGCCTCCACTTATAAACAGCAGGCCTTTAAAATACTCGATTCCTCCAAAACAAAAGTAGTCTTTAATAATGATTGGTTTTCCAAAATGTCGATATATGATTGTTTGGATTTGATGAAACATTCAACAGTTTCACAGATATTGGCCCGCGCTGATTTTAAAAAGCGCCTTAAAGATGACATTGAAATAGGAGCGCATGAATTTCTCTATCCGCTTTTACAGGCCTATGATTCGGTTTATCTTGAGGCAGATGTGGAGCTTGGCGGCACGGACCAGAAATTTAATCTGCTGTTAGCCAGAGAGCTCCAGAAGGATTACGGCCTCCCACAGCAGGCAATTGTTATGATGCCGCTTTTGGAAGGGACCGATGGCGTTAATAAGATGAGTAAGTCCCTGGGGAATTATATAGGTATTAACGAGCCGGCAGTTGAGATTTTTGGCAAGACAATGTCTATAAACGATGAGCTTATGTTTAAATATTATGAGCTTCTAACTGAGGAAGACCTTACCGTGGTTAAGAAGATGCATCCAATGGAGGCCAAGAAAAACCTGGCTAGGATTTTAGTGGAACAATACCATGGAAAAGACGAAGCCTTTAAGGCCAGAGAAAATTTTGAAAAAGTGTTTAAGGATAAAGAAACTCCGGAAATAATAGAAGAGTATACTGCAAAAGCGCAAGGGAATATTTTGGATGTCTTGACAGATAGCAAACTTATAAGTTCCAGGAATGAAGCCCGCCGCCTCATAGAGCAGCAGGCGGTGAGTTTCCAGAATAAGAAAATCACCGACGAAAACTTCAAAATAACCGAATCCGGCTTGCTAAAAGTCGGTACCCGCCGTTTCCTGAAAATAATTATACACAGATAGGCACAGATTTCGTGCTAAGTGACGTAGACACAGATGGGCACAGATAAAAAATCCGTGTTATTGAATGCAGATAGACAAATTTATTAAAAACAATATTGTAATTTTTCTCGCCGCCAATACAGGGGCGCTTTTTAACCTTTTGTATCAGCTTGTGATGGCACGCCTGCTTTCACCTGCTTTATTCGCCGGTTTAAATTCTCTCCTTTCTTTACTGACCATTATCACGGTTCCTCTGGCCGCTTTTTCGATAATGCTTACTAAGCATATCTCTTCAAGTAATGCCAGAAACGAATCAGAAGAGCTAAAAAGTATTTGGCGGAAGCTATCAGCCCACGCTTTGATTTTCTCCTGCGTGGTTTTTTTTATTGTTGTTGTGTTTAGCCGCGGTATATCCGGTTTTTTGCATTTAGACTCACAAACGGCTATTATAATTTTAGGCGGGATATTTTTTCTGACCGGGATATCCGCTCCTTTTACAGGAGTTTTGCAGGGGTTAGAAAAGTTTAACTGGCTGGCTTTTGTGATGGTGCTTTCGGGTTTTTTAAAGCTGGCATTTTCAGTCGGTATGGTTAAGTTTTTTTCGCCTCTTAACGGAGCCCTCTTAGGATTTTTGGTAGCGGTATTTTTAGGGGTAACGTTAAGCGCTCTTCCGGTGAGGTTTTTATTCTTGTCTAAGCCCGCGAAGAACGTAGATTTAAAGAAGCTGTATTTTTATATTTTTCCTGTTTTATGCGTTTCTTTATGTATGGCCTTGCTTACAAATATCGACATGGTAATGGTAAAGCATTTTTTCGTAAAAGAAGCCTCCGCGTACTCTTTTGCCCAGATGGTCGGTAAAATTGTTTTTTTTCTCCCTGGGATGGCTAGCGTAGTTTTGTTTTCCCGCGCGTCAGGGCTTCATGCTACTAATAGTGATTCGCGTAATGTCTTAAAACAGAGCCTTGTTTTTACATGCGCGGTGTGTTTATTAGCGGCCGCGATATACAATTTGTTCCCTCATGTATGCCTTAGGATATTGACCGGTTCATCTTCGTCCGAGAGCATAGCTTTAGGCCGTTTTTTTAGCTTCGCGATGTTCTTTTTGGCGGTGAATAATATACTTTTTTCTTATCAGCTTTCTACTGAAAAATATTATTTTATAAGGCCGCTTATTATAGCGACGGTTTTACAGATTGCGGCTATCGCGCTTCTCCATAAAAATATTTTCTGGGTAATAAGTATTGTGTTGGTTAATTCGCTGGTA
This sequence comes from Omnitrophica bacterium GWA2_41_15, assembly GCA_919901925.1. GTDB lineage: Bacteria > Omnitrophota > Gorgyraeia > Gygaellales > UBA12090 > CAKKQA01. The sequence continues at coordinate 6,355 of CAKKQA010000036.1, read as the reverse complement.
ATCTTTGCTATGAACCTAAAATCCGCGTTCGCGCGAACAACGAAATAGAGCCATGAAGAATATCAACGGTAAGGTTTCGATAATAATTCCGGCTTATAATGAAGGAAAAATAATAGCAGGTAATCTCAGAGAGGTTATGAGTGTTTTTGATGCTTTTGGCTGTGATTACGAAATTATTCTCGTTGATGACGGAAGCACGGATGATACTTATCCGGAGGCTTTAAAAGTTTCCGCGCGATACCCGCAGGTTATTGTTAAGAAAATCAAGGAAAATTACGGCAAAGGCCGGGCGCTTAAGGTGGGTTTTCGCCACGCAAGCGGCGATTATGTGGTATTTCTCGACGCGGATATGGAATTGCATCCTGCCCAGATACAGACCTTTTTTGATATTATGCGGCTTGATGACGCGGATGTTGTCATAGGTTCCAAGCGCCACCCTAATTCTAAACTGAATTATGCTTTGCAAAGAAGGTTTATAAGCACCGTCTATTTTTTCTTTATTAAAATTTTATTCGGGCTTCCCATACGCGATACGCAGACAGGCTTGAAGCTGTTTAAATATGAAGTTTTAAAAAAGGTTTTTCCGAGAGTTTTGGTTAAGGCTTATGGTTATGATTTGGAAATTCTGGTGAATGTCCATAGGTTAGGTTATAAAATAGCCGAAGCGCCTGTTGTTTTAGACGCTAAACAGCGTTGGGGCAGGGTGGGTTTTTATGCTATGTGGACTACTTGGCTTGATACTATGGCTATTTGGTATAGGACATATATCCTAAAATATTATGACCGTTTCGATAATAATAGCAGTTAAGTCCGATAACCCTAATTTGCGGCAATGTATCGAAGCCTGCCTCAAGTTAGATTATCAGGATTTTGAGATTTTGGTTTTGCCTGATGAGAAGATAGGCTTAAGCTATCCTAAAACAACTGTTATTCCTACCGGCCCGTTAACTCCTCCACAAAAAAGAGACATAGCTCAAGATAAAGCAAAGGGAGAGATTATCGCTTTTCTTGATGATGACGCTTATCCGGTTAAGGGTTGGCTTAATGAAGCATTGAAGCATTTTCTTGATCCTGAAATAGCAGCGGTAGGGGGGCCGTCTGTTACGCCTGATACGGATAGTTTAAGGCAAAAGGCAAGCGGCCTGGTTTATTGCAACTGGTTAGTCAGCGGGCCGTACGTTTACAGGTATATGCCGAAAGCAGAACAGAAGGTGGATGATTATCCGTCATGTAATTTCTTGGTAAGAAAGTCGGTATTACAGGCTGTGGGCGGTTTTGATACTAAATTTTAGCCTGGAGAGGACACGTTTTTGTGCTTGAAAATAGCCCATAATTTTAAAAAGAAAATTGTATATGATCCTGATGTTTTGGTGTATCATCACCGTCGCAGTTTGTTTGCCGGACACCTGAAGCAGATAGCTAATTATGCCCTGCACAGGGGGTATTTTGTTAAAAGATTTCCTGAAAATTCTTTAAAAATCTCTTATTTTTTGCCTTCGATATTTATATTAGGATTAGCAATCGGTTGTTTCAGCCTGCCTTTTCTACCTATAATCAGAATTCCGTATTTTTGTGCAGTTGGTTTTTACCTTTTTATGGTTTTTTTGTCCGGTTTATCCTCGGACTTTCGTTTGATACATTCGCGGCCCCAAAAAAATGGCCGCTCAGTATCAATCTTTATGTCTCATATAGGATTGATATTTTTAGTTTTCTGGGGTATAATAATAAGCCACATCGTCTATGGTTTGTACTTTATTAAGGGCTTATTATCCCGAAATCTCCCGGAGGAGTTTTTTGGATTATCCCGCAAAACAGGTTAAATCTCTTGCGAGATTTAACCTTGCGGCTTGAGCAATCCGTTGGATTGCTCAAGCGAATTTTTCTATTGTTAATCATATGAAAAATTCGGATTACCAGAGGCTAAAAGAAGAATGAAAGTTGTCATAACTTATCCTCCCTTAAATACCGCTAAAGGAATTCCTCTATTATCTCAAAACCGCCAATTCCAATACTTTAAGAGGCCGACATATATATATCCGGTGGTTCCTGCTACAGCCGCAACGCTTTTGAAGAAAGAAGGCTTTAAAGTCGTATGGAAGGATTGCATTGCCGAAGGCTGGGATTTAGAGAGATTTTATGCTTTTATTCAGGAAGAGAAGCCCGATGTCATAGCAATAGAGACTAAAACACCTGTAGTAAAAGAACACTGGGAGATCATTGATAGGGTTTCCGCCGTAGGCGGATCCGCCTCCGGCGGAAAGGGGCAAAGGTTAAGCCCTAAGGTCGTGTTACTTGGGGATCATGTTACGGCCTTGCCGGAAGAGTCGTTTGAGAATAGCAAGGTCGATTTTGTGATTACCGGCGGAGATTATGACTTTTTGTTGTTTAATTTATGCAGTTATCTTCGTGATTTACAGGCTATTGGTCAACTAACGACTAAATTAGAGCCGGGGATATATTATCGGGAAAATGGGCAGGTAAAAAATACCGGGAAATTTCAGCTTAACCATAATCTTGATGTTTTGCCTTTCATAGATCGTGATTTGACCAATTGGAAGCTTTATGCCTATGAAAACGGCAATTATAAAAATACCCCGGGGACTTATATTATGTCGGCAAGGGATTGCTGGTGGGGCCGTTGTACATTTTGTTCTTGGCCGGCGCTTTACCCTCAATACCGCAGCCGTACGCCGGGAAATGTTTTAGAGGAAGTAAGCCTATTGGTTGAGAAATACGGCGTCCAAGAAATTATGGATGATTCCGGAAGCCTGTCGGCTGGCCAGTGGCTTAAGGATTTCTCTAACGGGATGATCAGCCGCGGGTTAAACAAAAGAGTTAATTTTGACTGCAATATGCGTTTCGGGGCATTGAGCGCTGAAGATTACCGCCTGATGAAGCGCGCGGGGTTTCGGCTTTTGTTGTTTGGCTTGGAATCCGCGAACCAGAATACTTTGGATAGGATCAATAAAAATCTTACTGTTCAGCAGATCATCGATTCCTGTAAATTAGCCCGTAAAAGCGGGTTGTATCCGCATATTACAGTGATGTTCGGATATCCTTGGGAAACTTACGAAGAAGCCGTTAAAACATTAAAGCTTGGCCAATGGCTTTTAAAAAAAGGTTACGCCTACACAATGCAGGCAACTGTGGTAATACCTTATCCGGGTTCGCCTTTATTTGAAGAATGTAAAGCTAATGAATGGTTAAAGACTACTGATTGGCAGCGTTATGATATGAAGGAACCGGTGATGAAAAGCCCTATTAACGACGAAAAAATCATGAGCCTGGTGCAGTCACTTTATAGGGTTGCTTTACATCCGGAGTTTATTTTTAATAGGCTGACTTCAATTTCTAGCCTCGGCGATTTCGCATTCTTCTTTAGGGCGTTTCCGAGGGTATTTGGCCACATTTTCGACTTTAAGGCAGGAGCGAAAAAATAGGCAAAAAAAACAATCCCGTTCTCGTGTAGTGACAGCACAGTGTGCTGTCACTACATCTGTTTTTTGATAGTCTGTCTACTGATAATCTGATAACCGTATTTAGAAAGTTTTCTTAAATTCACCTTTGGGGTTACTATAAAAAATATGATCTGGCAATTAATAGGTATAACAGCGGCGAGCCTTACGACATTCGCGTTTGTCCCGCAGGTCATCAAGATATATAAAACAAAATCAGCCAAGGATATCAGCATAATTACCTTGATTCAGCTTTCAATCGGCACTAGCCTTTGGATTGTTTACGGCCTTTACCGTAAAGACGCGATCCTCATAATGGCTAATATCATCACATTTACGATTTTGCTAATCGCGCTTTTTTTAAGCCGTAGATACAGTAAATTATATAAATAACATAGAGGCTTTGCCACGGATTGTAGCCGAATCTGTGCGAGCATTCTTTATTTCCGGTTTTTTTTATGGATAATTTGCCTTCAATAAGCATTATTATTCCCACCTTAAACTGTAGGGATACATTAAAACAGTGCCTCGAAAGTATCGTAATTCAAGAATATCCTCATGAAAAAATAGAATTTGTTATCGCCGACGGTGGTTCGACAGACGGGACATTAGAACTTGTAAGCCGGTTTCAGAATGTTAATGCTTTATTATCCGTAAAACTAATTGAAAATAGTTTAATCACCGGCGAAGCCGGAAAGGCAATAGCATCGAAGGCCGCTCGAAATGAGATTTTTGCTTTTATAGATAGCGATAATATCCTTCCGCATAAAAGCTGGCTAAGAGAGATGATAGCACCGTTTGAAGACCATGAAATAGCCGCTTCAGAGCCGTTATATTATACTTATAGAAAAGAAGATGGTTTGATTACCCGCTATTGCGCCCTTCTGGGCATGAATGACCCGATATGCCTCTTTGCCGGTAATTACGACAGATATTGCCTGCTTAATAATAACTGGACCGGAAGGCCGCATAAAAAAGAAGATAAAGGAAGTTATTTAAAGCTTCAATTTGATAAGGAATGGCTGCCTACAATAGGAGCTAACGGATTTCTGATCCGCAAGTCAGTATTGGAGAAATGCAGCGTCGGTGAATACCTTTTTGACATAGATATAATTTATGATTTGATATGTACAATTTACAAAACAGATGTAATACGCTTTGCTAAGGTTAAAACCGGGATTGTGCATGTTTTCTCCGGCAATACCCGTTCTTTTATCAGGAAGCAGAAAAGAAGGATAAAAGATTACCTTTATTTTAATAAGCTTGGCGCAAGGCATTATCCCTGGAAGACGATGGGAAACATTAAACTGTTAAGGTTTATTTTTTTCTCCGTCACAGTAGCGCCGCTTTTCCTTCAGTCCATCAGAGGTTATATCAAGAAGCCTGATAGGGCATGGTTTTATCATCCTGTTGCTTGCGTAATAACGCTATGGGTTTATGGACTTGAGGTTACATTCAGGAAACTTACTAATCAAAAATTAGAACGCAAAGGATGGAATATAAGATGAGCAGAATGAAGATGTCACAAGTCGTAAGTCACAAGTCACATGTAAAGAAAAATGTTTTTTTGCTTTTTCTTGTGACCTGTAACTAATATGAGCGGAATATTAATTTTGACTCCATTCTACCCTCCTAACGTCGGAGGGGTGGAGACGCATCTTCAGGATTTAACTGATTACCTGGAGAAAGACGGCAGGTTTAATGTTTATATACTAACCTATCAGCCTATCACTACTTGTGTAAAAGGAGAGTGTTTCAAGCGGTATGGCAATATACATATAAGAAGGATATCCTGGATCGGGTTTAATCTGTTTCATAAACTTGAACCGTGTCCTGTTTTAGAATTTTTATACATTACGCCATGGTTATTCATTAACGCCTTGTTTTTTTTGTTGAAATACCGCGAGAAAATTTCTGTTATTCACGCGCAAGGTTTTAACTGCGCGTTTATAGGCAGGATACTTGCCGCAATATTTAGAAAAAGGCTGGTTGTAAGTATCCACGCTATTTATAACCTTAATCCGGGTTCGCTTTTTACAAAATTAGTTAAATGGTCATTAAAAAAGTCAGAAAGGATTTTGACTTTATCGGAAGCTTCAAAGAGTGAATTGGTAAATATCGGTTTGTCTGTTTCTTGCGTCAGCGTTTATACCTATTGGATAGACCAGAATATTTTTTCGCCATCCAGCCGCCAAGAGGCACGGCAGACATTAGGCTGGCCGGATAAATTCACGGTTCTTTTTGTCGGTAGGTTTATCGAGAAGAAGGGCATGGATATACTTTGTGATTTAGCCAGGGATATTAAAGAGGATATTTTATTTGCTTTTATTGGCGATGGGCCTTTGGCGGATGAGCTTAAACATTTATCGGGAAAATTTTCGAATATCCGTTATGTAGGTAAAGTGGATAATAAAGATTTGCCCCTTTATTATAATAGCGCGGATATTCTTTGTGTGCCTTCGAAATATGAAGAAGGGTTTGGCAGGGTGATTATTGAGGCGCTTTCTTGTGGTGTGCCTGTAGTCGCTTCCCGCAGTGGCGGGATTCCAGAAGCTGTAAATGAAAGCGTGGGCGTATTGGTAGAGCCGTCTGTAGAAGAATTTAAGAAGGCAATACTTGAGTTATTCCATAATCGTGAAAGATTAAATACTTTAAGAGAAAACTGCAGAGATTATGCGTTGAAAAAATTTGGGCTTTCTAACGCGCAAATGATAGTGGATTCTTACAGTTTATATTAAAGCTCAAAGCAATGGAAATCCCTGTTCGCGCACGAAAATTTTTGCCGTCGGCTACGGTTTGCGGCTTATTACGCTCGCCGACAATCTTTCTACTTAAGTAGGCTCGTTTCATTCGCCGCAAATCCTTGCCGACTTTTGGCAAAAATTTTCTAATTGTGCGCG
>CAKKQA010000035.1 GCA_919901925.1 Omnitrophica bacterium GWA2_41_15 | reverse complement strand
TTATTTGACTTCTAATACACAGTTAGTGGAACCCATGCCATTGGGCACGGTCATCCGGCAAGTTGGATCAGCAAGCCAAGACCCGTCGACGATGAATTTGTATTCGTATTTCCCCGGGGCAAGGCTTAATTTAACAGCCCAATTACCCGCACGATCCTTCTTTGCCAATATTCCGCTAGGTTTCCAGTTGTTAAAACTGCCTGATAAGCTAACTTTTTTCGCTTCCGGCGCCTGAAACCTCAGCTCTACTGTTTTCTTAACCATTTTACCCTCCTATATTTGTCAATAAACCCTTTATTACTATTAGTTTAGCAAGCTGAAAGCTGATGTCAAGTAAAATTTGCTTTTTGCATTAGTGTAGTGACAGCACACTGTGCTGTCACTACAATTCGCGGCTCAATGGGCAGAAACAGTTCCTACAATGTAACCTCTACCGCAATTATCGCTATGTCCTTCTTATCCGCCAGATGTGTGGCTTTTTCTTTATCAATAAATAAAGTCTTTCCGGCCTCAATCGCCAGGCAGCTTTTTTTAGGCAGGTTCTTTATCGTCTTTAGCCCTATGACCGGCACATCAAAACGCGGATCTTGATTAGGTTTGCTTGCCTTAACCAAAACTATTTCTCTGCCGGATAATGCCTTGGCGCGTTTTACCGTATTATCCGTGCCTTCTATTGACTCTACTGCCAGAATGATTCCGTTTTTTACACAGACGCTTTGTCCGATATCTATGCCGCCTAAATGTTTAGCCGCTATAAACCCTAGCTTGATATCATTCTGCTCTTCTTGTGAAGGCTTCCTTTTGGTTAAAACACCGCTTGAAGGAATATATTTCTCTAAAAACAAGGTCGAATTCAACAACTCTAATCCGGCCTGTTCTAACTTTTTGGCAAACGATTTAAACACCGTATCCGCGCGGCAATCCTCTATCTTGCCGAAAAAATCCTGCACGTCAGGATTAGACATGACCCTGCTGTTAAATAAAAGGTAAGGATTTATTTGTCCGGCCAGAATCACTTTAGAAATCCCCTCTTTTTTAAAAATTCCGGGGATCTTCTTGAATTCAGTCACATCCAGCCAATATGTTTGAGGAATAAATTTCTTGATCTGCCTTCGGGTATTGCCTTTAACGCAGATTGCGGCAACATCATAACCCGCAAGTTTTGCTTCGCTGGCAAGAAGCAACGGAAAATTACCTCTTCCGGCAATAACACCGATTTTTTCCATTTTATTCGTTGATATCTTTATGCGCGCGAGTTACGCCGCGCTTGGAAGATTTGAGGAACTCTGTTAAATACAGGATTTCAGGGCTTGAAGAGACTTCTTTTTTTACTTTTTCTAGAGAATTTGCGGTGTTTAACCCGCTGAAAAATAAAAATTTAAAAGCCTGTTTTAAATCCGTAATTATTTTCGCGGATACCTGCGAGCGCCTTAATCCGACGAGATTAAGCCCGAAAACTTTAGCCGGATGGCCGTCACAGGTTGAAAACGGCGGGATATCCTGAACGACCTTGGAACATCCGCCGATGATAGAAAGCTTTCCCGCGCGCGAAAACTGGTGTATCGCGGACAATCCGCCCATGACCACCCTATCCTCTATGGTTACATGGCCCGCCAGCGTCGCGCAGTTTGCCAAAACACAATGGCTGCCGACCAGGCAATCATGGGCAATATGAGAATAAGCCATAATTAAGTTGTTATCCCCGATTTCAGTTGTGCCCTTATCGACGGTGCCTATGTTTATAGTACAGTATTCGCGTATTACATTGTTTTCGCCGATAACCACCTTGGTCTTCTCGCCTTTGTATTTTAAATCTTGAGGTATACTGCCTATCACAGCTCCGGTAAAAATTTTACAACCAGAACCTATAACAGTGTCGCCTTCAATAAGGCAGCCCTGCCCGATAATTACGTTGTCTGCGATTTTAACATCCGCTCCGATGACCGTCCATGGCCCCACTTCGACATTATTGCCTAACCGGGCTTTCGCAGATATTATTGCCGTGCTGTGAATTTTATTTGCCATAGAGATTGCTTCGTCACTAATATGCCAAGCAAGGGTTCCTCGCAATGACGCTGTGACGCTTGATTAACTTTCCGCGAGGGCGAACATAAGCTCTGCCTCTGCGACGACCTTTCCTTCTACTAATGCCTTAGCCCTGATCTGTCCGGTCTTTGATTTTATTTTTCCCGCTTCGACCTCCAACAATAGTTGATCTCCCGGTATAACTGTCTTTCTGAATTTTACTTCGTTGGCAGCCAGAAAATAGGCGAGCTTGCCCCTATTCTCTTCGGGCGAGAGCATCATTACTCCGCCCACCTGCGCCATTGCCTCTATAATCAAAACTCCGGGCATTATCGGTTTCCCGGGAAAATGCCCCACAAAGAAGTTTTCATTCACTGTTACATTTTTTATTCCCACCGCGCGCTTCCCTTTTTCCAATGAAATTATCCTGTCGACAAGTAAAAATGGATAACGGTGAGGAAGTATTTTCATGATCAAAGCCGCGTCCAGCTGTTCGCCTTCAGATGGCGTATACGAGGCGCCGATTCCTCCCGAAACAGACCTCTTCTTTTGCTGTTGGATTTTCTTAGCCAGCTTAAGGTTTAATGAATGGCCGCTTTTAACCGCTATAATCTTAGCCCTTATGGCCCCGAGCATGTATAAATCCCCAACTAAATCCAGGACTTTATGCCTGACAAACTCATCGTCGAACCGCAGGGTATTTTTTATCACTCCGCTTTTTCCGACAACCAATGTGTTTGTATAATTAGCTCCCTTACCGATTCCCTGCGATCGAAGATTAAGGGCTTCTTCTTCGAGGCAGAACGTACGTGAACTGGCCAGCTGGCTCTTAAAACTTCCGGGATTAACCGACAATTCCAAATATTGGCTTTTAAGCAAAGGATGATTATAATTTAAGGTATATTTAACGATATATTCATCCGCCGGAACCGCCATAATGCAGGAAGAACCCTCTTCAACATACAATGGCTCTTTTACTGAATATATTTTTTTCTCTCCCTCTTGCTGTTGGATGCCGGCTTTATTAAAAAGCTCTAAAAATTCAGCGCCTGATCCGTCAAGGCCGGGGACCTCTTCATTATCAATCTCAATAAAAAGATTATCAATTTCTAAGCCGGATAAAACCGCCATCAAATGCTCGATTGTCTGCACCTCAACGCCGCAGGCGCTCAAAGAAGTCCGGCGGACACTACGCGAAGGCTCGATAAGGTTATCCGTCGAAACCTTGATCACCGGCTTTTGCGGCAAGTCCACCCGTATAAAATTTATGCCTGAATCTACAGGCGCCGGAAGAAAAGATAAACTGACTTTATTTCCCGTATGTAAGCCCACGCCCGAAATCTTTACGGGGTTTTTTATCGTCTGCTGTCCATGTTCCATAATTATTCTCTTTTAAGTTTCTTCTCCAGTCCTTCTACGCGTTTTTTCAACTCGTAAATTTCCTTCTGGGTTTCGGGAAGCTTTTGTAAGGCGGCGTAAGACTTCATCGCTTCGAAATGAGGCCGCGCCGGGTACCCGGAAACAAAGGTGTTCGCCTGCACTGATTTTGTTACGCCGCCTTGCGCGCCGACTACTGCCCCATCGCCTATTGTAATGTGGCCTACAAGCCCTGCCTGCCCGGCAAGAATAGCCCTGTTGCCGATTTTTGTGCTGCCGGAAATCCCAGCCTGCGAGACGATCAGACAATTCTCGCCGATAACGACATTATGCGCGATCTGAACCAAATTATCAATCTTTGTGCCTTTGCCTATAAATGTCTTATCAAAACGCGCCCGGTCAATAGCCACATTCGCCCCAATCTCCACATCATCGCATATTTCGACCGTTCCTATCTGCGGGATTTTTTGATGCCTGCCCTTGACCTCAACAAATCCAAAACCGTCAGAACCGATGACAGTGCCGCTGTGGATTATGACATTATTCCCTATTTTTATCCTCTCACGTATGGAAACATTGGGATAAATAATACATCCCTTACCGATACTCGTGCCCCTGCCAATAAAACATCCGGGATAAATCACGGTATTCTCACCCAAAGAGGCGTTATCATCTATCACAACATAAGCGCCAAGCGCTGTGTTTTTACCTAAAGACACGTTTTTACCGACGATTGCGGTTTTATGCACACCGACAGGGTGAACGATGCTATCGGGCGCCATCAAAGAAACTACTCTTGAAAAAGCTAAAGAAGGATTATCCGTATAAATAAGAGGCTTAGACGCGGCCTTAACGCCTTCTTCGGTAATAACCGCTGATGCCCTTGTGTCATTCAACAAATGAAGATACTTCTGGTTAGCGATAAAAGTAATATCGCCTTCCCGCGCCTCTTTAATCCCACAGACACCTTTTATGGTGACATCAGGCCCGCCAACAACTTTGCCGCCGATTAATTTAGCTATCTCGCTTAACTTTTTCTGCATAAACCTACCCCTTACCGCTTAACCCTTTACCCTTACCCCTAAACCGAATCTGGCTTTGATTATTTCTTATATCCTGCCTGTAGAATCTTGGCAACTTCCGCGGTTATATCGCTGGAGCCGTTATTATAGACAAGAACCTTGCTATTCATTACAAGCGTATAACCGGTTTGCTGGGCGTATTGCTTTACAGACTTTTCGATATCATCCAGTATTTCTTTGAATTTATCATCTCTTTCTTTCCTGATTTCTCCTTCTCTGGATAATGTATAGTCCCTGATGGTCTTAACTTTTGCTTCTAATTCTTTTTGTTTGGCTTCTTTTTCTTTATCGGATAATATATTCAGCTTATCCTGCATCTGCTTTATTTCGGCTACTTTAGCCTCACGGTCTTTATCGTAAGCGCCGACTTTATCTTCTAACATTTTATCAAAATCCTTGGTTTTCTGATAATCATCAAAAAGCTTTGCCACATCCACATAGCCAATTTTTTCCTGCGCGAATGCTGATACTACAAACAAACAAGAAAACAACACTGCTACAATAACACCTATTTTTTTCACGTTTATTCTCCTTTCAAAATTTTTCCTTTTCACCTAACACCTATAACCTAACACCTAAACTAAAACCCATGGCTCAAACTCCAATGCAGCCTGCCTTTTCCTTTTTCCGTCTGTCCCTGCGCTTTATTCAACGGCCAGCCGTAATCCAATCTTACCGGGCCGATGGGCGTTTTAAGGCGCACGCCAAAACCAAAGCCTGCCTTGTAACTGCCAGAGGCGAATTGATTTGTCTTTGCCCAGACGTTTCCTATATCATAAAACACGGCGGCTTTTAAAAAGTCCATTATAGGATAAAGATACTCGATATTGCCTACTACCATTGAATTTCCGCCGATAGGATCCCCCGTCACAGTATCAACCGGGCCGACTTTTCTTTCTTCATAGCCGCGGATAGTATAAGCGCCGCCGGCATAGAACCTTTCATATATCGGAACCTCGTCGGAATTGCCATAATAATCCGCGATGCCTGCCCGGAGCCTAAATTCTAAAACAGAAGACATTATCAGGTTAAAATATTTGCTTGCCCGGGCGTTAAATTTGTAAAAGTTCTTGTCTCCTCCGAATGGCCCGCCGGTAAAATCAAAGGTGCCTGCTAAAATATACCCGCGCGAAGGGTTTAAGGCGTTATCAGTGGTTTCTTGAGACAAACCAAATTCCACAGTGCTGGTTAAATTAGTGCCGACCTCTTTCTTCAGGTCTGTCGTAGCGTTAGTATCGACATCCCCGATCTTAACGCTTTCCAAGCGGTACATAATGTTGCCTTTTAAGAATTCCGTTAACTCTTTGCCTAAGCGTAAATCCCCTCCGGTCCTTCTTTCGCTGTAACCATAACCAATATCAGTCTGACGGTCTTGAGTCCTGCGGTAACCATCAAAACCAAAAGAAACAGGATAATCAAATATCCACGGTTCCGTAAAGCTAAGGTCAAAGTTCTTGGAAACAGTCCCCAGTTCCGCGCGCAGGCGCAGGTCCTGGCCGCCGCCGGTAAAATACGGCCAGTTTTTCCAATCGAAATTCTTCTGGGCGACTTCAACAAAACCAATAAGTTTTTCCACCGTACTATAGCCGCCGCCGAAACTGAACTCTCCGGTCTTCGATTCTTTCACATCTACAACGAGATTCCTTTTATCCGGGTCGCTTGACGAAGAGGGCTCGATGTCATAATTAACTTCTTCAAAATAACCTAAATTCTGCAGGCGCTCTTTACTGCGTTTCAATTTCTGGCCGTCAAAACGCTCTCCGGGAAAAATCCTTAACTCTCGCCGTATGACCTTATCTTTAGTTTTAATATTGCCCCGGATATTCACTTTGTCCAAATACGCGACCGCGCCTTCGTCAATCACGTAAGTAATATCTACCTTATCGGTATTTGTGTTAAGATAAGTAGTCGCGTTAGCCTGGGCAAAAATATAGCCCCTGTCAAAATATACCGCCTGAATATTAGAAATATCCTCCTGCATAGCCTCACTGCTAAAAACCTTGCCCGGCAAAGTCAATTTAAGCGCTTTTTTAATCTGCTCTTCCGTAAAAACCTTGTTATTTTTAATGAAGACGCCGCCAACAACATACTTTTTTCCCTCATCTACGCGTATATTAACAAACATCATGCCCTTCTTTGCCGAATAGTAGCCTACCTCATAATCTATACTTATGTCACTAAATCCTTCCCGCCGGTAAAATGACTTGAGCCTTTCGATATCGTCTTTTAAAAGGTCCTCTTTATAAAGGCCTGAATTAAACCAAGCGGCGCTTCTAGTTTTAATAAGCTTCAACAACCTTGATGATTTAAAATTCTTATTGCCGCGGATATCGATCTTTCTGATAATGACACGCTTGCCTATCTCTATGGTTATAGTGAGCGTGGATTTGTTTGTGTTAGGGTCGGTGTCGACTTTATAATTGACATCTGCTTGCGCGAAGCCCTTTTTCACACAAAAATCTTTTATAGTGCTTATATCTTCTTTAAGTAAAACCTGGTCTAGGTACTGGCCTTCCTTTAACTTAAGCATTTCCCGTAATTTTTCATCCCTGATCATGCGTGAAAGCCCTTCCAGATTAATCTTCTGGATTATGGATTTCTCGGTAACCATAATGGTCAACTTCAAGCCCCCCTCATAATCCGCGGTATCAATACTGATATCGCTGAAATACCCTAACTCATTAAGCCGTTTTATGTCGTCGCTAATAATATTAGTGGAATATTCCGAGCCTACGCGGGTTTTAATTTTAGCCAGTATTACCGTATTACTTATAGATTTATTGCCTTTTACCTCGATTTTCGTAACCTTTAAAACAACAGGCTGTTGCGTAGAAGCCGGCGAGTTAACAGGCTGCTCCTTAACCGTGGTATTAGTAACATCTGCCGGCGAAGAAATCCCCGCGGGCTCTTTCACAGTCGTATTGGTAGCATCTTGAGCGCGCGCGATAGCACAAAAGCAGATGGAAAATAAAACCACCCCGCGTATTATGCTTTTTCTCATCTTTTTATCCTTCCTGACGGACAGCGAGATTTTCAAAACGCGTATATTCCCTGATAAAAGTCAGATTAAAGCTCCCTACAGGGCCGTTACGCTGCTTGGCGATGATTATCTCTGCAAGTCCTTTGTTTTCTTCCGTGGGATTATAATATTCTTCGCGCAAAATCAACACAACCACATCCGCGTCTTGCTCAATAGCTCCTGATTCCCTTAAATCCGATAACTGCGGCCGGTGGTCATTACGCGACTCAACAGCCCTGGACAACTGGCTTATAGCGATGACCGGCACATTTATTTCACGGGCTAATGCCTTTATTGAACGGGATATTTCGGAAATTTCCTGCTGCCTGCTTTCAGAATTAGCAGTCCCGCGCATTAATTGAAGGTAATCGAGGATGATCATCTTTATATCGTGGTGCGATTTCAACCGGCGCGCCTTGGCCCGCAATTCCATAACAGAAATGGCCGGGGTATCGTCTATAAATATGGGTGCTTCGGAAAGCTTGCCGGCGGCGGCGGTAAGCTTAGGCCAGTCAGAGACTGAAAGAAACCCTGTCCGGACCTTATGCGCGTCCACTCTAGCATGCGAGCAAAGAAGCCTCTGGACCAATTGTTCTTTTGACATTTCCAAACTAAAAAAAGCAACCGGGATTTTTTCAATGACTGCCGCGTACTCGGCTATCCCAATTGCTAAAGCGCTCTTTCCCATTGAAGGGCGGGCGGCGATGATGATCAAATCCGAAGGCTGTAACCCCGCGGTCTTAATGTCAAAGTCAACATATCCCGTCGGGATGCCTGTTACATGGCTTTTTTTCTGGTAAAGCCTGTCTATCGTCTCAATTGAACTCTTAATGAGTTCCTTGATCGGCACGAATGTGCCTGCCTGGTGGCGGTCGCTTATCTCAAAAATCAGCCGCTCGGCGTTATCAAGGACGCTTTCGGCGTTATCTTCACAGATATAAGCCTCTCTGATTATCTGTGTGGAGTTGCCGATTAAAGAACGAAGCATTGACTTTTCGCGGACAATTCCGGCATAATGGCGCACGTTAGCGGACGTAGGCACGCTATCGGTAAGGCCGGCGAGAAAACTGGGCCCGCCGACTTTTTCAAGGAGGTTCTGGCGCTTCAGCTCGTCGCAAATAGTAATCAGGTCAACAGCTTTATTAACGTTGTAAAGGTTTAAAATACTGCTATATATAATCCTGTGCGTGTTATTATAAAAATCATCTTCGGACAAGAGTTCAACAGAATAGCCGATAGCTTCATCATCAATAAGCATTGAACCCAAAACGGCCATTTCTGCTTCTAGATTTTGCGGAGGGATTTTTTCGAGAGTTAATTCTTGGGACATGAAAATTATCGTCATTGCGAGGAGCTTTTATTTGGAGGCGGCGACGAAGCAATCTCATTTTAGAAGCGTGATTGCTTCGTCACCGATATGCCAAGCGAAGGTTCCTCGCAATGACTTTTTTCTTTTTTATCTGGTTACTGCGTAAACTATTTTCTTACCACCCAAAGCTTTATTTTTGCCGAAACATCTGAATTAAACTTTATCTCTGCTTGATAAATACCTAACGCCTTTATGGGTTCATCAAGAATAATATTCTTTTTGTCAATTTTGTAGCCTTCCGGCTGCAAAAGAGCGGCTATATCGTCGCCAGTTATAGCACCGTAAAGTTTATCTTCGCTATTAGCCTCCACAGACATAGTAAAAGAAGCGTCCTGTAATTTCTTTGCCAGCTCGCGGGCGAGAGCGTTTTCCTTTTCACTTAAGATTTCTTTTGATTTCTTTGAGAACTCATTGGCTTTTATGTTAGCTTTTGTTGCCTCTACCGCCAAACCTTGAGGAATCAAAAAATTTCTCGCGAAGCCGTCTTTAGGATTAACTATATCGCCAATACGCCCGAGTTTTTCCACATTTTCTCGTAAAATTACTTTCATAATTACCTCATCTTACATTGCGGATTGAAATTAAATACGCGCTTAAACCTTCACAAACGGCAACAACGCGATAAACCTGGCACGTTTAGCCGCCTCGGCCATTTTTCTCTGATGACGGGCGCAATTTCCGGATATCCTGCGCGAAATAATCTTGCCTCTTTCGCTGATAAACTTTTCCAGCCTTTTGATATCCTTATAATCAATCCCGTCTATTTTCTCAACGCAGAAACGGCAAAACTTCTTTCTTGCCGGGCCGAAATCCGCGTCTTTATCTTTACGAAAACGGCCTTCGCCGCGTTCACCCGGCGCAAGTTTTTTGCGCCTTCCCCCCATTGTATTTTTTCTATCCATCAACACCTTTATCTTCTCCTTCCATCCAAGAAATATCATCCGCTGCCGCGGGGGCAGCATTGTTATTCATATCAGCCTCGGGAACCGCGTCCTGAACTCCTGCCGGCGCATGTTCGCCAGCCGCTTGCGGAGCCCCCAAGAACTGAATCCTTTCAGCCCTGACTTCGATAGTGGAACGTTTTGCCCCGGCGTTATCCTGCCAAGAACGAAACTGAAGCCGGCCCTCAACAAATATCGGCTTGCCTTTATGCAAATACTGGTTACATACCTCCGCCTGTTTATCCCACGCCACAACTGTAATAAAACAAACATCTTCTTTTTGCTGGCCGGTTTTATCTTTCCAACGCCTATTCACTGCTAATCCTATATTCACCACGGCTGTACCTTGAGGGGTATAGCGCAGTTCTGGATCCCGGGTAAGATTACCGATAAGCAAAACTTTGTTTAGGCTTGCCATGTTTTAAAACTCCTTCCCAACAACTTCATTTTATTCAATCTTCAACAACAGCATCCTGATAATATTCTCATTCAGCTTATAAACCTGCTTTATTTTTGTGATCGCGCTCGGGGAAACTTTAAAGTTCACCAAAAAATATATGCCTTCCTGAAATTTCTTAATCGCGTAGCACAGTTTTCTTTTTTCCGACCAGACCGCGGAATTAACAACCTCACCCTGATTTTTAATGATGACGTCGTTTAGTTGATTAAGGGCATCTTTCTTTTGCTCTTCATTAAGGTTCGGATTAACTATAAACATTGCTTCGTAACTATTCATCTTCTTTTCTCTCCTTAAATAATTCTGATTATATTAAACATCATTGTTGTATAAATTAAGCCTGTCATTGCGAGGAACCATCGCTTGGCATATCAGTGACGAAGCAATCTCGTTTTTAGGGATTGCTTCGTCGCCTATTTGTTAAGCCAAGGCTCCTCGCAATGACGGACGCAAGTTGCCAACAAAAGCGTCCGTCAATTAAACTTATTCATCGCATCCTGTATGCCGTTTTCCGCCCAACACTCAATGGCTTCCTTGGCTTTTTCAATAACCGCGGCTATTGTTTTTTGCTCCGCGCGCGAAAAAGCGGATAAAACATAATCGGATAATTCCCTGCCGCCTTTAGGCGAAGCAACGCCTATTCTTAAACGCGGGAAGTTTTCCGTTCCTAGCTCCTCAATAATAGAAGCCAGCCCTTTATGGCCGCCTGATGCCCCTTTAACCCTGATTCTCATCTCGCCAAGCTCGAGATTCACATCGTCACAAACAACCAACATATCACCCGCGGCGATGTTTGCTGATTCGACAATCTTTTTGGCTGATTTACCTGAAAGGTTCATATAGGAAAGAGGCTTACAAATAAAAATAACCTCGCCGGAAAAATTCAACTTTGCTTTCAAACAGCCTGTCTTACTGTCGCTTTTAAATTTCTGTTTCCAACTTTGCAAAAGCGCGTCGGCTACCATAAATCCAAGATTATGCCGAGTATTTTTATAAGCCAAACCCGGATTACCTAATCCGATAATAGCTTTCATGGCAATTAGTTAGTTTGCCAGTTTGCCAGTTTACCAGTTTGCCAGTTTTTGTAATTTAACTGGCTAACCGGCTAACCGGCTAACCGGCTAACTAATCTATTTCTTATCCTCTTTCCCCTTACCGCCCTTGCCTTCCGCAGCCGGCTCTTCAGCCTCTTTCTTCTTTTCCTTGATTACTTCCGGCTCTTGCTTTGCTTCGCCTTCAACTGCTCCTTCGGCGGCAGGCGCGGCTTCTTTCTCGGGAGGCGCAAGATGTAAAACTGTAGCATCAAGCTCGTGTAAAACCTTTATCCCTTGAGGAACCTTGATATCTTTTACCTGCACATAATCGCCTATTTTAAGATTCGTGACATCGACGTCAATGGACTTTGGTATTTCCGTAGGAAGGCATTCCACTTCAAACTCCCACATAATATGATCTAAAATGCCTCCGTCTAACTTTACCCCTATCGCGTCCCCTTTGGCTACCAAAGGAACTTTGACTTTGATTGTTTTAGTCAGGGAAATCTCGATAAAATCCACATGGACAATCTTATCAGTAACAGGATTATATTGAGTTTCCTTAATTAATACTGATTTATCCTTGTGGCTGTCGCCTTCTTTTATCCTTAGCTTTAAAACAAAAGATTCTCCGCGGTGTTTAGCCATTAAATTCGTTAAATCTTTTGCCAAGACCTGTATATTAAACGCTTTTTTCCCCTCGCCATATACCACACAAGGTATAATTGCTTTCTTGCGCAGCCTGTTTACTCTACCACTGCCGACATCTTCTCTTTTAATTGCTTCTAAAATTATTTCTTCCATTCTTTATTCCTCATTTCTACAATCACAAGCGCCCCGCCTATGGCGGGGCGCGCGATAACAGTTAATAATTAATCAAACAACGAACTCACTGACTCTTCATTATGTATCCTCTTGATCGCCTCGCCAAGAAGGTCAGCTATTGACAAAACCTTTATCTTCGGATGTTTTTTTCCGTCTGACACAGGTATGCTGTCGGTAACCAACAATTCCTTCAGGGGCTTGCACTTATCTATACGCTCTATAGCGTTTCCCGAAAGGATCCCATGGCTTACTGCCGCGCGGATATTCTTTGCCCCTTCTTTATGTAAAATCTCGGCGGCTTCTATAAGCGATGAACCTGTGGCAATAAGGTCATCGACTAATATTGCTTCTTTGCCTTCGATATCGCCGAGAATATGCGCGACTTCGATTGTTTCAGGAGAAATCCTGCGCTTATCAACTATAGCCAGCCCCGCGCCCAGGCGTTTGGCATAAGCCCTTGCCATTTTTATCCCGCCGACATCGGGAGAAACTATTACCAGGTTATCCAATTTCTGTTTTTGAAAATAATCGACAAAAACCCCGACCGCGAATAAATGATCCACAGGAATATCAAAGAATCCCTGAATCTGGCCGGCATGCAGGTCCATTGTTAAAACCCTATCTGCTCCGGCGACCGTAATCAAATTGGCAACAAGTTTCGCTGTAATAGGCACCCGCGGCTGGTCTTTACGGTCCTGACGGGCGTATCCGAAATAAGGGATTACCGCTGTAATCCTTTTTCCCGAAGCCCTTCTAAGAGCGTCTATAAGGATCAACAGCTCCATTAGGGTTTCATTAGGCGGCGGACAGGTAGGCTGTATGACAAAGCAATCTTTGCCCCTGATATTCTCGTTAATCTTTACCCTTGTTTCCCCTTCGCTAAACTTGCTGACTAAAGCATCTGATAATTTTATGTTCAGGTATTTACAAATATCTTTTGCTAACTGCGGATGGGCATTACCTGTAATAATGGCAAGTTTGTCCATTTTCTCTTCTCCTAAACACAGATAATCACAGATATTTGCCTATCGACATACTAATAACACAGATGGGCACAGATTATAACCTGCTTATATCTGCATTAACGTAAAATTTTCTTGTATTAAGCTTTTTTTAATTCGCGCGCCGGAACCCCTACAACTACAGTGCCTTTTTTAACGTCTTTAATAACTACCGCGCCTGCTCCGGTTTTTGCTTTTTTGCCTATTCTTACCGGGGCACGCAGAAGTGTATCCACGCCTATAAACGCATCGTCTTCAATAACAGTTTTTTGTTTATTTACGCCGTCGAAATTCGCAGAAACCGTTCCACAGCCTATATTTACATTCCTGCCCACAACCGCGTCGCCCAGATAACTAAAATGTTTCATCCAGGTATTCTTGCCAATGCGGGTACGGACAAGCTCGGTAAAATTGCCTATTAAAACATTATCCTCAAGGACGGTGCCGCTCCTTAAATGACAAAACGGCCCTATTGAGCATAATTTTCCTATTTTAACATCTTTATCTATAACTGTAAAGGGATAAATTACTGTTTCTTCGCCTATTTTACAGCCACTGTCTATAAAGGTACTTTCAGGGTCAACGATACTTACTCCCTTGCCGATGTAATCCTCTAAAAGCCGAAGCCGCATAACTTTCTGGGCGGCTATTAAGTCACCGCGCGTGTTTATTCCCTGCGCTTGTCCGGCGTCCTTTTCATCAATACACAAAGATTCTATCCTCAAACCTTCCTGCGCGAATATCTTAATAACATCCGTAAGATAATACTCTTTCTTAGCGTTATTCGGCTTTATCCCGGCGATTGAACGCAAAAGCGGCTCTTTTTTAAAACAAATTATTCCGGTATTTATCTCTTTTATTTCCCTTTGAGCGTAATCAGCGTCCTTTTCTTCGACTATGGCGGTAACACGGGAAAAATTATCGCGAATAATCCTGCCATAACCAAAAGGATCATTTGTTATCCCTGTCAGAATAGTGGCGTCAGCCTTATTTTCGTTATGTTTTTCAAGCAAGCGGGCTAACGTTTCTTTTTCCAATAACGGCTGGTCGCCGTAAAGAATCAATATATTGCCGCTAAAACCATCCAGGCTGCTGGACGCGCGCTTTACCGCGTCAGCTGTCCCTAAAAGCTTATCCTGGTAAACTGTTT
>CAKKQA010000034.1 GCA_919901925.1 Omnitrophica bacterium GWA2_41_15 | reverse complement strand
TTGACTAGACTGATTGCCGCGGTGCGCGATGATAATTTGAAGCTATTTCCGCAAACAGGGCTTAAGGTTAAAGCTTATCATCTAAGGTCTCCGGATGACGGCAGTATTGATTGGAATCGCAATAGTATGCAAATATACAATCTAATTAGAGCGCTTTTGCCGCCTTGGCCATGCGCTTTCTTTACGTATAAAGGCAGAAAAATCAGGATTCGCGAAGCTTATCCCGTAAATTTTTCCGCTGATGTTGAGCCTGGTGTTGTGGTGGGAGTTGGTAGAAATGGCTTTTGCGTTTCTTCGGCTGACAACGTTTTGCTGATTAAAAGAGCGGATAAAATGAATTTTACAGCAGGAGAGAAATTAAATTAAAAATGAATTATTCGCCTAAAACCAAAAAAAAGAATAAGTTTGACGGGTATTTTACCTATGGAACGCATTATTTCAATGAAATAACCAAACGCAATGCGCATGTGGATTCCATGTCAAAAAAGATAAAAAAATACTTTATTGACCCAAAGACAAATCTTTTATACCTGCATATGTCAGAGGCTATGATTTGCGCGGTTTGCGGCGGTAAGGTCCATAGGACAGTATTTGTAAAAGACGGCTTTACCCATGTTAAGTGCTGTGCCTGCGGTTTTATTTTTGTTAATCCTACCGCTAAAGATAAATACCGGGATCATTTTTTTGGCAAGCTTTACCGGACATGGACAAAAGTTTTGCTTACCCCTGAACAGGAATCGATGGATGCCGGAAAATTTAAATATGGCCTTGAGTTTATTGAGAAGCATATGCCCGGCAAAGGTTTATTGGTTGATATCGGAGCAGGCTCGGGGCTTTTTTTAGAAACAGCCAAAAACAACGGCTGGGATGTTAGTGGAATTGAATTTAACAGCGAGGCGGTTAAGGTAATTCAAAAGCGTAAAATAAAGGTATTCGCTAAGTCGCTCGAAGATAATATATACGCCGTTAATTCAGTAGATGTCGTAACAATATGGGAGGTGCTTGAGCATATTAATCATCCGGTTGCTTTTATCAAGCAGGTCCGCAATATTTTAAAGCCCGGAGGCTTGCTTTTTATTTGTGTCCCTAACATAAACGCTCTGGTAACCCGTATTCTTCAGGAAAAGTCTCGAACTTTCGGCGGCAGTTCTCATGTAAATTTCTTCAGCATCGATACATTATCTAGATTAGCTAAAAAAAATAACTTTAAGGTGTTGGAGACAGACAATGTTATTTCAGAATTGGGGACTATTAAGAATTATCTGTCTTACGAAGATCCTTATAGCGGTTCTGCCGAGCTATGCTTAGACTTTTTAACCCCAGAATATCTTTATAAGAATAATCTGGGCAGCAGGATATTTATGTTATGCAGGAAAATAAGATGAGCGAGAATTTACAGGCAGAATTACCTCTGCCCTTGATTAAACAATTTAGTACGCAAGGGCTGGAAAAAGCCGAAAATGAATTGGTTCAGATGTATGGCGGCCGCTATATCGAATACAGGCGCCAATGGAATTTGGCCGGTAATTTTGATTATGAGCCGCCTTTTCCTCTGTATATTATGATGGAGCAGACATATAGATGCAATATGCGCTGTCTTTCATGTATTCATGCGTATCCGGAGCTCCAGCGGAAATTTTCTTTTGACATAAGTTGCATGCCTTGGAATTTATATGAAAAAGTTATTTTGGAGGGCGAGAAGAATAATTGCCCGTCCATTTCTACGCATAATAATGACGAGCCGCTTTTGGTTAAAGACCTGGAAGCGCGGATTGCCTTTGCTAAAGAGCACGGCTTTATGGATATTATTATGACTACTAATGGAATAATGTTTAACGAGGAAAGGATTATGGGGGTAATAAATGCCGGGGTTACGCGTATATTATTCTCCATAGACGCCCTTACCGAGGAAACTTATGATAGCGTAAGGGTGGGGGGCGATTTTAAAAAAGTATTATGGGCCTTAAACAAAACTATAGAGTATAAGAAAAAGTTGGGTACTAATTTGCCTATAGTAAGGGTTAGTTTTGCCGTGAATAGCCTTAATCGGCATGAGTTAAAACAATTCATAGAGGAGTATTCTACTATAGCCGATTATATCGATATCCAGCCTTATTACACCTGGAAAAACGCAAATTCAAAATTAATACCCGAGGATGCGGATTTAGTCAGGGATTTTCGTTGTAACTCTCCGTGGAGGATATTAATTGTCCGCGGTAATGGGGATGTGCTTCCCTGCCCAAATTTCTATGGCGTTGAAGTAACGGTTGGCAATATTTACAATGAAAGCCTAAGGGTGATATTTGCTTCCGATATAATGAAGCGAATGCGAAGAGATTTTAAGAATAAGATTTATCGTCATCCTGCGTGTTTTGAATGTTCAAACGGATTATATAAAATAGATATGAGGAAAATACAGGTGTAGTAAGATGAAATTACTGTTATTGGACAGGCCTTTAGACCGGGGGATTATTAAAGATAAAGAAGTAGAATTCTTTGGGCCTTGGGCTCAACCCATAGAAACGCCGGAAGATTTAATAAAACCTAATTTCGAACCTTATCCTGATTCGGAATCGGTATATCAGGTAAGCCTTAAGGCCAGGAAATCAGCGGGTGATATTCTGGGGATCCTTTGCGAAGTAATGCCGGAATTAACCGGTTTAGATAGGGGAGAGCGTTTCTGGAGGGCGTATTTAGGATATCACGTAATTACCTTGGCCGTAATAATAGAAGATATTAAGGTTAGGCATCAGTCACTGCCGGAAAAAGACTATATACTCGGCCTGCCGGAGAGCGATTACACGCAAGATTATTTTCCTTATTTTTGGTTAGACGCCGTTAATTACATTTTCTTTAGCAATCATCTTCGCTGGTACGCAATGAGCCTGTACTTAAAAAACTACTATAAGGATCGCACGACGATCGCATATGAGAATGTCCCGCGGCAAAACATTGTCGGTAAAACAGAAAAATACAGGGTTAAATTGTTTTATTCTGATTACGGAAAGATTTTCACTAAGGCTGCGCGTTTGTTATCTAGCCGCCTGGATTTATCTAAATGGCACGCGATAAATAATCAGTTGCCTTCGCTGCTTTGGGATGGATATCATTTGGCGGATAATGAGCTTAAGAAGCTAACAGTAAATTTTTTATATTTTCCCGAAGTTAAATTACCCTGTATCTTTGAAGCTGACAGGGAAAAGAGGGCTAAATTAAGTGATTATTTCCCTGCGCCTTACGGTGAGCTTTTGGCTAGGACGTTACCGTTGGTAGCGTTAGAAGGCCTGCCTGATTTGGTTGGTTTGGCAGCGAAAAGTAAAGATAGATATAAGGATATAAGGCGGATATACACTTATGGCCAGGCTTTTCGGAATGAATGGCCTAAACGCATCTTACTGGCTTTATTGGCCGAAGAGGGGA
>CAKKQA010000033.1 GCA_919901925.1 Omnitrophica bacterium GWA2_41_15 | reverse complement strand
GATTTCCTATATTTCAGTCGGCTCCAAAAGGGAAGAGACCATAGTTAGATAGTAGGTTTTTGGTAATACGTCAGTAAACAGGGGAAATCCTTTCATCGTCATTGCGAGGAACCCTCGCTTGGCATACAGGTGACGAAGCAATCACGTTTTTTAAGACGAGATTGCTTCGTCGCTATTTGCCGACAACAGCTCCTCGCAATGACGGAATTAAAACCGCCTCCGTTTACTGACCAGTTACGATTTTTGTGTAGATTTTTGGCGTTTTTCGCTTGACTACTAACGTTACTTGTGCTAACTTATATTTTAGAGATATATCCTGTTGAAGCAGAAGGATATAAGAAGAATCAATTACCTTAACATCTGGAGGCACCAAAATGTCGCGCGACTATAAGAAATCCGCCCTTTTAGTTATTATTCTAATTTTTGCTTTTATGATCAGCGGCTGTACCTTTATCTTTCAGAAAGGCCGCAGGTCTGATGTTGAAAAGATAGATGAATTAAGCAAGCAGCTTGACGAGTTAAACGCGGCGAAGAATCTGCTCTCTGAACGGCTGAAACAGGAGATAGCGGATAAAGAGGTCCGTTTGGAGATGGCTGAAAAAGGCTTGGTTATAACCTTTGTGGCAGATGTGCTTTTTGATTCGGGTAAAGCGAAACTAAGGACAGAGAGCCTGCCGACGCTTGATAAAGTAGCAAGGGTCCTCTCGGAGAACTTAAGCGAATATAACATAGGGATAGAAGGCCATACGGATAATGAGCCGATAAAATATTCCGGATGGAAGTCTAATTGGGAGCTGTCTTCCTCGAGGGCGCTTAGTGTATTGCACTATATGACGGATGAGAAAGGCATTTCAGGATACCGGGTTTGCGCGATCGGTTACGGCGAGTATCACCCTGTTGCCGCTAATGATACAAAAGAGGATATGAAGTTAAACAGGCGCGTAGAGATAGTAGTCCTGCCTAAAGTCGCGAAAGTGAAGGGCCGGCAAAAGGAAGCAAAAAAAGAAATTCAGGAAACAGCCGCAAGCGAAGAAGAATTAAAAGAGCCTGTTGAGAATCTTAAATAAGATAAGCAGAGAGCGGGCAAGGAGGCAGCCGTGGAGGAGTCTGTAAAGAACCGTATAATAGTAATCATTATCATTTTAAATATTATTTTCCTTTTGCTTTGGGTGGAAGCCGGTATGTCTTTGGGCCGTTACAAAAAAGCGGTTAATACGAAGGCTGCCTTGACTATGGAGCTTGAGGAAAAGAACGCGAAATTAGAAAAAGAAAAATCAGAGCTGTCCCGGGAATTGGAAAAGGCTGTGATACGTTTGTCCGACGAGAAATCATCCCTCGAAGATACGCGAAAAGAATTATCTCAAGAGCAGTTGGCTGAACAGGCATTAAAAGTGGAGCTTGAAAAGGTGGCCAGGCTAAAAGAAACTTTGGAAAAGGACCTCAAAGAAGCCCTTACTACTATTGATGCCTTAAACGCCAGGCCAAAACCACAACTATGAAGCGTTGACCTTGTTTTGATTTGGGTTAAGCCGCGGGAGAGCGAAACACTACGGGGGATGGTTATCCCCCGTTTTTATAGAATCGCGAATAACGTAAAGAATATTTTCATCGCATTTTTAGTTTGATGCGAAGGAGGGAGGGGAATATGTCTAATGAGCTCAAGTCAAATAAAAAATCAAAAGCGAAGCTCGAAGCTGTTAAGCCTGGCCGCCTGAAGCCTCGAGTGGCGTTACGTAAAACGCCTGGAACAGCCGGAAAAGTTAGTTTTGCTCAGCCTGAAATACTGCAAGAAAAAATAACAGTAGAAGAAGCGAAATATTTTACGCGCCCGCAAGACGCGCTTTCTAAGAGCGCTTTGTCTAACGATTTGCCTGCCAAATATGACAGGGATGTAATAGTTTTACAGGTGCGCGACCCCTGGTGGCTTTTTGCTTATTGGGAAGTCAAGGATACAACGTACCGGCGGTTAGAAAGTGAATTAGGTAATTTATTCGATAGCGCGAAGAAGGTTTTGAGAGTTTATGATGTAAGCTATATAGACTTTAACGGGTTTAATGCCCACAGGTTATTTGATATAGAAGTTTCTCCTAATGCCGGAAGTTGGTATATAGACACCTCTTCATCCGGAAGAAGTTGGTGCGTGGATTTCGGCTTAAGGCTTGCAGACGGAAGGTTTATAATGATATTGCGTTCTAACGTAGTGGCTACGCCATTGGATGGGCCGTCATGGATAACTGATGAAGAATGGGCTGTCCCCGAAGATTTATTCGCGCGCCTTTATGCCACCGCAACCGGGCTTGGGGGGTCGCCTGTGCGTTTAAAGAAACCTTGGGATCAATTGCGCCAACGGGCTTTTTCTTCCGGAGGGATTTCTTCCGGGCTTTTAAGCCCGGTTAGAAAGAAAGGGCAAAGGAATTTCTGGTTGATTGTTAATACCGAGTTGATTGTTTATGGCGCGACAGAACCTGACGCGAAAGTCACGGTTTGCGGGAGGCCGATAAAGTTAAAAGCTGACGGGACGTTTTCTATGCGTTTCGCCCTGCCCGATGGAGAGCAAGTTATACCGGTCAATGCGAAATCCTCCGACGGAATTGACGAACGGACTATCACGCCGATGGTGAATAAAGAAACCAAGTAAAACACAGACGAGTACAGATATAAATTTTATCTGTGCCCATCTGTGAAAACATCAGTTGGCAGGAAATCTGTGCCAATCTGTGTTTCAAAGGTTTTTAACTATGAACAAGGGATATCTGTGTTTAGTTTTGCACACGCACCTGCCATATGTGCGCCATCCGGAATACGAAAATTTCCTCGAAGAAGATTGGTTGTATGAAGCGATAACAGAGACATACATACCTCTGTTAGATGTCTTCCAACGGTTAGTTAATGATGGCATAGATTTCCGCGTCACTATGTCTTTAAGCCCGTCATTGTTATCTATGCTTACAGACAGCCTTCTTCAAAGCAGGTATTTAAGGCATATAGATAAGCTTATTGAATTGGCGCATAAGGAAGTAGAACGTACTCGTTTTGAACCTGATTTTCACAAGCTCGCGATAATGTACCTGGAACGCTTTAATATGTGCCGGGCTACATTTGTCAGCTATGGCAATGATTTGACAAAAGCTTTTAAAAAGTTTCAAGATCTCGGGAAAGTTGAGATTATTACTTGTTCCGCGACCCATAGTTATCTTCCTTTAATGGGAGTATCCGCGTCTTCTAAGAAGGCGCAGATAAGGACCGCGGTCCGCCATTACGAAAAGATTTTTGGGCTACCGCCCCGGGGGATATGGCTTCCCGAATGCGGATATAATCCTGGGGATGATTTTCTGCTTAAAGAAGCGGGGTTAAAGTATTTTTTCACTGATGCCCATGGCATATTGCACGCGACTCCCAGGCCTAAGTATGGAGTGTTCGCGCCGATTTACTGCAGGGGTAGCAATGTTGCCTGTTTCGGCAGGGATTTAGAGTCGTCAAAACAAGTATGGTCGTCGATAGAAGGCTACCCCGGGGATCATAATTACCGTGAATTTTACCGTGACATCGGTTTTGACCTTGATTATGATTACGTGCGCGGTTATATTTCTCCTGACGGCATAAGGAAAAACACCGGCATCAAATATTTCCGTATCAGCGGAAACGGCGACGATAAAAAACCTTACGTTGCCGCGGTAGCACGCCAGAAGGCGGCGGACCACGCCGGTAATTTTATATTCAACCGCCATCGCCAGGTGGAATTTCTTTATGAGCTTCTTGGCAAGAAGCCGATAATAGTTTCTCCTTATGATACCGAACTTTTCGGCCATTGGTGGTTTGAAGGCCCGATGTGGCTTGAGTTTTTAATCCGCAAACTTTATTATGATCAAAGTATGGTGCGGATGATAAATCCTATGGAATATTTACAGGAAAATCCCCTCAATCAAGTGGTTAGCCCTTCGATGTCCAGCTGGGGATATAAAGGTTATTCCGAGATGTGGCTTCAGGGGGCAAATGATTGGATATACCGCCATCTGCACGAAGCGTCGTTAAAGATGGATGAGCTGGTAAAGGCTCACGCAGATGCCGATGGTTTGGTTAAACGTTCGTTAAACCAGTCGCTGCGCGAACTTCTTTTGGCGCAAGGCTCGGATTGGGCATTTATTATGGGCACAGGCACGCATACCAATTATGCTGTCAAAAGGACTAAAGATCATTTGCTTAGGTTTAGTAAGTTGTATGAAGATATTAAGTCCGGAGCAATAGACGAAAATTGGCTTGCTGATATTGAAAGCAAGGACAATATTTTCCCGGAGATAGATTACAGGGTGCATCAGTAGATAGCCGGGCAAAAGAAAATTGTCATTGCGAGGAACCCTCGTTTGGCATATCAGTGACGAAGCAATCTCGCTTTTAGAAACGAGATTGCTTCGTCGCCTCGTGTTAACCGTAGCTCCTCGCAATGACGATAACTTTATGTTTTTTGGGTTACTTTTGAAGCGTAGCGTATTTATATGGTTGAAAAAGACAATATTCCTAAGCACGTCGCAATAATAATGGATGGCAACGGACGATGGGCTAAAGCAAAAGGCCTGCCAAGGGTTAAGGGCCATCAAGAGGGGATAAAACGGGTTAAGGAAATTCTTAGGGTTGCCGCTGATTGCGGCGTGAAATTTTTGACCTTGTACGCGTTTTCGGCGGAGAATTGGTCAAGGCCAAAGGCGGAAATCGAAGTTCTCATGCGTTCTTTGGATAATTTTTTAAGCAACAACATTAATGAATTAAATGAAAACGGCGTGCGGTTGATTGTTATAGGCCGCAAAGACCCGATACCTGCTTATCTTTGGAAGCGGCTCGAAGAGTCACAGAGGCAAACTAAAGATAATACCGGTTTGACCGTATGCCTGGCTTTTAATTACGGTTCGCGCCAGGAAATTGCCGACGCGGCAAAAAAAGCTGCCCGGGAATTAAGCGAAGGCAGGATAAAAGCAGAGGATTTTGACGAGAAGATTTTTGCCGCCTTTCTTTATACGCAAGGCATGCCTGATCCGGACCTTTTAATCCGTACCAGCGGGGAAATCCGTTTGAGTAATTTTCTTTTGTGGCAGGCTTCTTATGCCGAGTTTTATTTTACAGAAACACTCTGGCCTGATTTTAAAGAAAATGATTTTATGGCGGCAATCAGCGAGTATCAAAACAGAAAGCGGAGATTCGGCGGGATTTAATATGCTGAAACAGCGTTTATTAACCACGTTAATCTGGCTTGCAGTAATTGTTCTTTCAATAAAGTTCTGGTTTATCTTCGGGCTTTGCATGATGTTTTTGATCGTCGCCGGGCTGTACGAATTCTTTACGATGGTGGAAAAAAAAGGTTTTCACATCTATAAGTATTTCGGGATAGCCATAGGCGCGGTGATACCGCTTTCGATATTATTTAAGTTTGAGTTGACCAAAAGCTGGGAGTTGTTGTTCATTATCCTGGCCTTATTGATACTTTTTATTTTACAGTTCAGGCGCAGGGATTCTACCGGTTCTATTGTTGGAATATCCACTACGATTTTCGGGATATTATATGTCGCATGGTTTTTTAGTTTCCTGATTAAAATACGCTATATGCCGCAAGGGGCAGGATACGTGGCAGCGGTACTTTTGATTACAAAGTCCTCGGATATAGGCGCGTATTTGATCGGTAGCGGTTTTGGGTCGCATGCTTTGATACCGCGTATCAGCCCGAAGAAAAGCGTGGAAGGGGCTATTGGCGGAATAGTATTTAGTGTGTTGGCTGCTTTAGCCAGCCGGCCTTTGCTTGGTTTTGAATACACGCATTTAGTTATTCTGGGGTTGTCTTTGGGCGCGCTTGCTGAGCTTGGCGATTTGTCCGAGTCGCTGATTAAACGCGACTGCCAAGTCAAAGATTCCGGCTCTTTCTTTCCCGGCATGGGCGGTGTTTTGGATTTAATAGACAGCTTATTGTTCACAGTCCCGGCGTTTTATTTCTATTTAAGCAACGTTTTGAAATAATACACAGATGGGCACAGATAGATATGAAGCGAATAGCAATTTTGGGTTCTACCGGTTCGATAGGTAAGGCCACGCTTGAAGTAATCAGACGGTATAGCGATGAGTTTAAGGTAGAGGCTTTATCCGCTTATGGCAATACGGAACTTCTTAAAAGGCAGGCGCGCAGGTTTCATCCCGGGAAAGTCGCGGTAGCGGATATTAATCTTCGCGTCAGCTTCGGCAGTAAAATCAAGGCTTATTCCGGGATAGAAGGCCTGGAGGAAATAGCTTCGGATAAAGATGTTGATATTGTTGTTGTCGCTTTAAGCGGGGCCGCGGCGTTGAGGCCGTTACTGGCGGCTATCGCGGCAGGGAAAAAGATAGCCCTGGCGAATAAAGAAGCGCTTGTGATGGCAGGGGCGCTGGTAAAAGAAAAATTAAAAAAATCAAAAGCAACTATTGTCCCTGTTGATAGCGAGCAGTCAGCCATATTTCAGTGCCTCAAGGGCCAGGATAAATCAGAGGTAAGGAGGCTTTATTTAACCGCCTCCGGCGGTCCCCTATACAGCGTGCCTTTAAGGAAGTTTGCCGCGCTAACGAAAGAGGAAGTCCTTAAGCATCCGCGCTGGAAGATGGGCAGGAAAATAACTGTAGATTCAGCTACCCTTATGAATAAGGGGCTGGAAGTTATTGAGGCGCGCTGGCTTTTTGATATTGAGGTGAGGCGTATAGAAGTCCTGGTGCATAGGCAGGCGATAATACATTCGATGGTGGAATTTGTGGATGGCGCTGTCCTTGCTCAATTAGGGATTACCGATATGGCGCTGCCTATTAGCTACGCTTTATCTTATCCCAGGCGCTTGGCAAATAACGATAGCGCTCTGGATTTTTTAAAAGTTAAGAATTTAACTTTTGAAAAATCCGATAACAAAAGATTTCCCTGCCTTAATCTTGCGTATGAAGCGGCAAATGTCGGCGGGAGCGCTCCTTGTGTTTTAAACGCGGCTAACGAAGTGGCAGTTGAGGCGTTTTTGGATGGCAGGGTAAGTTTTATAGCAATACCGAAAATTATCGAAAAAATATTATCAAGCCATAAGGCAGTTGCTAACCCGGATCTGCATGAGATTTTTCAGGCCGATGGATGGGCCAGACAAGAGGCGGGAAGGTTAATATAGTTAGCCTGTTGGCCAGTTAGCCGGTTAACCAGTTGAAAAGAAAAAGATAAAACTATTTTCTAATTAACTGGCAAACTGGCAAACTGGCAAACTGGCAAACAAGCTGACAGAAATGATCACATTACTTATCTTCATTTTAATATTAAGCATCATGATCGTGGTCCACGAATACGGCCATTTTATCCAGGCGCGCAGGCTGGGTATACGTGTTGAAAGATTTTCTTTAGGTTTCGGGCCTAAGTTATTCGGATGGAAGAAAGGCGGCACTGAATATACTTTGTGCCTTTTTGCCTTTGGCGGGTTTGTGAAAATGTCCGGCGACAGCTGGGAGGAATGTAAGGGTAAGCCGGATGAATTCTTAAGCCGTCCGCCGCTGGATAGGCTGAAGGTCATCTTTGCCGGGCCTTTCCTGAATTATGTTTTGGGTTTCTTATGTTTCTGGGTAGTCAATGTTATCGGGTATCCTAATTTGACTACAAATGTCGGGGAATTGATCGCGGGGTACCCGGCAGCGACAAGCGGATTGGCAAAAGGAGATCTGATCGCTTCGGTCGACGGAAAGAAGGTAACGTATTGGCCGGAATTGACTAAAATAGTGCATAGTAAAAAAACACCCAATCTTTCAGTGGAGGTTCTAAGGGATGGCAAGCGGGTTAATTTAACCGTTGGCCTTCGCCAGGAGACAGCCAAAAACATATTCGGATCCGAAGAGAAAATCAGCCTTATGGGTATCCGTCCGTCGGGCGATGTGGTCCTTGTGCGTTATAACATTTTTCAAGGCTTTATTTTCGCGGGAAAAATGCTTTGGGAAATGACAGTTATCACCCTTATCGCGATAGGTAAGCTGTTAACCGGTTCCGCGGCAGTCAGGGAGTCAATCACCGGGCCATTAGGAATGTTTTTTATTACTTCAGAGGCAATCAGAATAGGGGTAAGCGCGGTTTTTCATCTGATGGCGATATTGAGCGCGAGTTTAGCCTTGTTTAACCTTTTGCCTTTTCCTGTTTTAGACGGCGGCCACATTTTATTTTTAGCGATAGAGAAACTGCGCGGTAAGCCTTTATCGCAAAAGTGCGAAGATGCCATAAATCAGTCTGCGGTAGCGCTTCTGATCGGATTCGCGGTTTGGGTTTTCTTTAATGACATAGTAAGGTATGGATTCTGGGATAAGCTTTTGGGGATTCTTAATAAAATAAGATGGCGGTAAGAATCAATAAACTTTGTTGTTCAATCGTAGGGGACGGTCGTGACCGTCCCCTACATAGATAGCATTATGATAATAAAACGTCATAAAACACGAGTAGCTACCATCGGCAACGTAAAGATAGGCGGCAATAACCTTATTGCTGTTCAGTCGATGGTTAAGGTGCCCGCGAAAGACATCAGGGCTACGATTGAGCAAATAAAAAAATTAGAGAGTGTTGGCTGTCAGATAGCGCGCCTGGCAATACTTGATGAACAGGACGCGCACGCAATCAGCCAAATAAGGGCTTTATCCGGCATACCTTTAGTCGCGGATATACATTTTGATTGGAAACTTGCTATCTGCGCCATAAAAGCCGGCGTCGATAAAATAAGGCTTAATCCCGGCAATATTCATAAAAAAGATGAAATAAGAGAAATCGTAGCTTTAGCCAAAGAGCATAAAATACCGATTCGGGTAGGTTTAAATTCGGGTTCACTGCCAAAACAATTGAGGCATAAGGGAAAGCTAACCCCGGCGCAGAGAATGGTTAAGGCCGCCCAGGATTATATAGAAATTTTAGAAGGTTTGAAATTTAAGGATATCGTTGTTTCTTTGAAATGTTCGAATATACTTGATACAATTGAGGCATATCAAAAGATGGCGCAGGCATGCGATTATCCTTTGCATTTAGGGCTTACTGCCACGGGTTTTATAGAAAACGGGAAAATTAAATCAGCGATTTGTCTGGGCTCTTTATTGGCGCAGGGCATAGGCGACACAATCAGGGTATCTTTGACTGGCCCACCTGAAGAGGAGGTAGCCGTTGCCCGTAGCATCTTGGCAAATTTAGGGCTGGGGGAAAGTGGCCCGGAAATTATAAGTTGCCCTACCTGCGGCAGGACACAGGTGGATTTGGAAAAAATAGTCAATGAATTACAGGCTAAACTTTCTGGTTTAGGGAACAGCGCGTTTGCTAAGCCGGTAAAAATCGCCGTTATGGGTTGTGTGGTTAATGGCCCCGGTGAAGCAGAAGGCGCGGATTTAGCTATTATTTGCGGCAAGGCCGAAGGGCTGTTATATAGGAAGGCAAAGGTTGTTAAAAAGGTGCCGATTGAGAAGGCGGTTGAGGCGTTGATGCAAGAGTTAAAACAAATGTAGGGGACGGTCGCGACCGTCCCCTACCAAGTAATTCTTAACGATATGCTTTGGACTAAAACATTAATACCTACATTAAGAGAGATTCCGCAGGAAGCGGAGTCTGTTTCGCATCAGCTTATGCTGCGCGCGGGGCTTATGCGCATGCTTGTAGCCGGAGTTTATTCATATCTGCCTTTAGGTTTTAAGGTATTAAGAAACATCGAAAACATTATCCGTGAAGAAATGAATAATGCCGGCGCCTGTGAATTATTATTGCCTGCTTTACAGCCGCAGGAGCTTTGGGATAAGACCGGCAGGAACAAGTTGATGGAACAAATAATGTTTCGCTTCATTGACCGGCGTTCCAGGAATATGTGCCTGGGGCCCACTCATGAAGAGGTGATTACTGACCTGGTAGCGAATAATGTTAATTCTTACCGCCAGCTTCCTTTGATTTTATATCAGATACAAAATAAGTTCCGCGATGAGATCCGTCCGCGCAACGGTTTAATAAGAAGCTGTGAATTTATAATGAAGGATGCCTATAGTTTTGATGCTGATGAAATAGGCCTGGATAAGAATTATGAGTTGATGTATGAGGCTTATGTCCGGATATTTGAAAGGTGCGGCTTAAACTGCTGTATAACCGAGGCTGATTCCGGCGTAATGGGAGGAAATGTTTCTCACGAATTTATGGTTTTGTCTGATGTGGGAGAGGATACCGTATTTACTTGCAAGGATTGTTCCTGCGCGAGCACGACAAAAACCGATGCCTGCCCAAAGTGCAAAGGCTCATTGGAAGAAAAAAGGGCGATTGAGGTGGGGCATATATTTAAATTAGGCGTAAAATATTCCGAAAGCCTTAAGGCTGAAGTTCTGGATGATAAAGGCGCTCGCCGCCCTATTATTATGGGTTGTTATGGGATCGGTGTTTCCCGGCTGATCGCCTCAATAATCGAGGCAAACCACGATGATAAAGGGATTATCTGGCCTAAAGAATCCGCTCCTTATGATTGTTTGATTCTGCCGTTAAATATTACAGATGAAGCCACAAAATCATGCGCCTTGGATTTATATAAAAAGTTAAAAGAAAAAAATGCCGATGTTTTATTGGATGACCGCGATGAGCGTTCAGGGGTTAAATTTAACGATGCCGATATGATAGGCATACCTTGGCGTATTGTTATCGGTTCAAAAGGCCTAAAGAAAGGCGAATTAGAAATCCAAAGCCGACGGGATAAAGCTAGCCGCGCTATAGGGATTAATGAACCGGTGGAAAAGATTTTAGATATTCTAAAAGGGCGCGTCCAATGAACGAATATCTTAAAGGTTTGAAAGATAAGATTCGCAGAGATTGCCTGACGCGCCTTACTGACGCGGATTTGCTGGATGCTCAACAAGGCGCCTTGCGCAGGAAATTACCGCCGCTTATCAGTAACAGTTTTAAGAGTTTAAAGGGTGAATCTTTGAGCCATAATGACCGCCAGTGGTTGATTGCTGAAGTGGCCGCTGATATTATAGGCTTAGGCCCTATTGCTAAATTTATAGATGACCAAAATGTAAATGAAATCATGATTAACGGCCATAAACAGGTTTATATAGAGCGCAATGGAAAAATTGAGTTGACGAATATAACCTTTAGAGACGAACGCCATGTTGAATTTGTCGCCGAAAGGGTGCTTTCTTCGATAGGCCGCAGGGTTACGGAATTAGAGCCTTATATCGATGCCCGTTTGCCTGATGGTTCGCGGGTCAATGTGGTTTCGAATCCTGTTTCGCTTAACGGAATAATAGTGACGATACGCAGGTTTTCTTCAAATATATTAACTTTTGAGGATTTGGTTAAGTTGCAGACTATAAGCAATGAGGCGGCAGGGTTTCTCATGGCCTGCGTAAAAGCGAGAATGAATATTGTGATTTGCGGTGGTTCAGGAGCGGGTAAAACGACCATGCTCAATGTGCTTTCAAACTCTATCCCTAAGGATGAACGCGTGGTTACTATCGAAGAGATAGCGGAATTGCGCCTGCGCGGCGATCATATCCTGCGTCTAGAGACAAGGTCGCCGAATGTGCAGGGGACAGGAGAAATAACGGCAAGGCAGTTGGTTAAGAATGCCCTGCACATGCGGCCTGACCGTATAATCATCGGAGAGGTCCGGGGCAGTGAAGTTTTGGATATGCTTCGGGCAATGACTACCGGCCATGAGGGCTCGATGACAACCTTGCATTCTAATTCCGCTTCGGAGGCGGTGGATTTGCTTGAGCTGATGACTGTCATGGATAGCCCTAATATTTCAGCAATCGTGGCCAGGCGGCAAATTATCAACGCCGTAGACTTGCTTGTCCACATGGTAAGGCTTCCTGACGGAAAGCGCAAGGTGTCACAAATTTTGGAAGTGGATAAAGAAAACAAGCCTGACTTTAAACTACGGGATATCTTTTCCGCCACTGACGATGAGATATCCGATTTTAAATATAGAGGCAATGTGCCGGCCGTTTACGCGAAACTTAAGAAGCGCTTTGGATATAAGTGCGGATTATTCGAGAAGTGACGCCAGCATATTGTTGTTAAGTTGGCGTCATTGCGAGGAGCTATCGTTGGCGCGAGGCGACGAAGCAATCTCGTTTTTAAAACGAATGCCTAAATTCGAGATTGCTTCGTCACAGAAATGTCAAGTGAGGGTTCCTCGCAATGACTGAGGAAATCTATGTACATCGAAGGGCTTCTTGATAAAATAAAGGCGGTATGTATTCCTTTCATCAATGAATTAGGATTCGAGCTGGTTGATGTGAAGATAGGAACGCTTTCGGGCCGCCTGGTTATTAGTTTTCTGGTTGACTATGCCACAGGCGGGATTTCTATATCTGAATGTGCTGATATTAACGATAAGTTAAGCGCGCTTTTCGATAGGGAGGGCATTTTAGAGGGAGGCTATACTATAGATGTTTCTTCTTTTGGTGTTGACCGGGCCCTGGTTGAAAAGCGGGATTTTTTGAGGGCGCGCGGCCGCAACGTCAGGGTGTTTTTGAAGGAAAAGAGAGAAGGAAAAGTAGAGTTGGAAGGAGTTGTAAATTCTGTGGATGAGTGTTGTTTATTTCTGGATGTTAGAGATAACATTGAGAAAATAAACTTTGATAACATTATTAAAGCAAAACAGGTGATTGAATGAACGGAGAATTATTAGCGGTTTTGGAGCATATGGAACGGGAAAAAGGAATTAAGAAAGAAATATTGATACAGGCGGTTGAGGCGGCTTTGGCCAGCGCGGTCAGAAAGGTTGTTGACGTAAAGCCCGGCGAAGAAATAAAAGTTACTCTCGACCGTGCTACGGGTAAGATCAAGGCTTTTGCCGGCGAAAAAGAGGTAAGGTCCGAAGAGTTTGGAAGGATAGCCGCTTCCACGGCCAAGCAGGTGATAATTCAGAAAATACGCGAAGCAGAAAAAGATGTTGTTTTTAACGAGTTCAGCGCCAAGGTCGGAGAAATTGTCAGCGGCACAGTATATCGTTTTGACAAGGGCAATATTATAGTCGATCTGTTGGGAAAATCAGAAGCCATCCTGCCTAAGCACGAGCAGATCCGGGGTGAAGAATTCCGCCAAGGTTCAAGAATACGCGCTTACCTAAGCGAAGTCAAAAGGGACCTTAAGGGGCCGCAGATTATGTTGTCCCGCGCTAACCCGAATTTTGTGAAAAAATTATTCGAGTTGGAAGTCCCTGAAATATATGAAGGCATTGTGGAAATCCGCGCGATTTCCCGCGCCGCGGGCGAACGGACTAAGATAGCTGTTTTATCAAAAGACGAAAAGGTCGACTGCGTTGGTTCTTGCGTTGGCATGCGGGGAGCAAGAGTAAAAAATATCGTTACAGAACTGCACGGAGAGCGTATAGATATTGTGCCTTTTAGCGATGATATGCAGGCTTACATAGCCTCAAGCCTTTCTCCGGCTAAAATATCGGAAATAAAATTATCCAAAGAAAGCAAAAAGGCTTTGGTTGTAGTCGATAATGACCAGTTGTCTTTGGCTATCGGTAAGCACGGCCAGAACGTCAGGCTTGCTTCGCAGTTAGTCGGATGGGACCTGGATATCCGTACTAAAGAAAAGCTCGCCGCGGATAAAAATGGCGAAGAAAAGCCGGCTGAAGAAAAAGCTGTTGAGCCGCCGCGGAATGTTGCCCAAGAAGAAGTGATTGCGCTTGATCAGTTAAGCGGCGTGGGTGATAAAATAAAAGACGCGCTTGTCGAAGCGGGATTTAAAGATGTCCAAGCAATAGCTTCCGCCAGCGTCGAGGCTCTTACTGAAATTAAGGGCATTGGAAAGGTTAAAGCCGAAAAACTTATCGAGCAAGCTAAGAAATTGACCTCTGCTTAAAGCTTGATATTTTTTGCTAAAATTATAGGATAAAAATATGGTACTTAAAAAGAAAACTGAAGCAAAAACACAAACAAAAGAGAAGGTAAAAAAAGTGGCTGTTGCTAAGAAGTTGAAAGCCGTAAAGATTGCCGGAAAACCGGCTGTAAAGAAGCCGGCGAAAGCGCCGATAGCGCGGGTAAAAACATCAGCGCTCGCGTTTAAACCGGCTAAAAAGATTGGACATAAGCCGGTTGTCCGCGCAGTCGAGGTTAAGCCTGTCGCGGACATAAAGCCTGTTGTTCAACCAGCGGTAAGCGCGGCCGCGCTTATAAAAGAGGAAGTCAATAAACCCGAAATTAAGCCTATAGCGGTAAAGCCTATATCAGTGCCGAAGGCGCCGATTGCGGAAGAGCCTAAGCCGCAAAGCCAGCCAATACATATTGCGCCGCCTGTTGTTAAGGAAGTTTCACCTGTGCCTGAAAAACCGCAAGCAAAGATCATTGAGCTTGATTTGCCTATTGCCCTTAAAGACCTTGCTGGTTCAATGCAGGAAAAGCCAGCGGTTCTAATTAAGAAGCTTCTTATTGAACACAAGATTCTCGCTAATCTTAATCAGTCGTTAGATGAGGAGTTAGCAAGAAAGATAGCCGCGGAATACGGCTATCAAATTAAGAAAAAGCCTACAGAAGAAGAATTACTTTTTAGTTCGCATGAGTCCCAAGATCCCGCGAAATTAAAACCGCGTTCGCCCATTGTTACTTTTATGGGCCATGTAGACCACGGTAAGACATCGTTGTTGGATGCTATACGCAAGTCCAAGGTTGCCGAAAGAGAATATGGCGGGATCACCCAGCATATAGGAGCGTATGAGGTAATTTTACCAAAAGGTAAGATTACATTTCTGGATACCCCGGGGCATGAGGCTTTTACCGCGATGCGCGCCAGAGGCGCTAAAGTAACTGATATGGTTGTTTTGGTTGTCGCTGCCGATGACGGAGTAATGCCTCAAACAGTAGAAGCAGCTGATCACGCTAAAGAGGCTGGGGTGCCGATTATCGTCGCGATGAATAAAATCGATAAGCCGCAGGTTAATATTGATAAGGTGAAAAAGCAATTATCAGAAATGGGGCATATGCCGGAAGACTGGGGCGGAAAGACTATTACTGTCGGGGTATCGGCTAAGACCGGTCAAGGTATAGATGATTTACTGGATATGATTTTACTGGAAGCGGAAATGCTGGAGTTAAGAGCAGACCCGGATAGATTAGCCAGCGGCATAGTTTTGGATGCCAAGATCAGCGAAGGCAGAGGGATTGTGGCAACGCTTCTAGTGGAAAACGGCACCCTGCATACGCAGGATACCATTATTGTCGGGCCATTTTGCGCGAAGGTCAGGGCCATGCATAATGAATTCTTTAAGCATATCGCGGCAGCCGGCCCTTCAGAACCGGTTGAGGTATTAGGATTGCCCGGGTTGCCTGAGGCAGGGGAGCAGTTTTTTGCCGTATCCGACGAGAAGAAAGCAAAAGAGATCGCGGGAAAAAGAAAAGACGCGTTAAGAGAAAAAGAATTGCGCCCGA
Source organism: Omnitrophica bacterium GWA2_41_15 (assembly GCA_919901925.1). Classification (GTDB taxonomy): domain Bacteria; phylum Omnitrophota; class Gorgyraeia; order Gygaellales; family UBA12090; genus CAKKQA01. The sequence goes on along the minus strand of CAKKQA010000033.1, from coordinate 42,560 downwards.
TCAAGATGATGAGCCTGGAAGATTTTTCCAGCCAGATTAAAGAGGGAAAGATCAAAGAATTAAAGCTTATTTTAAAAGCCGATGTCGGCGGTTCTTTGGAAGCGATAACAGAATCATTAAAAAAATTCGATGTTTCTTCTGAAGTGAAACTTAACATAATCCATCAGGGTATGGGGAACATTAATCTTTCCGACGTTATTTTGGCTGAAGCATCCGGAGCTATAATCCTGGGTTTCCATGTGACAGATGATGAGCGTTCAAAAGTGGAATCCGATAAAAGCGGGGTTGATATACGCACCTATAATGTCATTTACGAATTGATCAATGACCTAAAGGGCGCGCTTGAAGGGATGCTGGAGCCGAAGGTTAAAAAGATATTTATAGGCAGGTTGATTATCCGCCAGGTTTTTGAATTAAGCAGGGGCGGAACAGTTGCCGGCTGTTACGTGGAAAAAGGAAAGATCATCCGCGCGGCCAAAATAAGCGTGTCCCGTAACGGAGAGGTTGTATTCGACGGAACTATCCGCGCCCTGAAACGCTTCAAAGATGATGTGCGCGAAGTTGCCGAGGGCATGGAGTGCGGCGTGTCTTTGGCGGGATTCGACGGTATAATGGAAGGCGATATACTTGAGGCGTATGGGGAAGAGAAGACAGCTAGAAAATTATGAGAAAACGAATACTTAGCGGTATGCGTCCCACAGGGCCGCTTCATTTAGGCCATTTGATAGGCGTGTTGGAAAACTGGAAGAAACTTCAGAAAGAATATGACTGTTTCTTCATGGTTGCTGACTGGCATGCGTTGATGTCAGAATACGAAAAGCCAAAAGCCTTAAGAGAAAATATAATCGATAACGCCATAGACTGGCTGGCAAGCGGGATTTCGCCTAAAGACTCCACGATATTTGTCCAGTCTCATGTTAAGGAGCACCTCGATCTGCACATGATTTTTTCGATAATCACTCCTTTGGGATGGCTGGAGAGATGCCCGACTTATAAAGAACAACTGCGGGAAATCACTAATCGCAATATCAGCACTTATGGATTTCTGGGATATCCTGTTTTGCAAGCCGCGGACATACTTCTATACAAAGCAAACGCCGTTCCTGTGGGCGAAGATCAACTGCCGCATTTAGAGCTGGCCCGCGAAATAGGCCGCAGGTTTAACAGCCTTTATGGCGAAGATGTTTTTCCTGAAGCCAAAGCTATTCTTGCCGAAAATGACCGCCTGGCCGGGCTCGACGGCAGAAAGATGAGCAAAAGTTACAATAATACAATCGCTATTTCCGAAAGGCCTGAGGATATCCGTAAAAAAGTACAGAGTATGTTTACCGACCCTAAAAGGGTCCTGCGCGCAGACGCCGGGCATCCTGAAAATTGTAACGTGCATAAGTATTACGGGATTTTCGCGCCCTGTAGAAAGAAAGAAGTCGAGGAGGCCTGCCGGCAGGCTAAAATAGGCTGCGCCGAATGTAAAAAAGAATTAGCTGAAGCGCTGGTAAACTTTTTAAGCCCGATACAAGAAAAGAGAAATGAGCTTTTGCAGGATAAAAAGCGCATAATTGAAATGCTGGAGCAGGGCCGGATTAAAGCGCAGGCAGTAGCATCAAAAACTATTTCACAAGCAAAGGCGCTGATTGGTTTGTAAGTGGAATCACACATTTGTCATTGCGAGGAACCTTCGTTTAGCATGTCAGTGACGAAGCAATCTCGTTTTTAAAGACGAGATTGCTTCGTCGCCAATGCAAACGACAGCTCCTCGCAATGACAAGAATGCCCAAATGAGCTATAAGATAAAATTAGAGTTATTTGAAGGGCCGCTTGATTTATTGCTGTATCTTGTTAAGAAGGACCATCTTAATGTCTATGATATACCGATTGCTAAAGTTACAGAACAGTATCTTGAATATCTGGATTTGATGCGCCTTTTAGATTTGAATGTGGCAGGGGAATTTCTGGTTATGGCCGCTACTTTGATCAATATTAAGTCTAAAATGCTCCTGCCGCCGGCTCCATGCGAAGAAATGCTTGAAGAACAGGAAGACCCGCGCGCGGAGTTGGTTAAGAGGCTTTTGGAATACCAAAAGTATAAAGAGGCGGCCAGGATTTTGCGTGAGAAAGAACTTCTGAGGCAGAATATTTTTACCCGCGAGGTTTCCGAGGAAAACTCAAAGACGGAGGTATATTTTGAGGCCAGCCTTTTTGATTTAATCGACGCTTTTTCTAAGGCGCTAAAAGAAGTCCCGAAGGATTTATTTTATGAGGTCATAAAAGATGAATTCACTGTTGAAGACAAGGTCCATAGTTTGCTGCATATGTTTATGAATAAGCGGATGTTTTCTTTGTCTGTTTTGTTTGAAAAGTCGAAAGGCAGAATAGAAATAGTGGTCACGTTCCTGGCTGTTTTGGAGCTTATTCGCATGAAAGAAATCGTTGTGCTTCAGAAAAACATGTTTGGGGAAATCATGGTCATGCGTAATGGCGAGAAGCTTACCCCAAGCGTATGTTAAACATATTATGCCGCAAGAATATAAGAAAGTCTTAACTCCCCAGTCTTCTCAAGCCAACCCGCTAAAGGATATAAAACAAGAAACAGAAGAAGATGTGATTTTGAACCTGTCGCTTAGGCCTAAGAGGCTTGAGGATTTTATCGGGCAGCGGGCTGTCGTTGAGAATCTAAAAGTCGCGATCAAGGCTGCACGGGAAAGAAATGAGCCGTTAGAGCATCTGCTTTTTAACGGCCCTCCGGGATTGGGAAAAACTTCTTTGGCGCATATCGTTAGCCACCAAATGCAGGCAAAGGTCACCGCCACAAGCGGCCCGGCGATTGAGCGGGCAGGCGATTTGATCGGGATACTTACCAACCTTGAAAAAGGGGATATACTTTTTATTGATGAAATACACAGGCTTTCCAAAGTTGTTGAAGAGTTTTTGTATCCGGCGATGGAAAATTTTCAGATTGACTTTGTGATCGATAAGGGGCCATATGCTAAAACGATAAAGTTCAACCTGAAACCTTTTACGCTGATAGGCGCTACCACCCGTCAGGGGCTTTTAAGTTCGCCTTTGCGCGGGAGGTTCGGCATGTTCTATCATTTGGAGTTTTATGATAATGAAGACTTAAGTAAAATAGTGATTAATTCCGCGGGGATATTAGGGATAGGGATATCCAAAGACGCGGCCTTAACTATCGCGGCGCGTTCAAGAGGGACTCCGCGGGTGGCTAACAGGCTTTTGCGCAGGGTCAGGGATTACGCGCAGGTAAATAAAAAATCCCAGATAGACGCTGAAATTGCCAACTTCGCGCTTGACGGTTTAAGGATTGACAAGTTCGGGCTGGACGATATTGACCGGAAAGTCCTTTTAACAATATTGAAGAATTACAATGGCGGGCCTGTCGGTGTAGAGTCTTTGGCCGCGACGCTTAATGAAGAAGTAGATACGTTGGTAGACAGTATTGAGCCGTATTTGTTGAAGGCAGGCTTTATTACTCGTACCAGCCGCGGCAGGGTGGCGGGAAAAATCGCCTACGAGCATTTCGGGATTAAGTATAATAAGGAAGAACAGGAAGAGCTTTTTAAAGATAAGTGAAAAACTCTAAACACTAAATTCTAAACTCTAAACAAATCCTAAATTATAAATCACAAATCACAAACAGTCAGTTTAGTGTTTAATGTTTGTAATTTATAGTTTGTTTAGAATTTATGGTTTCGAGTTTAGGATTTTAAAAATAATTAGTTTAATGGAATAGCCACATGAAGTTGTTGCTGCATACCTGCTGCGCGCCGTGTTTGATTTATCCTTTAGAAAAGTTAAGGGAAAAGGGGTATAAAGTAACGGGTCTATTTTATAACCCGAATATCCATTCTTTCGGTGAATATAAAAACAGAAAACAGGCAGTTGAAAGTTTTGCCATTATTTCGGGGGCGGAAATTGTTTATCCGGCATATAGCCCGGCTGATTTTTTCCGGGCAGTAAACCTTAAAGAAGAAAAGCCAGAAAGGTGCTTTATATGCTGGGAATTGCGCCTTAGGAAAACCGCGAAGTTCGCGAAAGAAAACGGGTTTGCTTATTTTTCGACTACGCTTTTAGTCAGCCCTTATCAGGATCAGGATGCGTTGCGTGAAATAGGCGCGAGAGTTGCCCGGGATGAATCTATCGAGTTTGTTTATGAGGATTTTCGTGGCGGCTTCCGTGATGCCTATGACAAGGCAAAGCAATTGGGGTTGTATCAACAGAAGTATTGCGGGTGTGTTTATTCAGAGATTGAAAGATATAAGGGTAAGTAACAGGCGTTAATATGGACTTTCCTTCGATTGGCAAATCACTGGTTGTTTTTGGAATAGTCTTGATTATATTTGGCGCGCTTTTGACTTTTGTGAACAAAGTGCCCTTTTTAGGTAAATTGCCCGGTGATATTTATATCCAGAAGAAAAATTTTACCATTTTTTTTCCGCTTGCCACAAGCCTTGTCTTAAGTATATTCTTTTCGTTGATTTTGTGGTTATGTTCGAGAAGATAAACTTATAAAATCTAGGGGTATTCGTAAATAATTCGGACTAATTATTCTAACTTGTCTATAACCGAGATGATAGATAAAAGTGTTGTTCGCACACGAAAATTTTTTCCGTCGGCTACGGTTTGCGGCTCATTGCGCTCTCACGACATCTAATATAGACTTAAATAAGCTCGCTTCATTCGCCGCAAATCCTTGCCGACTTTGGTAAAAATCTTCTAATTGTGCGCGAACAACACTTTTATCTATTCAATCATTTTCACAATAATTACGAAAGAACCAATTAATATGATTACACGGGTGATTTCTTTTAGTTTTTGCCTTGTTATATTTTCTGCTTCGTTTGGGTTTTGCGCGCAAAAAGAGCCCTCTGTGCGCATCGCTATTTTACAGGATGCCCCATCGATAAATGTGGCCGTGCGGGGGAAGTTTGAAATATATAACATGTCCGACAACAGTATTCTCTCCGCGGGGAATAATTTTAAAAAAGAGCTTCTTAAGGGCTATCCGGACAAGATAAAATTGTCAAATATAAAGGTTGATGCCAAGGCGATTAGTATACGCCTAGTTAACAATGGGCTGATATATATAAACGATACCCCTTATAGGGAGCAAGTAAACATATTTCGTAAGGATAACCGCAAGGTGTGCGTTATAAATGAATTGGGGCTGGAGAGTTATATAAAAGGAGTCCTTCCCTATGAGGTCTCAGCCTGGTGGCCCACAGAGACATTGAAGGCTCAGGCGGTTGTTGCCCGGACTTATGCCTTGTATCGTATGCAGTATACCAAGGCTAAAGATTTCGACCTGACTTCGGATGTATATTCGCAGGTTTACGGCGGAAAAATCGCCGAGAGATGGCGGACAAACGAGGCAGTGGACTCGACGCGGGGCGAAGTGTTAACTTTTGAAGGTAAAGTATTTCCTGCTTATTATTATGCTACCTGCGGTGGGCATACCGAAGATGCTAAGGAGCTTTGGCAGATTGATATTATCCCGCTTAAAGGTGTGGTTTGCGGTTTTTGCGCCGGCTCGCCGCATTTTAAATGGAGGGCGGCTTTTCCTTTAAAGGAAATAAACAAGAAATTACAGGATAAAAACGCGCCTGCGGCAAATATTACTGCGATAGAAATACTTGGGCGCGATAATTCCGGAAGGGCCGCGCAGCTTAAGCTTACTTACGAAGATATGTCTAGTTCTGTTATCAGCGCTAAAGATTTCCGGCAGAAGATGGGGCCTAATCTTGTCCGCAGCACAAACTTTATCATGGCCGACATAGCGGATATTATTTATTTTGAAGGCTATGGATGGGGCCATGGCGTGGGTTTATGCCAGTGGGGGGCGTATTTTATGGCCGGCCGCCATAACGATTATCATGTGATTTTGAATTTTTATTATCCCGGAGCGAAAACACAAACACAGATGGGCACAGATATCGTATCAAGTGACATAAACACAGATAGGCACAGATAAATGCGGCTATCTGACTTTGATTATTTCCTGCCTAAAGAACTAATCGCACAGCATCCTCTTAAACGGCGCGACGGATGCCGGTTAATGGTGGTAGAGAGAAAAACAGAAAAGATTGTCCATGCTCGTTTTAGCGATTTCCTGAATTATATCAATCCGCCGGATATGCTTGTTTTAAACGATACTAAAGTTATCCCCGCGCGCATTCTCGGCCGTAAAAAAAGCACCTTTGGCAGGGTGGATGTTTTGTTGTCTCGCAAACTTAACGAAAAGGAATATGAAGTTTTAGTCAAACCTGCCTTACGAATAGGCCAGGAAATTATTTTCAACAACGGCAGTGTTTCGGCGGTGTTTAAGGAAGGCAGGATTTTAGAGTTTCGCCGCCCCTTATCTATGAAGCGGCTAGAAAAAATCGGGGTTATGCCGCTTCCGCCTTATATAAAACGCCTGCCGGGGAAGTCAGACGAGAAACAATACCAGACGGTCTATGCCCGAAAGCAAGGAGCCATTGCCTCGCCGACTGCCGGATTGCATTTTACCAAACGGATATTAGAAAAGATAAAGGCAAAAGGCGCGGCAGTTTCCTGTATAACACTGCATGTCGGCACCGGGACATTTAAGCCGGTAAAATGTGAGGATATCAGAGAGCATAAAATGGATACCGAGGAATATATTGTCAGCGGTAATGTGGCCGGGAAATTGCGCGGTATAAAGGAAAATGCGGGAAAGGTGTTTGCCTGCGGAACTACTACTGCCCGGGCATTAGAAGCCGTGGGAAAAAATGTTGGACGTCGGACGTCCAACATATATCGCGGGTTTACGGATATTTTTATTTACCCCGGGTATAAGTTTAATGTTGTAGATTGCCTGTTGACCAATTTTCATCTGCCCAAAACAACTCTTTTTATGTTGGTGAGCGCTTTTGCGGGAAGAGAATTTATTATGCGCGCGTATGATGAAGCAATCAAAGAAAAATACCGGTTTTATAGCTATGGCGATGCCATGTTGATTATTTAAACAAGTAGGGGCGGGGTAACCCCGCCCCTACATTTATAAAGATATGCCATTTACAATTCTTCAACAAGATACAAGCACTAAAGCCCGTTTAGGATTGTTACGGACTGCCCATGGCGATATCCAGACGCCTTCTTTTATGCCCGTCGGAACACAAGGCACGGTAAAGGGGCTTTCACCGCAGGATTTAAATGAAGCCTCAAGCCAAATAATCCTCGGCAATGCTTATCATTTATACCTGCGCCCGGGGCTGGATATTATAAAAAAGGCGGGCGGCCTGCATAAGTTTATTTCCTGGGAAAAACCCATTCTTACCGATAGCGGCGGCTATCAGATCTTTAGCCTGGCGGCATTACGAAAGGTTAAAGATGAGGGAGTGGAGTTTCAGTCGCATTTAGACGGTTCAGCACATTTTTTAACTCCGGAGAAGGTAATAGAAATTCAAAATGTTTTAGGCTCGGATATAATGATGCCGCTAGATGAATGCGTGCATTACCCCTGCGAAAAAGGCCATGCCCAAAAGGCATTGGAAAGGACGACTTACTGGGCAAAGCGTTCAAAGTTAGCCGCCAGCTCCGAGCTCCAAGCTCCAAGCTCCAAGCTCCAAACCCCCGCAAGCCAATTATTATTCGGCATAATTCAGGGAGCCACATACGAAGACCTTAGAAAAGAATCGGCAAAACAGATAATCGATACGGGTTTTGACGGTTACGCTATTGGCGGATTATCTGTTGGCGAACCAAAAGATTTGAGGTATAATATGCTATCTTTCACAATGGAATTTCTGCCTTCGGAATCCGTGCATTATCTTATGGGTATAGGCACGCCTGATGATATAATCGGTGCCGTAAAAACCGGGATGGATATTTTTGATTGCGTTATCCCCACTCGTTACGGAAGAAACGGCAGTGCCTTCACATCTGAAGGAAAGGTTGTGATTAGAAACGGCGCTTATTCCGCTGACTTTAAGCCCTTGGATGAAAGATGCCCTTGTTATACCTGTAGGAATTTTTCGCGTTCCTATATAAGGCATCTTTTTAACGCCGAAGAGATGTTGGGCCTGCGTTTGGTTTCGTATCATAATATTTATTTTTACAATAAACTTTTAGAAGCTATCCGTAAGGCAATCAAAGAGAATAGGTTAAAAGAATTCAATGTATCGCTAGTTTATAGTTAGCCAGTTGGCCAGTTAGCCAGTTAAAAGATTTTAACCGGTAAACCGGCAAACCGGCAAACTGATAAAAAGGCTAACAAACTATGCTCATTGATATTATTACCATTTTTCCGGAAGTTGTCAGGCCGTATTTCAGCGAATCGATCTTAAAAAGAGCCCGCGATAAAGGCAAGCTTCAAGTACGCGTCCATAATTTACGTGATTACACTCTTGATAAACATAAAAAAGTTGACGACCGCCCGTTTGGCGGCGGCCCGGGGATGGTGCTTAGCCCTGAACCGATATTTCGCGCGGTGGAAAAAATAGGGTTAAGGGTTAAGGGTTCCCCCTTCGCCATTCAACAACAAAATAACGGTAAGGCTTCGGGGGACAGGAAAGGGTTAAGGCAGAAAAAGAGAAAGACAAAAATTATATTGCTTTCACCAAAAGGAAAAAAATTAGACCAGAAGATGGCTTTAGGGCTGTCAAGTCAAGAGCATCTAATTTTGATTTGTGGGCATTATGAAGGTGTAGACGAACGGGTAAGAAAATATTTGGTTGACGAAGAGGTTTCGATAGGCGATTATGTATTAACCGGCGGAGAGCTGGCGGCGATGGTTTTATCGGATTGCCTGGCGCGCCTTATACCCGGAGTTCTTGGCCATGATGAATCAAACAAATCGGAATCATTTTGCGCGGGGCTATTAGAATATCCGCAATATACGCGTCCGGCATCATTTAGAGGCAAAAATGTCCCAAAGATTTTATTGTCGGGAAACCACCAGGAAATTCTAACGTGGCGTAAGGAAGAAGCGGTCAAGATAACTAAGAAGAGAAGGCCGGATCTATTAAAATAAACACACAAAGGAGAGAAAAACACATGGACATGATGAAACTTATTGAGGAAGGGCAGATCAAGAAAAAGATGCCGGACTTTAATATCGGCGATACAGTTAAGGTGATGACTAAGATTCCCGAAGGCGACAAAGTCCGCCTGCATCCTTTCGAGGGAATAGTTATTGCCAAAAACGGTTCAGGAATAAAGACGTGTTTTACAGTGCGCAAGCTTTCTTCCGGAGAAGGCATTGAGAGGGTTTTTCCTCTTTATTCGCCCATGATTGAGAAAATCGAAATTGTTTCACGCGGGCGTGTCAAGCGCGCGAAGCTTTATTATTTAAGAGGCAAGGTCGGCAAGCAGGCTAAGGTTAAAGCTGCGCGAGTGCAGGCGAAGAAAGTTTAAATAGTTAGCCGGTTTACTAGTTTGCCAGTTAGCCAGTTGAAAAGACAAAAAATTCTTAACCGGCAAAATGGCTAACCGGTCAACTGGCTAACTAACTAGATGATGCTCTACTACGAGCGCAAGTATAAACGCAAGGGCTATAAACTTATTGCCGGGGTTGATGAGGCCGGAAGAGGGCCATTGGCCGGCCCGGTTGTTTCTGCCGCGGTAATCCTAAAAAGTGTCAGTTTTAAAAACCGCATAGATGATTCCAAAGCCTTAAGCGCCAAACAAAGAGAATCCGCGTACATTGAAATCCGGCAAAAGGCTTTTGTCGGCGTGGGTATAGTAGACGAGAAGCTCATTGATAAAGTGAATATCCTGCAGGCCACACGCCTAAGCATGAAATTAGCAGTATCTTTTTTGCCTGTCGCGCCGGAATTTGTTTTAGTTGATGGCAATTCTCCTATTGATATTGAAATGCCGTTTGATAATATAATTGACGCTGATGCCAAAAGCTTATCCGTCGCCAGCGCTTCCATAATCGCTAAGGTAACAAGAGACAGGATTATGGCTATCTACCATAAGCTTTGGCCTGAATACGGATTTTCGCGGCATAAGGGTTATGGCACCAAAGAACATATTGATGTTTTAAGAAAAATCGGCCCTTCGCCGATACATCGGGCGACATTTAAATATGTTTCGTTATAAACAATATTTTGGAAAGTCTTCCGAAGAGCAGGCTGTAGAATATTTGAAACGAAGCGGTTATAAAATACTGGAAGTTAATTACAGGACAAAGTTAGGCGAGATAGATATTATCGCCAGGGATAAAGGCGCAATTTGTTTTGTGGAAGTCAAAAGCCGCTCGTCATTAGCGTTTGGCAGCCCTAAAGAAGCGCTGGATACCCGCAAACAACGCAAGATTTCTCAGGTTGCGCTTATATATTTAAAAAGCAAAGATTCTTTTGATGTATCCTGTCGTTTCGATGTGCTTTCGATTATTAAGGCAGGCGCGGACAACGCGGATTTTGAGTTAATCAAAGACGCTTTTTCACTGGATTCAAGGTACTCTCTGTAGGGGCGGGCCTGTGTGCCCGCCCATTAAAGGGCAACCGCAAGAGTTGCCCTTGCATATGATCAAATGATAAAATACAGCAGTAATTCCATTAAAAATTATCTGGATGATTTAGCCGCTAAAAAGCCTGCCCCCGGCGGAGGCTCTGCAGCTGCCCTTACCGGAGCGCTTGGGGCTGCGTTATTAAGCATGGTTTGCAATTATACTATCGGAAAAGATAAGTATAAGGGCGTAGAGGCGGAAATAAAAAATATACTAGAGGGGTCAGAGCGTATAAGAAAAAGATTTTTGGTTTTGGTAGACCTGGATGTAGAGGCGTATTATAAAGTTTCCGCAAGCCGTAAGGCCGCGGAAAAGATTTATCAGAAGAATTTGCTTGGTGCTTCCGGCGTCCCGCTTGAGATGTGCGCTCTCGCAGTAAAGGCACGCGGGTTTTGCCCTGTTTTAGCGTCTAAAGCAAACAAGTATTTAATCAGCGATGTTTATGTGGCAGAAGAATTATTAAAATCCTGCTTTAAATCCGCGCAACTTAATGTTAAAATAAACCTCGCCTTTATTAAAGATGAAAACTTCGTCCTGAAAATCAAACAAACCCTGAAAAAATTAAAAGAGGAATTAAAATGAGCGCTGTGTTATTAGAAGGCAAGCCTTTAGCGGAGAATATTAAAAGCGCGATAAAACAAGAAGTGCAGGCATTGGGCTTTCTCCCTGTATTGGCTAGCGTTATCGCCGGAGAAAATGCCGGCGCGGAAAGTTATGCTAAGAGCCAGAAGAAATCCGCGGAAAACTTAGGGGTAGAATATCAATTTCATAAACTGGATGCCGCCGTTACAGAGGCGGGATTGATAGAGTATATTGAAGGATTAAACGCTGATAAAAAAGTAAACGGCATAATCATACAGATGCCTTTGCCCGCGCACATTGATTATAAGAAAATCAGTTCTTACATTTCGCCATTAAAAGATGTCGAGGGAATGCATCCGGAAAACATAGGCAAGATTTTATTCGGTAAAGCAAAAATCATACCTTGTACCCCTGCCGGCGTTATGGAACTGCTTAACAGCACAGGGGTGGATTTATACGGTAAAGAAGTTGTCATAGTCGGCCACAGCGAAATCGTCGGTAAGCCTTTGGCACTTTTACTTCTTGAAAAATTTGCCACGGTTACAGTCTGCCATATAGGGACATCAAAAGCCGGAAAGTTAGAAGAGCATGTAAAGAGGGCGGAAATTTTGATTGTTGCTGTGGGTAAGCCTGGGCTAATTAAAGGCCAGTGGGTTAAAGACGGCGCGATAGTTATAGATGTTGGAATCAACAGGATAGCGGATAAAATTGTAGGTGACGTAGAATTTGAAGAAGCGCTAAAGAAGGCTTCCTATATTACCCCTGTCCCCGGCGGCGTAGGCCCGCTTACTGTCACCATGTTGATGCGTAACCTTATAGAAGCGGCAAAAATTCAATCTTAAAAAAGATAGATTCCTTTTTGTGGTACAGGAAAGTATAAAACACTTTCCTGTACACTCGCGAAACTGACTTAAAGTTCTGAACGGAGGACAGTTTCTTGATATGAAACTTATCAGTATTATCATTTTGGCAGTTGTGTGTTTTTTTTCGGGGTTCGTTTCCGCCGCGGAGCCTCAAGATCCCACCGGAAAAATCGAAACATTCTTAAGAGGTGTTATCGCCGGAGGAGTCAATGAGTCTTTTGATAAGATTGTGGCAGGTTCGCCTTTAGAGAAAAACGTCGAAGCAATAACGTCTTTAAAGAAACAGGCAGTATCCGAGATTGTTATATGCGGGATGCCGCTTGATTATGAATTTGTTAAAAGCGGAGTATTTGGCCCTTCTATAACCGAGATGTTTTATGTGCTTAAATGCCAACTAAGGCCGTTAGTGTGGAAATTCACTTTTTATAAGCCGCTTGATACGTGGGTGTTGATAGACATAAGCTTGGGCCAGCGGGTAGGCGATGAGAATTTACTGCGCAATCCCACGGCATATTGATATAAAGAAAATCTTTGCATCGTCATTGTGTTGTCAGTTAATCTTTGTAGGGACAGCACAGTGTGCTGTCCCTACAGCGCGTAACGGCTTGTTTAACTATTATGTCATTCAAAGAAAAAATACAGGCGGGTAAGTTTTTGGTGACGTCAGAAATCGGCCCTCCAAAGGGGATTCATATAGAGGCGATTCTGGAAGACGCGGAGTTGATACGTGGCAGGGTGGATGCTTTGAATGTGACAGACCTGCAGAGTTCGGTAATGCGCTTGGGTTCTTTGGCAGTCTGCATAAGGTTAAAAGAAAAAGGTTTTGAACCGATATTCCAGATGACCTGCCGCGACCGTAACCGCCTGGCATTACAGTCTGATTTGCTTTCCGCGGGCCACTTCGGGATAGAAAACATCCTGGTTTTAACCGGCGACCATCCTAAATTGGGCGATCATCCGGACGCAAAAGCTGTGTTTGATTTGGATTCGGTGCAATTGATCCAGGCTGTAAGAAAGTTAGAGCAGGGGCTTGATATGGCGGGCAAGAAATTGGAAGGAACTACGCCTAAGTTTTGTGCCGGCGCGGTAGTCAATCCCGGCGCGGACCCCCTAGAGCCGCAGATAATGAAGATGGAAAAGAAGATTGCTGCCGGAGCGGAATTTTTCCAAACCCAGGCAATTTACGATATTAAGACATTCGAAAACTTCTTGGCCAAAACAAGGCATCTGAAGGCAACTGTTATGGCCGGGATCGTTTTGTTGAAATCTGCCGGAATGGCAAAATATATGAATGAAAATGTCGCCGGAATATTTGTTCCTGATGATCTCATTAAGGAGATGCAGGAGACAAAAGACAAGCAGGCTAAATCCGTCGAGATAGCCGCGCGCCTGATTAAAGATTTAAAGCCGATGTGCCAGGGAATTCATATAATGCCTATCGGCTGGGATAAGGTCGTGCCGCGCGTGTTAGACGCGGCGGGGTTATAAGGAGAGCCGACAACTAGACAAGCTGAAGAAATATATGAAGGGTTAAGTGGTAAGGGTAAAGGGTTAAAAATTTTTGACTAAACAAAAAATATTTATAATTGATTAAAGAACAAATGGCTAAAATAATCATCATCGGCAATTCTGCTGCAGGATTTTCCGCCTGTGAAACGCTTGTAAAGAGCGGTTTCGGAAACGAAATAACGGTTATCACCAAGGAATCATTTTGCCCTTATCGAAAGGACAGGCTGTTTGATTATCTTGCCGGAAACATTAAAGAAAAAGAGCTTTTTCTCTGCAAGGAAGATTTTTACCAGAGCAACAATGTGAGTTTTCTCAAAGGCGCTACTGTAATCAAAGTTGATACCAAAAAACAAAGGATAATACTCAAAGATAATTCCAGGATGGATTACGATTATCTGATTATTGCTTCGGGGGAATCGGTTAAGCTGCCCGATGCCTCTGGTGTCCATAAGGACGGAGTTTTTTCCTTGTCTTCGCTTGAAGAAATAAAGCAGATTATTACGAGGCTTATGGTTACAAATACTGTTGGTATCGTAGGAGCTGGCCCTTTTGTTTCCATGTTTTGTGAAATCCTGCTCGCCAAAAATATTGATGTGAAAGTAATCGGCAAAACGGCCGGTTTTTTGAGTATTCAGAATGAGAAGCTGGAATTAATAAGTGATGTTGACATAGCGGAGTTTATCGGTGAGGCTGAATTAAAGGCAGTTAAGCTTACAAATGGAAAGATTATCGGGATGCCTCTGGTTATTTTTACGGGTAATTTTAAACCGGATACTGAATTTCTGGCGGAATCTGATTTAACGCTCTTGGAAGGTTTTGTGGTTGTTGATGAAAATATGCGCTCAAGCATAGAGAATATTTTTGCCTGTACAGCCGCGGCAAGGAAAGCTGACCGAGAGAAGAGCGAAAAAACTTTTGAGCAAGAGAAAGAAGAAGGCGCGAGGACCGGGGAAAATATATTGAAAGCCCTGCAGCTTATTCCTGTAAAAGCTTGAAAATAAATTGATAATCAAAATGATAGATGAAAGTGTTGTTCGCGCACGAAAATTTTTGCCGTCGGCTGCGGTTTGCGGCTCATTACGCTCTCATGACATCCTTTATACTTAAATAAGCTCGCTTCATTCGCCGCAAATCCTTGCCGGCATTTGGCAAAAATTTTCTAATTGTGTGCGAACAACACTTTCATCTATCCATCGTTTCCACAATAATTACGAATGAGCTAAAACAAATAATCACCCTTCGACGCAGGCCACGGTTTCAAACTATAGGCCTTTACTTGAGGGTTTCATTTATGGAGGAATCAGGATGTCTAAAATTGAGAAGAAATCTATAGATTTGGCTGTTTTGGAAACATTGAAAAAAGCCCAGGATGATAATGTCAAGACATGCTGGGATAGGTTGGAAGCGCAGGGCCCGCAGTGTGGCTTCGGGCAGTTAGGAGTATGCTGCACCGTCTGCAGCATGGGGCCTTGCCGTATCGATCCTTTTGGCGAAGGCGCGCAAACCGGAGTCTGCGGCGCTGATGCTGATACCATTACTGCGCGTAACCTGGCAAGGAAAATCGCGGTTGGGGCTTCGGCCCATTCTGACCACGGCAGGGATGTGGCCTTAACATTGGCTTTGTTAGCACAGAAGCACGCGCACGCGGATAAATCCGCGCATTCCCATGGTTATGAAATTTTAGATCCTGAAAAGTTGAAGAAGCTGGCTAGTGAATTCGGAATTGATATTACAAAATCCCAGGAAGAAATTGTCAAAGAGCTTTCTAAAAAACTTCTGGAAGAGTTTGGAAAACAGGAAGGTGAATTAAATTTTACCAAAAGGGCGCCGGAAAAACGCCGGCAGATTTGGAAAAAATTAAACATTATTCCCCGCGGTATCGACAGGGAAGTGGTGGAATTATTACACACAACCACTATGGGCGTGGATAATGACTACAAGAATATTATCAATAACGGAATGCGCTGTGCTTTGTCTGACGGTTGGGGCGGCTCAATGATTGCCACTGATGTCCAGGATGTTATACTAGGAAGCCCTCAGCCTATCCGCGGCAAAGTCAATCTGGGTGTGTTAAAAGAAAATTATGTGAACATTGTTGTGCATGGCCATGAGCCGATATTGTCAGAGATGACAGTTAAGGCCGCCTCTGACTCTGAGCTGCTAAAATTAGCTAAGAGTTTAGGCGCGCAGGGTATTAATCTGGCAGGCATTTGCTGTACGGCTAACGAAGTCCTTATGCGCCATGGCATACCAGTGGCGGGAAATTTCCTTCAGCAGGAATTAGCTATCGTTACCGGGGCTGTGGAATTGATGATGGTGGATGTGCAGTGTATAATGCCCGCTCTCAAGGAGGTCGCCAGCTGTTATCACACAAAACTGGTTACCACAAGTTCTAAGGCCCGTTTTCCGGGAGTAACCCACGTCGAATTTGAAGTTCACGATGCCTATGAAACAGCAAAAAAGATTATTAAAATCGGCGTGGAGAATTTTGCTAACCGCAAAAAAGACAGGGTAAATATACCAAAACATGAAATGGACCTGGTCGCCGGTTTCACCAAGGAAGTAATTTTCAACATGCTAGGCGGCAGGTACAGGGCTTCCTATAGGCCTTTAAATGAGGCGATCATCGCCGGAAAGATCCGCGGATTAGCCGGTGTGGTGGGATGCAACAATCCGAAAGTCCAGCATGATTATTTTCATACTGCTTTGGTCAAGGAATTAATTAAGAATGATGTCCTGGTTTTGCAGACTGGTTGCGCGGCAATTGCCTGCGCCAAACAAGGTTTGTTAATTCCTGAGGCGGCAAAAACTTATGCCGGCAAAGGCCTGCAGGAAATCTGTGAGGCTGTGGGTATTCCGCCTGTCCTGCATTTAGGTTCGTGCGTGGATAATTCCCGTATTTTGACCGCGGCTTCGCGCATAATTGAAGAAGGCGGCCTGGGCGAGGATTTATCCGATATCCCCGCGGCTGGCTGCGCCCCGGAATGGATGTCGGAGAAAGCGATTACCATAGGTTTTTATTTTGTGGCTTCGGGTGTTTACACGATTTTTGGCGGAGGGCCATTTTCCGTCTTAGGAAGCCAGAATGTAACTGATTATCTGACTAAGGGCCTGGAAAGCGTTGTCGGCGGCAGGTTTGAATTTTGCGATGATCCCCTTAAGATGGCAGAATTAATGATTGCGCACATTGATAAAAAACGCGCGGCGTTGAAATTAAAAACCACATGTTAGATAATCAAAAATCTGTAGCTTTTTTCGCTCAAAGCGATTTTCCCCCGCCTCCGGCGGGGCCGCCAAATTTCTTTCACAGTTTCGGTGGCTGCAGAACTCGCCGTTTTTGCTCTAGCAAAAACGGCTCGTACACCTTCGCCATCCCAAATATACCGCCTTCGTACTACTTCCTTACAATACTCCGGCGGATTTGGGATTCCCTCAACTGTGAAATAAATTTGGCTAAAATCGCAATTCGCGAAAAAAACTACAGATTTTTAATCAAATGAAACAACTATATTACAAAATTAAAAAATGTCTAGGATGTAAATCTTGCGAGATTGTCTGCGCAGTGGCGCATTCTGCATCCGGAGACTTGTTTAAGGCGCTGAAGGAAGAGGTGTTGTCTTTACCTAGGAAAAAGGTGTCTTTCGCAAAAGGTAATAATTACCCTCTTTCCTGCAGGCATTGCCAGGAGCCAAAATGCGTGGATGCCTGTATGGCCGCCGCGTTGAAATATGACACGGAAAAGAAATTGGTCGTGCATGATAAAACCCGTTGTGTGGGATGTTGGATGTGCATTATGTCTTGTCCTTACGGGGCAATTTGGCCGGATGCAAAAGTTAAAATTCCCCTACGCTGTGATAAATGTCAGGATAAAGAAGAACCCAGCTGCCTGAAGGCCTGCCCCACCGGCGCGGTAGCCTGGGAGGAAGTTTAGGGACAGGTACAAAACAACCGTGGGGACAGGTCCCAATTAACCGTGAGAAGTGTCCCCAAGTAATGGGGACACTTCTCAACCGCGTTTTGGACCTGACCCCAAAGAAGAAATATGAAACAATATTTGATTATAGGTAATTCCGCGGCTGGGATTTCCGCTGTTGAGGCGATCCGCAAGGATGATAAGTCTTCTAAGGTTACAGTCGTTTCTGATGAGGAAGGCCAGGCATATTGCCGCTGCCTTATCTCATATTATTTAGCCGGTGATGTTAGAGCAGACAAAATATTTTACCGACCGGAAAGCTTTTATCGAGAAAATAACGTTCAGCTTTTTTCGAATAAAAGAGTAACCGGCATCGATGTTAAGAAAAATCTGGTTACCTGCGCGGATAATAGCCAGTTAAATTACGATTCGTTATTGATTTCTACCGGCGCAAGCGCCATTGTTCCCGATGTAAAAGGGATTAATCAAAAAGGCGTCTTTGTTTTCCGGACCATCAATGATGCCAAGGGGATTGAGAGCTCTCTTCCCGGCGTAAAGACGGCTTGTGTTTTAGGCGGCGGGCTGGTCGGCCTGAAGGCCGCGTACGCCTTAAGGAAAAGAAAGCTGGACGTAAAAATAATCGTGAAGTCTAAGCAAATTTTATCGCAGATGCTGGATAATGTTGCCGCGGGGTTAGTCCAGAAGCGGTTAGAATCTTATGGCATTGAGGTGATCATTGGGCAGGATGCCGCGGAAATTATAGGTGACGGCAAAGTGAAAGCAGTAAAACTTACAGACAACAAGGAAATCCAATGTTCTCTGGTGGTTGCCGGCCGCGGAGTAAGCCCTAACATAGATTTAGCCAAGGCGGCAGGCATTAAAGTCAACAAAGGAATAATCGCCGATAGCGCGCTAAGGACAAGCGCCGCGAATATCTTTTGCGCCGGAGACGTTAGCGAAACTTATGATTTGGCGCTGGGTGATTTTGCGGTTAACGCGCTCTGGACTATGGCAGTCGAGCAGGGTAAGGCTTCCGGCATGAATATGTCCGGCGGCAAGGTTGATTATCCCGGCTCTATCGGGATGAACGCCACTGAATTTTTCAGCCTGCCGATAGTTTCTTTAGGCATTAATAAGATAAAGGAAGGCGCCCAGGGTTATGAACAATCGCAAACATTAGATGCCAAAAATTCAATTTACAAAAAAATAATTTTAAAAGGCAATTTTCTTGTCGGAGCGGTATTAATAGGTAATATTAAAAATAGCGGGGTTTTATTAAGGTTGATTAGAGAGCGGATCAATGTTTCTTTGTTTAAAGATGAATTGCTGGATGAAAATTTTGGATTCGCGCGAATCATAGATTCTGTAAAAGAGAGGGAGAGGATTTATGTCTAAGATAGTGGCAACTTTGGCGATAAAAGGGGCGCAGGATTTATATAAACAAGCATCGGATTTTTTAACTAAGGCCATTAAAGAAAAAGGCCCCGAGCAGAAAATCGGTTTTCCCGAGACGGCATTTTATTTGCCTATGGCAAACGCGCTTTTAGGCGCTAAGGTTGAGGCCTTAAAAGACGCTTTGCCTATATTGGAACACGCCAAGTCGCTGATTAAAGAGCCGCCTTCCGAGAAAGTCTGGCTTCCTTATTTAGGAGACGCTTTGGACGCCGGGATGGCCGCGTTATTCTGTGAAGAGATAATTGTGGCTTTGCGTTATCTCTATGGTATTGAGCCAGAGAAAGATTGTGTGGGATTTTGCACCGACTCGATTTTACGCCAGCTGGGGATTCAGCTTGTAGACGGGCGTATGACAGGGGTGGCTTTGATATTAGGCGCGGCTCCGGATAATAAAAAGGCTGTTGAAATAGTCCGCCAGTTACAGGAAAAAAACATTCTGATATTTGTCGGCTCATCGACAAACGGCCGTTCGATCATCGATCAGCTGTTGGAAGAAAACGTGCAGATGGGTTGGGATAATTATATCGTTCCTTACGGCCGCGATACGATTTCCGCGATATCTGTGTTGAATTTTGCTATCCGCTCGGCGCTGACCTTCGGCGGAATAAAAGCCGGACAGGCGCAGAAATGCCTTTTGTATACCAAAGAGCGCGTCCTTGCTTTTGGTTTGGCTTTAGGAGCTGTTGATGAAATAAAAGTAGCCACCGGCGCGGGAGCAATCAATATGGGTTTTCCGGTTATCGCGGATACGGATATCCCGGAAATAAAGGCCTCGGGCGTGACTACTTATGAAGCGCTGGTCAAAGAGTTGGATTATGGGAAAATAGTTTCTCGTTGCCTTGAGGTAAGAGGGGTTAAGGTAAAAGTCAGCAATATTCCTATTCCTGTTGCTTATGCCGCGGCTTTCGAAGGAGAAAGAGTAAGAAGAGAACAACTATACGCCGAATTCGGAGGCAAGGCATCTCTCGGTTTTGAATTTATCCGCATGGGCGATTCCTCGAAGATAGAAGACGGTAAGGTAGATTTAGTCGGGCCTGATATTGACCAGCTTCCTGAAGGGATGAAGTCACTGCCGTTGGGGATTTACGCCGAGGTTTCCGGCAGGAAGATGCAGAAGGATTTTGAGCCGATATTGGAAAGGCAGCTGCATAGGTTCCTAAATTATTGCATGGGTGTTATGCACATCGGCCAGCGCGATATGAACTGGATCCGTATCAGCAAAGACGCTTACGCAAAAGGCTTCAGGCTTAAGCATTTGGGAGTGGTTATCCACGCTATGCTGCACCAGGAATTTGGCGCTATTGTTGACAAAGTGCAGGTTACCTTATATACGAAGGAAGACGATGTCCAAAATGTTTTAGTTCAGGCAAAAAAGGCGTATGACGAACGCGATGAGCGTTTAAGCGGGATGACCGACGAGAATGTGGATACATTTTATTCCTGCGAATTGTGCCAGTCATTCGCGCCCAACCATGTCTGTGTGGTTACTCCCGAAAAATTAGGCCTTTGCGGGGCGTATTCCTGGCTGGATGCTAAGGCAGCTTATGAAATTTCTCCCACCGGAGGCAATAAGCCGATAACTAAAGGCCAATGCCTTGACCTTAATTTAGGCGAATGGCATCCGGTGAATGATTATATTTACCAGCATTCCAATAAAACAATCGAAAGGTTTTGTTTATATTCGATTTTAAATTGTCCGTCGACATCATGCGGCTGTTTTGAATGTATTGTGGCGATTATCCCTGAAGCCAACGGCGTAATGATTGTAAACCGTGATTATTCGGGGATGACTCCTTTAGGAATGACTTTTACCGCGCTGGCAGGTTCAGTCGGCGGGGGAGCGCAGACTCCGGGTTTCTTAGGCGTAGGCAAGATGTATATTAGCAGTAAGAAGTTTATCTCCGCGGAGGGCGGGTTAAAGCGGGTGGTTTGGATGCCTAAGGAGCTGAAAGAAATACTGGCTGAAAAGTTAAAGAACCGGGCAAAAGAAGTTGGTGACCCCGATTTACTCGATAAAATCGCCGATGAGACATCAACCACGACATCCGAAGGCCTCTTAGAGTTTTTGCAAAAAGTCAATCATCCGGCGCTGACTATGCCGTCGTTGCTTTAGTTAACCAGTTACCCTGTTAGCCAGTTAAATTATAAAATTGGCAAACAGGCCAACCGGTAAACTGGCTAATAAATTGGCTAATAAAAAGATTGACGAGCTCAAAACGTTATGCTAAAGTTAATCTTGGATATGACAATGGAAACAGGTGGTATGTTTGAAGGGGGAATCTGCCACGTTAAAATAACTCAAACCTTCGCCAAACAAGGCGAGGGTTTTTTGTTTACTCAAACACAAACATTATGAAAGAAAATAATATTCAAGCCAGACCATTTCTAAAATGGGCCGGAGGTAAAGGGCAATTGTTGGAGCAATTTCAGCTTTGTTTCCCACATGAATTGAACGGAGAAGGTATTATTAAACAGTATTATGAGCCCTTTTTAGGCAGTGGCGCTGTTTTCTTTTGGGTAATGCAAAATTGTAAGATTGAAAAGGCTTACATTAATGAGTTTAATCCTGAAATATGCCTTTGCTATGTTGCAATTCAGAAAAACGTAGAGAGGGTTATTAATTATTTGAAAACTTTAGAGAAAAAGTACCGTGAGTTAGATTCAGCAAGCCAAGAATTATTTTATTATCGGGCTAGAAATGACTATAACCGAACACGGCAAAGTGTTAATTTTAGAAAATATAGTATGAAGGAATATTCAAAGCGGACCGCAATGACAATATTTTTGAATCGCACTTGCTTTAATGGATTATATCGTGTGAATTCCAAAGGTGATTTTAATGTTCCCTTTGGACGATATAAAAATCCAACTATCTGTGATGCCCAAAACTTAAGAGCAGTTGGTAGGATTTTAAAGAGCGTAATAATAACAAACGATGATTTCGCAGTTGTTCAAAAACAAATTAAACAGCATTCTTTTGTTTATTTTGATCCTCCGTATCGTCCCTTAAATAAAACTTCAAGTTTCACGTCTTATTCTAATAATGAATTTAACGATGAAGAGCAACAGAGGCTTGCCGTCATTTTCAAAAGATTAGCCGAAATACATGGTGTAAAGGTTATGCTAAGCAATTCCGATCCCAAAAATGAAAATAAGGAAGACAACTTTTTTGAGCGGTTGTATTCTGGTTTTAGAATAGAACGTTTAAAAGCAAGGCGCATGATTAATTGCGATGCTTCAAAACGGGGAGAAATTAACGAGTTGCTCGTTATGAATTATTAGTTATTAACAAATACGTTTCTCTGTGAGGCGTTATATATGAAAACTGGCGGTTTGGGAGGCGGAAGGACATTGACTGGTTTGCATTTTGAGAAAAAAGTTGATTTTCAAAAGCTTATTGGCGAGATCCAGGGTTATGAAGTTAAAAAGATTTCAGGTAAGGCAGGAATGGGAGCCTTTTTTGAAAAAAAGTTAGTTGCCATGTGCTTTAGAAAATACGATTTTTATGAATTCTTGTCTGAGTCTAAAGTTGATTGGGAGAGTTTACTTTCGAAAAGGCTTTTACCAGACGACGCATTGCTAGTGATCATTCGTGAGACTTTATTTATCATTGAAGTTAAATATCAGCAAGTTGTTGGTTCTGTTGACGAAAAACTGCAAACGTGTGATTTTAAGCGTAAGCAGTATTTGAAGCTGGTTTCTCCGCTCGGGCTAAAGGTAGAGTATGTTTATGTGCTAAGCGATTGGTTCAAAAAACCAGAATATAAGGACGTGTTGGATTATATACATAGCGTTAATTGCCATTATAGATTTAATGAACTTCCTATGGCATGGTTAGGATTGCCTTTTAAAAAAAACATAGACGGGTAAATAGTTTGTTCAGGGAAAATATTCAATGGAAGACAAGAGCGTTCAAAATGATTTAGACCTTCAAACTACAACGGTATGGTCATTTCCCAATCGCGGTAAATGGTTAACACATAACGCAAAATTTCGCGGTAATTGGGCCCCTCAAATTCCCAATAATCTCATCCGGCTTTATTCTAAAGAAGGTAATACCGTTTTAGACCCTATGGTCGGCAGCGGTACCACGATGATCGAAGCGAAATCTTTAGGTCGTTATGGCGTAGGCTTCGACATCCATCCTGAAGTTGTCAAATTGGCTCAAGAATCTTGCAAATTCAATTGTGAGAAATGTTACGAGCCGGTTATCAAGCAAGGCGATGCTCGTTTTCTGGAATTTGTGGAAGATGCCAGTATTGATTTTATCGCGACTCACCCGCCATATTTAAATATTATCAAATACGGAAGCAAAAATATCGACGGAGATCTTTCTGACATTAGTAACATTCCTAAATTTTGCGACGAAATTGAAAAGGTTGCCCACGAATGTTACCGTGTTCTAAGGCCTGGTAAATATTGTGCCATTTTAATTGGTGATACTCGCAGGCGCAGGCATTATGTCCCGCTGGCTTTTTCTGTTGTGCAACGGTTTTTAAAATCCGGCTTTATCCTGAAAGAAGATGTGATTAAAGTTCAGCACAATTGTTCGACTACCCGGTACTGGAGCGCTCAAGAGAAAGACTTTCTTTTGATTATGCACGAGCATTTGTTTATTTTTAGAAAACTGTCAGACGGTGAGAATAAGGCTATTTTCAAAGATAGTATGTTGAATAATGATTTGAGGCAAAATGGTTAATAATAAAAAACAAGGAAAATAGAATATTTTCAATCCGCTATACATAGTGGAGCGGATTGACGTGGCCGCATTACAAGATTCTTATTCGCATTGAAAATAAAAATACGCGTAAATTCTATGGTGATGAATGCGTAAAATAGCAATTGGAAGGAATACAACGGTAAATTAGCGTAACGAAACTGTTGACAAACAAAGAAAAAAAACCTTGACGCATAAGGGTTCATGGATTAAACTATAAAGCAACAGAAAACTTTATGGGCCAACCTAAAGTAAGATTCCTAGTAGGTATTTTTTTAACTGTTCTCATATCTTCCTTGAATCCTGCCTTTGCTGAAATCGCTGATGAATATGGCAATAAAGAGAAGGCTATCGAATATCGCGTTAAGGGTTATCAAGCGCAAAAGATCGGCCAGTTGCTGGAGGCTTTAGCTTATTACCAGAAATCGGTAATGATTGATCCTCGTAATGCCAGTGTTTATAATGACATAGGCATTGTTTACGAGATGCTTGGTAATAGCCAGGAAGCTGAAAAGTCATATTTGGATGCCCTGACAGTAGACTCGTCTTATACCGACGTTTATTCTAATTTAGCGTTGTTATACGAAAAAAAAGGGGATTTTTATAAGGCGGCAAGATATTGGATGAAGCGGGCTTATGACGGAAAAGAAGATGATCTCTGGGCGCAAAAAGCCCGGCAGAGGCTGGTAGAAATCGGCAAGATAATGCCCGAAGTAAAACAGATGTATGCTAATAAAGAAGCGCAGGTTTTAGCCAGTAAAGTCTTAGAAGACAAACAGCTGGATACACCATCCTACGATACAGAACCTTAAAATACATATCCTATCCATATACGAAACCCAAAAAAAAGAGACCCGAATAATTTTTTAGTATGTCCAGTCCCGTAATATATCTTATAGATACTCCCGGTTTATGCTATAGGGCTTTTTATGCTTTGGGCAATCTGGCTACTTCTTATGGCCAGCCGACAGGGGCGGTATACGGAGTTATCAATATACTGAACAAGATTTTAAAAGATAAGCCTGATTATATCGCCTGCCTTTGGGATGTTTCGCGCAAAACTTTTCGCCAGGAAAAATTTGCCGAATACAAAATCCAGCGGCCGCCGATGCCTGATGAGCTCTCTAGCCAAATAGGGCTGATTAAAGAGTTGATAGCGGCATACAACATAACCGGGTTCGAGCTTGAAGGTTACGAGGCAGATGACCTGATTGCCAGCTTTACCCGCCAGGGAAAAGAACAAGGGTTAGAGGTAGTTATTGTCAGTTCCGATAAAGATATCTTGCAGCTTGTCGGCGAGAAGGTAAAGGTTTTAGACCCTAAAAAAGATAAAGAAGAAGTTTTTTACGATACAAAAGCCATTCAGGCGAAATACGGCATCGAGCCCCAAAGAATAAAGGATATGATTTCTCTTATGGGGGACGCGACGGATAATATTCCCGGGGTAAAAGGCATAGGCGAGAAGACCGCGATTGCTTTATTGCGGGAATTTGGCAGTACGGATGATCTTTTGAAAAATGCCGAAAAGATTAAAAAAGAGCAATTAAGAAAATCAATACAGGAGAATACCGATAATATACTTTTAGCTTATGAATTGGCAACTTTAAGAGATGACCTCGATGTAAAGCTGGATTTGGAAGAATTAAAATACAGAGAGCCGGATCATGATAAGCTTTACGGATTATTTAAAAAATTAGAGTTTAAAAGCCTGCTTAAGGGGATAACCTCGCCTCAATCATCAAGCTTTCAGGAAAGAATAGAGGCGTTAGATGGCGCCGTTAATAAAAATACGGTTTTGGAAGATTTAGCTAGGAAAAAAGAATTTTTTTTGTTCTTTGATAAGGATAGCGCGGATAACCTGTATTTTTCCGGGGGCGAAAATATTTATTCTTTGGGTTTAGACGATCTGCTTTTAAAAAAAATCATTGAGGATTCATCAGTAAAAAAACGCGGCCATAACCTTAAAGATTTAAAAATAGCCCTTTATCAAAAAGATATAAATATCCAAGGAGAACGTTTCGATGTGATGTTGGCTGCTTACGTCATTGAGCCGGCTAATTCAAGCTTCAGCCTTCAGGAATTGGCTTTTCAATACTTAGAGGAAAGGCATCCTGAGAAAGGTCTAAAACCGGAAAACGCCCTGGGTATAATTTTAAAGCTGGCGCCATTATTAAAACAAAAGATTGAAGAGAGTTCATTAGGGAAACTTTTTTATGAGCTCGAGATGCCTTTATCTTGTTGCTTGGCGTGGATGCAATTAAACGGAGTTTGCATTGATACCAAGGTTTTAAAAGAGCTATCGGAAAAGCTTGAGAAAAGGCTGATTAATTTAAGAAGCGGCATATATGAATTGAATAACGGCGAGGAGTTTAACTTAAATTCGCCGAAACAATTATCAGTAGTGCTCTTTGAGAGGCTTAAGCTTCCTGTGGTAAAGAAGACTAAGACCGGCCTATCCACGGATGAGGAAGTCTTGCGTAAATTAGCCGATAAGCATAAATTGCCGTTATTGCTTTTAGAATACAGGCAGTTGACGAAACTAAAAAGCACTTATATCGACGCGTTGCCTGATTTGCTTGACACTAAAACGCATAGGATCCATGCCACGTTTGACCAGGTTGGCACGGAAACCGGAAGGCTGTCTTCTAATAACCCTAATCTACAAAATATTCCCGCGACCGGCGAATTGGCCGGGCTTATCCGCAGCGCTTTTATCGCGCCAGAAGGCCATGTCCTTGTCGCGGCAGATTATTCTCAAATAGAACTGCGGGTGCTGGCGCATTTTTCCGGTGATAAAGCTTTGATTAGCGCTTTTGAAAATAACCTTGATATCCACACTCACACAGCGGCAATGATTTACAACGTTGATGAAAATGTGGTTTCTCAAGAGATGCGCGATATCGCTAAAAGGATAAATTTCGGGATTGTTTACGGGATGAGCAGTTTCGGGCTGGCAAAAGACCTGCGTATTCCCGCGGTTCAGGCGCAGGCTTTTATCGACGAGTATTTCTTGAGGTATCCGGGCGTTAAGGAATTTATCGACACACAGATAAAAAGCGCTAAAGCTTTAGGGTATGTGACGACTTTAATGGGCCGGCGAAGAAGTCTGCCCGGGATCAACGCGAATAATAAATCGCTCTCTTCGTTTGCCGAAAGGCAGGCGGTGAATTCTCCCATACAAGGCACGGCCGCGGATATCATCAAAGAAGCGATGATAAATATATACGCGCTTTTTTCCGGCGGGCAATTAAAAGCCAAAATGATAATGCAGATTCATGATGAGCTGGTTTTTGAAGTTCTCTCCGGCCATTTAAAAGAAACAGCAGAGCTGATTAAAGAAAAAATGGAACACGCGGTGAAATTAAAGGTTCCAATAAGAGTGAATATTAAAAAAGGCGAGAATTGGGGCCAGATGGTGGAAATTAGAAATTAGGAATTATCGTTGCTGACTAAATTATGCCTGTCATTGCGAGGAACCCTTGTTTGGCATATCTGTGACGAAGCAATCACGTTTTTAAAACGAGATTGCTTCGTCGCCAGTACAAACGATAGCTCCTCGCAATGACAACATAATTGGAGAAATTGAATGAAAATACTGATGTGTTCAAGCGAGGTGGTCCCGTTTGCCAAGACCGGGGGCCTGGCAGATGTAGTG
Organism: Omnitrophica bacterium GWA2_41_15; assembly: GCA_919901925.1. Classification (GTDB taxonomy): domain Bacteria; phylum Omnitrophota; class Gorgyraeia; order Gygaellales; family UBA12090; genus CAKKQA01. The sequence continues at coordinate 15,377 of CAKKQA010000033.1, read as the reverse complement.
GGAGCATTACCGCTGGCATTAGAAAAGTTAGGCCATGAAGTCAGAATCACAATGCCTAAGTATAAAATAGTTAATAATCAAAAATTAAAAGTTACAGCTATCGCGAAAGATGTGGACGCGGGAAAAATCGGAAACAATATCGCCGTATATTTTATTAAGAATGATAAATATTTTGGCCGTGACGGGCTTTACGGCGATAAAAACGGGGATTATCCGGATAACCTCCAGCGGTTTTCCTTTTACAGCCGCAGGAGCCTGGAGTTGCTTAAGGAAATAAATTATTCTCCCGACGTTTTACATTTGCATGACTGGCAGTCGGCGCTTGCGGCAATATATTTGAAAAATATTTACCGCAAGGATAATTTTTACAATAAAATCAGGATTTTGCTGACTATCCATAACCTGGCTTATCAGGGGTTATTTCTAAAAGAGGAATATCCGAAGCTGGGGTTGGATGATGAGTTGTTCAGCGTCGACGGATTGGAATTTTATAATAAGATAAATATACTTAAGGGCGGGATTATAGCAAGCGAACTTATAAACACGGTAAGCGAAACTTATGCTATGGAAATTCAGGGCAAGGAATTCGGCTGCGGCCTTGAGGGTGTATTGAGCGGGCGCAAAAATGACCTTTCCGGCATAATCAACGGGTTGGATTATGATGCCTGGGACCCTAAAAAAGACAAGCTGATTTATAAAAATTTTTCTCCGGAGACCTGGAAAGATAAATACCAGAATAAAGCCCAACTGCAGAAGGATTGCGGCCTATCGGTTAATGACGCTCCTTTATTTGGGATGGTCAGCCGCCTTGCCGATCAGAAAGGCATGGATTTGATATCGTCTAGTATGGAGGATTTAATAAAGATAGGCCATATACAGATGGTGTTTTTAGGCACTGGGGATGTTAAATACCATAATCTTCTGGAACAGATGGCTAAGAGATACCCACATAACATAAGCGTAAACCTCAAATTTGATGATTCTCTGGCGCATAAGATTTATGCCGCGTCCGATATATTCTTGATGCCTTCGCGTTATGAACCTTGTGGCTTAGGCCAGATGATTGCTTTAAAATACGGCGCGCTACCTTTGGTATTTAAGACCGGCGGCCTTGCCGATACCATATCTAAGGAAAATGGATTTGTGTTCGAGAAATATAGTGTCCCGGCTTTTATCGATTCAGCGAAAGAAGCGCTTTCGGCTTACGGCGATAAAGTTAAATGGGAAAAGTTAGTCAAAAAGGCTTTTACCTATGATTTTTCGTGGGAAGAATCGGCGAAAAAATACGTGGAACTGTATAAGAATTTGACAAGTAAGGGGTAAGGATAAAGGGTTAAGTGGTAAGGGTTAAGGGTTAAGAAAAAAGAATAAAAAAACAGAAAAATAGTTTTTTCTTTTCCTTACCGCTTAACCCTTATCACTTAACCCTAAACAAGGGCAGTAGGCATGATTATAGGCTTGACAGGAAGCATAGGCACAGGCAAAACTACAGTGGCGAAGATGTTTCGCCTCTTGGGCGCGCATGTTATTGACGCCGATAAAATAGTGCACCGGCTTTTAAATAAACGTTCGCGCATGAAATTAGGAGAGAAAGTTTTTGATGATGAATCGGCGCTAAAAGAACTCTGCGCTTGGATACATCCTTTAGTAAAAAAGGAAATCGCCTCGGATATAAAAAGGAATAAAAATAGGAAGGTAATTATCATCGATGCCCCGCTTCTTATTGAATGCGGTTTACATAAAAAATGCGAGCGTTTGGTAGTTGTGGCCTGTTCCAGAAAGAGTCAGATAGAACGGGCATCCCTGTCTTTAGGGATATCAAAACGCGCTGTGGTAAAAAGGTTAAAACAGCAGATGCCTTTAAGGAAGAAAAAAGAGTCGGCGGATTTTATCATTGATAATGACGGTTCTTTAAACCGGACAAGAAAACAGGTAAAACAAATATGGGAGGAGTTTAAAAAATAATGGAAAAAGTAGATATCGGAAATCTAAAGGAGATGAAGATTACAGAGTTAAACAGATTAGCCAAGGGGCTTGACGTCAACGGCGCCAGCGGCCTAAGGAAACAGGACCTGATTTTTAAAATCCTGCAGGCGCAGGCGGAGAAGGAAGGGCTGATGTTCGGCGAAGGGGTCTTAGAAATTTTACCGGAAGGTTTTGGTTTTTTGCGTTCGCCGAATTATAATTACCTGCCTTGCCCCGACGATATCTACATATCTCCTTCGCAGATACGCAAGTTTGATTTACGCACCGGCGATACGGTGAGCGGCCAGATCCGCCCGCCTAAAGAAGGCGAGAAATACTTCGCCCTTTTAAAGGTGGAAGCGGTCAACTTTGAGAATCCCGAAGAAATAAAAGAAAAGACATTATTTGATAACTTGACTCCAGTTTATCCGCACGAGCGTTTTCCTCTTGAAGGCGGGACAAACGATATATCGATGCGCATTATGGACCTTCTCACTCCGATAGGCAAAGGCCAGCGCGGGATGATCGTTGCCCAGCCTTATAGCGGAAAGACCGTGCTTTTGCAGAAGATTGCTAACGCGATTGTGCACGGCGCGCCTGATGTGAATTTGATAGTGCTTTTAATCGATGAGCGCCCGGAAGAAGTTACCGAGATGCAGCGTAGTGTAAAAGGCGAAGTCATTTCTTCGACTTTCGATGAGCCTCCGGAACGCCACGTGCAGGTAGCTGAAATAGTTTTGGAAAAAGCAAAACGCCTTGTAGAACATAAGCGGGATGTGGTAGTATTGTTGGATAGTATTACGCGCCTTGCCAGGGCCTATAACGCTGTTGTGCCGCATAGCGGAAAGATCCTCTCCGGCGGTGTCGATGCTAACGCCCTGCAAAAGCCAAAGAGATTTTTCGGCGCGGCAAGAGCGGTAGAGGAAGGCGGGAGCTTGACGATTATCGCGACAGCGTTGATAGATACCGGAAGCAGGATGGATGAGGTTATTTTTGAAGAGTTCAAGGGAACAGGCAACATGGAAATCCAGCTTGACCGTAATTTGTTTCAAAGAAGGATATACCCGGCGATTGATATTAAGCGGTCTAATACCCGCCATGAAGAATTATTGCTTAAACCGGATGATTTGAATAAAGTCTGGATATTGCGCAAGGTGTTGAATGAAATGAACAATGTGGAGGCAATGGAGCTTTTAATTGAAAAGCTGTCTAAGACAAAGTCAAATGTTGAGTTTTTAGGCAGCATGAACCATTAATAGGAGGATAACATGAAAGATAAAATTCACCCGAAATATCAAGACACGACGGTAATCTGCGCCTGTGGAGAGGTTATTCATACCCGCTCGACCAAGCCGAGTATCCGCGTGGAGATTTGTTCTAAGTGCCATCCGTTTTATACCGGTAAATCAAAATTAATTGATTCAGCGGGTAGGGTGGATAAGTATATGAAGAAGTATAAAAAATAAACACAGATAGGCACAGATAAGATGATAGATAAATTGAATCAATTAGAGGTTCGCTATGCCGAACTGGAACAGATGCTGGCTGACCCTAAACTTATTTCCGATAAGGGCGAATATCAGAAGTTAGCCAAGGAATTTTCTGATATAGGAGAGCCGGTTAAAAAATACCGTGAATTTAAGGCTTTGTCCCGGGAATTGGCTGAATTGGAGCATTTAAGCAAGAGTAAGGATGCCGATTCCGACCTGCTTGCTTTATCCAAGGAAGAGATCCCGCGTTTAAAGACAAAAATAGCTTCTTTAGAAAAAGAGTTAGAGGAGCTTTTAAGGGAAGAAGACAAGGATGAGAATAGGGATGTTATTATCGAAATCAGGGCAGGCACAGGCGGTGACGAGGCCAGTATTTTTGCCGGCGATTTGTTCCGTATGTATACAAAGTATGCCGCGAACCATAATTGGCAGGTAGAGGCTATTCAGTCGCATTCGACGGAAGCAGGCGGGTTTAAAGAAGCTATATTCTCTGTCAGGGGCCCGCAGGCTTACAAGCGGCTTAAATTTGAATCCGGCGTCCACCGCGTCCAGCGCGTGCCTGTTACAGAGGCCTCCGGCAGGATACACACTTCTACCGCGACAGTGGCTGTGATGAGAGAAGCCCAGGAAGTGGATGTTGTAATTGACCCTAAAGAGATCAAGATAGATGTCTTTCGTTCGTCCGGCCCCGGAGGACAATCGGTTAACACAACTGATTCCGCGGTAAGGATTACCCACTTGCCGACAGGGACAGTGGTTACCTGTCAAGATGAGCGCTCCCAGTTAAAAAACAAAAGCAAGGCCTTGCGTGTTTTAAGGACGCGCATATTGGATAAGATGCAGCAAGAGGAATTGGCGAAGATGTCGCAGGAACGAAAAAGCCAGATAGGCACCGGCGACCGCAGCGAGAAAATAAGGACGTATAATTTTCCTGACCGCAGGGTTACCGACCATCGCGTGGGAGTAACTGTGCATCAATTGGAAGCGGTCATGGAAGGCGGGATAGATGAGTTCGTTGACGCCCTGCTTGCCGAAGAAGCAAAAAGGAAGAGCGCTAAATGACAGAAGACGAAATATTGCGGACCTCAATATTAAACTGTGAAAGAAGCGATTTGTATCTTGATCGTTTTCCGTTGAGCCCGGAGCAATCTTCTGATTTTATCGATAAGAAAACTAAACGGCTCGAGGGTTTTCCCTTACAATATATTATCGGGGAAACTGAATTTTTCGGATTGAGGTTTAAGGTCGATGAAAGAGCCTTTATCCCTAGGCCGGAGACGGAAATTTTAGTCGAGAAGACAATAGAAAGGGTTAAGGGTCAAGGGTTAAGTGATAAGGTAATGGTTCTTGATATCGGGACAGGTTCGGGGGCAATAGCTATTGCGTTGGCTAAGTCCTTGCCGCGGGCCCAGATCACAGCAAGCGATATATCCGGCGGCGCGCTTGATTTAGCTAGAGAAAATGCTAAAATAAATGAGGTTGATAATAAAATTGATTTTGTCCGAAGTGATTTATTTGATAATATAAGCTTCAAGGAATATGATTTAATTGTTTCTAACCCGCCTTATATCGTAAGTGGCGATATGGATAGCTTGCCGAGGGATGTGAAGCATGAGCCGGCCATCGCTTTAGACGGCGGAAATGACGGCTTGGATTTTTACCGCGGGATTATAAACAGGGGAAAAGAATTTTTAAAAAAAGGCGGCTTCATTTTATTTGAAATCGGTTTTGGGCAAAGTAAAAAAATTAAACATATTTTCGCCGCAACAGGCTGGTTCGACATAGTTGATGCGGTTAAAGATTATAACGATATAGAGCGGGTAATAGTAGCGAGGTTAATAAAAGAAACTAGATAATCTGTCATTGCGAGGAACCCTCGCTTGGTATATCTGTGACGAAGCAATCTCGTTTTTAGATGCGAGATTGCTTCGTCGCCATGTGCCAGCTATAGCTCCTCGCAATGACGATAATTTTTATGATTCCACTAGATAAGCTCGTGATAGAAGGCGGAGTTCCTTTAAAAGGAACGGTTATGGTAAGCGGAGCGAAAAATTCAGTGCTGCCGATTATGGCTGCCTGCCTTTTGACAGAGTCAGCGTGTAAAATCAGCAATGTCCCGGATTTGAAGGACGTCATTACGATGGTTAAGATCCTTCGTTCTTTAGGCGCGCATGCAGAACTTGAAGACGGGGTATTAAGCATTAACGCGAAAAATGTCAGGAATCACACCGCGGATTATAAGCTGGTCTCGACGATGCGTGCCTCTTTTTGCGTGCTCGGCCCCCTTTTGGGCCGCTTTAAAAAAGCCAAGGTTTCCTTGCCCGGCGGCTGTGTAATCGGCGCCAGGCCCGTTGATTTGCACTTAAAGGGGATTAAGAATTTAGGCGTTGACATTGATATTCAGGCAGGATATGTTGTGGCAACGAGCCGTAGGCTTCGCGGGAAGAGCATGTTTTTAGGCGGCGATTATGGCTCATCAGTTTTGGCAACCGGCAATGTGATGATGGCGGCGGTACTCGCGGAAGGGAAGACGATAATTGAGTCCGCTGCCTGTGAGCCTGAAGTCGTTGACTTGGCGGATTTCCTGAATAAAATGGGCGCTAAGATAAAAGGCCAGGGCACGCCCTGCATTGAAATTGAAGGAGTAAAACATTTACGCGGGGCAGAGTATTCCATTATTCCCGACCGCATAGAAGCCGGCACATTAATATTAGCCAGCGCCATAACCCGGGGCGATGTCTTGATAAAGGGCGCGCTTAAGAGCCACCTCGGGGCTTTGATTGATAAGCTTGCCCAGATGGGTGTTAAGGTTAAAGATACCGAAGCCGGCCTTAAGGTTAAAACCGAAAATAAATTAAAACCCGTGAATATTACCACGCTTCCTTATCCGTGTTTTCCGACAGATATGCAGGCGCAGATAATGTCGCTGTTGAGTGTCACTCAAGGCGTAAGCGTGATTACCGAGAAGATTTATCCGGATAGGTTTATGCATGTGGCAGAACTTAACCGTATGGGCGCTAATATTATGCGCGAGGGGCCTCACGCGATAATTGAGGGCAAGAAATTCTTTTCCGGAGCGCCGGTTATGGCATCGGATTTACGCGCTTCAGCGGGTTTAGTATTAGCAGGGTTAGCAGCCAAGGGCCGCACAGATGTCCGGCGTATTTACCACCTTGACCGCGGATATGAAAAGCTGGAAGTGAAATTAAAGCTCCTTGGGGCAAGGATTTGGAGAGAGCGGGAGTAGGGGACGGTCGCGGCCGTCCCCCGCAGAGAGGTTTGATATGATTTTAATAATCGATAACTACGATTCTTTTACCTATAATATCGTCCAGTATCTGGGTGAGTTGGATGCGGATTTGAAAGTCTTCCGCAATGATAAGATTTCCATTGAGGGGATAAAAAAAATACACCCTAAGAAAATAGTCATTTCTCCGGGGCCGGGCAGGCCTGATGACGCAGGGATATCTAAGGAAGTTATCCGCAATTTCGCGGGAAAGGTTCCCATATTGGGGGTGTGCCTTGGCCATCAGTGTATAGGAGAAGTTTATGGCGGGAAAATCATTTTAGCAAAAAATCTTATGCATGGGAAGACTTCGCGGATTTTCCATAACCGTAAAAGAATTTTCAAGAATATTCCTAACCCATTTGAAGCCACACGGTATCATTCATTGCTTGTTGCCCGGACTGCTTTTCCGGATTGCTTAGAGATAACCGCCTGGACCAAAGATAAAGAAATTATGGGGTTGAGGCATAAAGATTATCAGGTTTATGGCGTGCAGTTTCATCCGGAGTCGATATTGACAAAGGAAGGGAAGGCGATATTAAAAAACTTTTTGACAATTAAGTAGTTTTTATCTAATGTCATTGCGAGGAACCTTCGTCAGGCATGTCAGTGACGAAGCAATCCCGTTTTTTCCACCTTCGCTCTTATGAGCTACGGTGGATCCGCCGAAGTGCGAAGCACGTAGGCGGAAAAAAAGAGATTGCTTCGTCGCATCGTGTCAACAGCAGCTCCTCGCGATGACGCGGAGAGCTCCATCGCAATGACAAGGTTAAAGGTGCACAAATGATTAAAGAGGTTATCGCTGAACTGATTGAAGGCAAGGATTTGACCCGTGAAAAGATGCAGGCGGTGTTTGAGGAAATAATGAAAGCTGAAGTAACCCCTGCCCAGATAGCCGGATTATTGGTTGCTTTACGCATTAAGGGCGAGACTCCGGAGGAAATCACCGGAGCCGCTTTAGCAATGCGTAAATTTGTTAAACGCGTAAATACGCCCGAGGATGTTGTTCTGGATACTTGCGGCACAGGAAGCGACCGTTCATTGACTTTTAATATTTCTACGGTCTGCGCGTTTGTGGCCGCGGGCGCGGGGCTTGTGGTGGCCAAACACGGCAACCGCGCGGTTTCAAGCCACTGCGGTTCAGCCGACCTTTTAGAAGCGTTGGGCATTAATATCAATATTGACGAGTCAAAGGCAGAGGAATGTTTAAAAGCAGTCGGGATTAGTTTTCTTTTTGCCCAGACATTGCATCCGGCGATGAAATTCGCCGCTGGTGTCCGAAAAGAGTTAGGCGTGCGCACAATATTTAATCTTCTGGGGCCCTTAACTAATCCTGCCTTTGCCACGCATCAGCTTTTAGGCGTTTATGACCTTAAGCTTCTTAAGCCTTTAGCGGAAGTCTTAAAGGCCTTGAGCGTAAAACACGCGCTTGTTGTGCATGGCATGGATGGGTTGGATGAGGTTACCACTTGCGGCGAAACCGCGGTTTGTGAATTGAATAAGGGAAAGATCCGCTCTTACAAAATCAGCCCGGATGATTTTGGGTTGAAAAAAGCTAAAATAGAAGATTTGCAGGGCGGCAGCGCCGCGACTAACGCGGATATAGCCAGAGAAATATTGCAGGGCGCCAAGGGCCCGAAAAGGGATATCATTTTGCTTAACGCTGGCTGCGCTATTTATGCCGCGGATAAGGCAAAGACGATAAAAGAAGGAATTAAGTTGGCGCAGGAGTCGATTGATTCAGGAAGGGCATTTTCGAAGTTGGATGAGTTGAGGAAGTTTACAACGATGTAGGGGACGGTCGCGACCGTCCCCTACCGTAGATATAAACGTTTTGTCCGCGAGGGATTAAATTATGGACTTTTTAAAAGAAGTTTTACTCGAGAAACACAAGGGGCTGAAAGATGTCAAGCGCCGTTATCCTGAGGAGGAATTGCGGATGAAGCTGGAAGAGCCGAGGGAATCCCGCTCTTTTAAAAGCGCGATAAGCCTTCCGGGTGAACTATCAATAATCGGAGAAATCAAAAAGGCTTCGCCTTCCGAAGGGTTGATAAGAGAAGATTTTGACCCCGTGCGAATAAGCCGTATCTATGAGAACTGCGGAATAAAAGCAGTGTCTGTTTTGACCGAAGAAAAATATTTTCAGGGTAAAATCGGATATTTGAATCAGGTCAGAAAGATAGTCACCGTGCCCATATTAAGGAAGGATTTTATTTTTGATATTTATCAGCTTTATGAATCCAAATTTTTCGGCGCGGACGCGGTTTTGTTGATAGCTGAAATATTGAAGGATGGTAAATTGGCGCAGTTTTTAGAGGCGGCGCAAAGGCTGGAGCTTGATTGTTTGGTTGAAGTGGGTAATTTAGACGATTTAAAGTATGCGCTGGGACAGAATGCCGAAATTATCGGAATAAATAATCGTAATCTTCATACCTTAGAAGTTGATAATAAGCTGGCAAAGGGGCTGATAGGTGAGGTTCCGGGGGATAAAGTGATAGTAGTTGAATCCGGGATTAAAAATCATCAGGAATACCTTGCTTATAAAAAGCAAAACGCGAACGCCATTTTGATAGGCAGCGCTTTTATGAAGGCTGATGATTTGAAAAAAAAGATAAAAGATGTAGTTGATGGCCCGCCAAAAGCCGTAAAGCCAAAGCCTAAGCCAAAGCCAAAGCTTAAGCCTAGGCTTAAAGCCAAAAGCTCTACAAAAAAGAAAACCAAAGCAAAAACGAATAAAAAGAAAATATCCCGAAGGAAATAGAATGCCGCCTAAAGGAGTTTCTATAAGCAGGGATAAGCGAATAAAGGTAAAAATCTGCGGTATAACCAATCTCTCTGACGCCCTTTGCGCGCAAACTTGCGGCGCGGACGCGTTAGGTTTTGTTTTTTATCCTAAAAGCCCGCGTTATATCAGCCCCCGCCAAGCGCAGAAAATAATTCAACAGCTAAAAAAATCAATTAAGAAAATCGGAGTTTTCGTGAACTCGAAAGCTCTTTATGTAAAGAAAGCTGCTAAATTATGCGGCTTGGATATATTGCAGTTTCACGGGGAGGAAACCCCTGAATTTTGCCGGGATTTTTCAGGATATAAGGTAATCAAGTCTTTCAGGGTAAAAAATAAGGCAAGCCTAAGAAGTATAGGCTTGTATAAAGGCGTCGATTACTTTTTGTTTGACGCTTTTAAAAAAGGATTGCGCGGCGGCACCGGCGAGCAATTTAAGTGGGGTTTGCTAAAAGATGTTTGTGTGAAAAAGCCTTTTTTTATTTCCGGAGGCTTAGGCGCGGGCAATGTGAAAGAAGCGATAAAATGCGTTCAGCCGGATTGGGTTGATGCCTCCAGTAGTTTGGAAATATCTGTGGGCAAAAAAAACGCGCGGGAAGTAAAAGAATTCATAGAAAGGGCGAAAAAATATGGCGGTTAACCTTACATTTTGCGGCGGGGTCAGGACAGTTACCGGTTCGATGCATCTTTTGGAAGTTGACGGCCAGAATATTATCATAGATGCCGGGCTCTTTCAGGGCCATCGCGAAGATTATTATAAAATAAATTCTTATTTCGGATTTAACCCTCATCAGGTGGATGCCGCGGTCATATCGCACAGCCATATTGACCACTGCGGAAACCTGCCGAATTTGATAAAAAGCGGTTTTAAGAAAAAAATATTCCTTACCCAGCCGACAAAAGACTTATGCCGCTTAATGCTTTTAGACAGCGCCCATATTCAAGAAGAAGATATCAAATTCGTCAATAAAATAAACGAAAGAAAAGGCCTGCCGCCGCGGCGGCCTTTATACACGACGGAAGACGCTAATAAGGCGTTTAAAAATATGCGGGCAGTGGCTTATAAAAAGAAATTTAAACTTACCGAAGATGTAAATTGTACCTTTTATAATTCCGGACATGTTTTAGGCTCGGTGGTTCCTTTTTTTGAGGCTAAGGGGATAAAAATCGCTTATGCTGTCGACTTGGGAAGGAAAGATATCCCATTACTGCGCGACCCCGATATTTTAAGCGATGTTGATTACCTGATCATTGAAAGCACCTACGGCGGCAGGGGCCACGAACCAGTGAAAGAGGCAAAGTCAAAATTAACTGACGCTATAAACCGCACAGTGGCAAGAAACGGTAAAATCATAATTCCTTCTTTCGCCTTAGAAAGGACGCAAGAGGTTGTTTATTACCTTGGCCGGCTGATAAAAGAGAAAAAGATCAAGCCTCTGCCGATTTATGTGGATAGCCCTCTGGCCTGTAATATTACGGATGTGTTTGTGGAAAGCAAGGAATACCTTGATTCAGTGACTAAGGCGATGATGACCAGGAACTCCGATCCTTTTGGCTTAAATTCCATCCATTATATCCGCGAAACCGAAGAATCCAAAAGGCTGAATTTTATCAAAGAGCCGATGATTATTATTTCCACATCCGGCATGTGCGAAGCCGGCAGGATTTTGCATCATTTGAGGAATAATATAGAGGATGAGCGCAATACTATTCTGGTTGTCGGCTATATGGCGAAGAATACTTTGGGCAAACATCTCGTTGAGAAACGTAGAAGAGTGAAAATATTCGGCGAGCCGTTTCAACTTAGGGCAGAGGTGGAGGTAATCAACTCTTTTAGCGCCCATGCCGATAAAGATGATTTAGTGGAATATGTCCGCGCCACAGGAGGAAGCTTAAAAAAGGTTTTTATCGTCCATGGCGATATGGATCAATCCGAGGCGCTGGCGGAAAACCTGCGTAATAATAATTTCCGCGCGCATATACCCAAGAAATACGAAACCGTCGAACTAGTTTAACCCAAATCAGCCCCTGGAGCTAGTAAGCGGTTTAACCTAAATCAGCTCCAGGGGCTGATTGGTGGGTGGTCAAAAACTTGCTTTTTAGCGATTTTTGAGGTATACTATAATTGTCTCCACAAGAGCCGCTTCGCAGTTTCGCTTGTGGGGTTAGCCGATAAAGGTAAACCTTAGGGAAACCTAAGGGTCGCAAAGTCACAGACCTAAAGCCGTCTAGACAAGCCGTAACCAGTAGTCAGCAGTTTTGCAGCACCATTTGGTTAGTTAGGCAGTTTAGGCAGCCATGGTAGTTGGACTGCCGTAAGTTCGAGAGAGGTGATGTAAGTGTCACCTTTATCGGCCGGCTTCTTAAGATAACACCCGAAAAATCCGGGTGTTTTTTTTGTCTCCGCCGAAGGCGGGGACAACCGCGCCGTAGCCCTACCATCTATTGACACCTTGCAGGGCGAAGGCGGGTGAATGATTTTCCTGTTTTCCTTGTAAAGTTTTAGGTTTTTGTTATAATATACGCAATACGGATTTTTTCGGGCGCGATAAATCGCGCCCCTACGGATGTGCTGACGATTGCTGCGGGCGCGATAAATCGCGCCCCTACAGATATGTCTGTAGGGGTCGGATTTATCCGACCCGTTTTGCAGGATTATAGGAGGAGTAAGATGTCAATATTTTGGTTAAAATTACGTATGTGGTCTGCTACGCCCTTCAATATAAATACGTTGGTAGGGCTTCGCAGCACCTATTAAATATAAATAGAGCAGACCATTCCTACGAAGCCATACCATTGTTTGGCTATTTGAATGGCGAAGTAGAATGAGGAGGTTGATTTTAAAATGTCTATTTTTTGGTTAAAATTACGTATGTGGCTTTTGATGGCAGTTTTATTCAGCATTGTTTACGGTATCATCGTTGCCGTGTCAGCTTCGTTAGGCATCGGGAACTTCTGGTTTTACCTGATCATTTCTATTGGGATGATGTTTATACAATACATGATTGGCCCGAAGATGGTGGAATGGTCCATGCGGGTAAAGTATGTCAGCGAAAAAGAAGAGCCTAATCTATACGCGATGCTCAAAGACCTGGCGACGCGCGCCGCAGTCCCTATGCCAAGAGTGGGTGTCGCGGATATTGAGATTCCTAACGCCTTTGCCTTTGGCAGGTGGAAGTCAGACGGGCGCATTTGCGTGACCAGAGGGATTATGCGCCTCCTTAATGAGGATGAACTACGCGCGGTCCTGGGCCATGAGATGACCCATTTAAAAAATAAAGATGTGCTTACCATTACTTTATTGTCGGTGATCCCGATAGTGCTTTATCGTATTGCTTTCAGCACGCTTTATTACGGCGGCGGAAGAAGGCGTGAGGGCGGCGGCAATGCTATGTTGATAGGAATAGCGGCTATGCTTTTTTATTTTATCACTAACCTCTTGGTGCTTTACGCGTCGAGAATCAGGGAGTATTTCGCGGATAGGGGTTCTGTGGCTTTAGGATGCGCGCCCAAACATTTAGCCACAGCGCTGTATAAATTAGTCTATGGCTCGGCAAGGGCGGATAAGGAATCCTTGAAGCAGGTGGAAGGATTAAAGGCATTCTTTATCAACGATCCTTCGGCGGCGTTAAATGAAATCCGTGAACTGCGCCAGCTGGATATTGACGGTTCAGGGATTATTGATGCTGACGAACTGGCAGCCTTAAGCGCCAAAAACGTGAACATCAGTTTTGGCCAACGCCTCATGGAAGTCATGAGCACGCATCCGAATATGGTCAAGAGGATAAAGCAGTTATCACTATATAAATAACAAAGAAACCGGAGAAAAGAAAAAATAAGGTTGTCATTACGAGGAGCCTTCGCTTGGTATGTCAGTGACGAAGTAATCTCGTATTTAAAAGCGAGATTGCTTCGTCGCCAGTACAAACGATAGCTCCTCGCAATGACAATAATTTTACATAAAAAACATGCTACCCACAAAATCCGGCCACTTTGACGAATTCGGCGGAAAGTTTGTTCCTGAAGTATTAATGTCTGCCTTGTCAGAGCTCGAGAATGAGTATCAAAAGGCAAAGAGGGACAAGAAATTTCTGGCTGAATTGAATTACTACCTCAAAAATTACTGCGGCAGGCCTACGCCGCTATATCTTGCCGAAAACCTAAGCCGCTCGCTCGGCGGAAAATTAAAGATCTATCTTAAGAGGGAAGACCTCTTGCATACCGGAGCGCACAAAATCAATAATACTATCGGACAAGCCCTGCTTGCTTTGCGGATGAAAAAGCCCCGCGTGATTGCCGAGACAGGCGCCGGCCAGCACGGTGTTGCCACGGCAACGGTCGCGGCAATGTTCGGCTTAAAATGCGATGTATTTATGGGTACGGAAGACATCCGGCGTCAGGAGCTTAATGTTTTTAGGATGAAATTGTTGGGGGCGCGGGTTATTCCGGTATCTAGCGGAAGCAAGACTTTAAAAGACGCGATGAATGAGGCTATCCGCGACTGGGCGACAAATGTTAAAGACACGCATTATATTATTGGTTCTGTTGCCGGGCCGCATCCGTACCCGATGATGGTCCGGAATTTTCAATCGGTAATCGGAAAAGAGGCAAGAGGGCAGTTTGTAAATATAGAAAAACGCCTTCCTGATTGCCTGGTTGCCTGTGTTGGCGGAGGAAGCAACGCTATGGGATTGTTTTATTCTTTTTTTAATGACCGCAAGGTTAAGTTTATCGGGGTAGAGGCCGCGGGCTTGGGGTTAAATACGCCGCATTACGCCGCTACTTTGAATAAAGGCCGCACTGGTGTTCTGCATGGATCGAAAAGTAAAGTTTTACAGGATAAAGACGGCCAGATTGCTATTGCTCATTCGATTGCTGCAGGCCTTGATTATCCGGGGGTTGGGCCGGAACACGCGTATTATCAAAAAATCAGGCGCGCGGAATATGTAGCAGTAACTGATAAACAGGCGCTTGAGGGTTTTCGTTTATTATCGGAAACTGAAGGGACCATCCCCGCGCTGGAATCAGCTCACGCGGTTGCGTACCTGAAAGTCTTAGCCGGGAAAATTAAATCCCGCCAAACTGTTATTATGTGTTTATCCGGAAGAGGCGATAAGGATGTTGGGATTGTCAGGGGAGCGTTGAAGCTTTAAACAAAGCCTCTCTATGTGTTATTGCGAGTTGTAGTGACAGCACAGTGTGCTGTCACTACAAAGATTGGCGACAAAGCCTCCTCTATTTAAAAAGCGAGATTGCGGAGCCTGTTGCGAGCGAAGCGAAGCAATCTCCTCGCAATGACGGTAAATTAGGGTATGTGAAGAAATACAATGCTTAACAGAATTGATTTAAAATTTAGGAAGCTCAAGAAAGAAAACAAAAAAGCCCTGATTGTCTACCTGACCTGTGGATATCCGAATCTTTCCACGACGGAGAAATTGGCCTTGGAATTGGATAGGCAGGGCGTTGATATTATCGAGTTGGGTGTGCCTTTTTCTGACCCGTTGGCTGACGGGCCGGTTATACAGGAAGCTTCGCATTACGCGTTGGGCCGCAATAAAATAAATCTGGCTAAAATATTTTCTTTAGTTAAACGTTTAAGGCGCAAGACGCAAATACCGATTTGCCTGATGGGTTATTACAACCCCATATTTTCTTATGGCGAAGAAAGATTTGTTGCCGATAGCGTCCAAAACGGCGTTGACGGCGTAATAATCCCGGATTTGCCTCCGGAAGAAGCCGGTGGCCTGATAGCCGCAGCCAATAAGAATAATTTTTCAACAATATTTCTCTTATCTCCGACCAGCTCGCCTCGGAGGGTAAAATTAATTTCCCAAAAATCAAAAGGCTTCATATA